>CAWUJT010000022.1:0-24872 GCA_963922715.1 uncultured Thalassobacter sp.
GATCAAGGCACATCATTTGCCACCCTTGCCGCTGAGATTGATGATCCAGAAGATGCGCAAAGATTGGCGGATTACGTCGGGCTTTTTCCCCGTACGGTTCAGCATAAGATCACGGGAACATGGGACATACTCTACAGCTTGAAGGCTGCCGGCATCCCGGTTCATGCAATCACGAATTGGTCGTCGGAAACATGGCCACAGGGGCTTAAGGCGCATCCTGAGTTGGGAGAAGTGTTTGACACCTTGGTGGTGTCAGGGCGTGAAGGCCTGATAAAACCCGATCCGCGCATTTATCATCTGTTGTGTGAGCGCGCCGGTGTTTTGCCACAAGACTGTGTGTTCATTGATGATGGGGCGCATAATGTTGACGGGGCCAAAGCCGTCGGTATGGATGGGATCCATTTCACCGATCCTGTGGCACTCCAGAGCGCGTTGAATGAACGGGGGCTTTTATGAGCGATTACAACTTCGCCTATCTTGATGAGCAAACCAAGCGGATGATCCGTCGGGCCATTCTCAAAGGGCTTGCGATCCCGGGCTATCAGGTGCCCTTTGCCTCCCGCGAGATGCCGATGCCCTATGGCTGGGGCACGGGCGGGGTCCAGGTCTCTGCCGCTGTTTTGACGCCTGAGGATTGCTTTAAGGTGATCGACCAAGGCGCGGATGACACCACCAACGCTGTCTCCATCCGCAGCTTCTTTGAGCGCACCGCCGGTGTGCAAACCACCACACACACCGGTGATGCGACCGTCATTCAGACCCGCCACCGCATCCCCGAAGAGCCCCTGACCGAGGGGCAAATCCTCGTCTACCAAGTGCCGATCCCTGAACCCTTGCGCTTTCTGGAGCCGCGCGAAAGTGAAACCCGCAAAATGCACGCGCTAGAGGAATACGGGCTGATGCATGTCAAACTCTATGAGGACATCAGCCGCCATGGCCATATTGCCACCTCCTATGCCTATCCCGTGAAGGTGGAGGCGCGCTATGTGATGGACCCATCTCCGATCCCGAAATTCGACAATCCAAAGCTGGAGATGGCCGCGATCCAACTGTTTGGCGCGGGCCGAGAGCAGCGGATCTATGCGCTGCCGCCCTACACTCAGGTGGTCAGCCTCGATTTTGAGGATCACCCGTTCGAGGCCAGCAAAGCCGCCTATGCCTGTAGCCTATGCGGGGCGGAAGACAGCTATTTGGATGAGGTGATTGTCGATGACACCGGCGGGCGTATGTTTGTCTGTTCCGACACCGACTATTGCGAACGCCGCCGCGGGGCAGGGTATCGTGGAAAGGATGCAGCATGAGTGGGCGAGTGATGCTTCTGACCCATGCCGAGGTGGTTGTGGATCCAGACACAATTGTACCCGATTGGAGGCTGAATGCCGTGGGCCAAGAGCGACATAGGCGTTTTGCAACCCAACCGATACTGGACGGTGTGACGGCAGTTTACAGCAGCACCGAGCGTAAGGCACACGAGGGTGCCGCTTTTGTCGCTGAGCGGCTTGGGCATGAGGTGCAGACCCGCGCAGAATTGAGCGAGAATGACCGGAGTTCGACGGGATTTCTACCCGAAGATGAGTTCTGGCCTGTCGTTCAAGTCTTCTTTGCAAAACCCGACGTTTCAACGCGCGGTTGGGAGACAGCGCGCGCTGCGCAATCTCGTTTTGTGAACGCAGTACGGGATGTTCTAACAGAAGCCCCAGAGGGCAATACGTTGATTGTCGCCCATGGCGGGGTTGCAACGCTGCTGCGCTGTTACCTTTTGGACAAAGACATCACCAAAGCTGAAGGCCAACCCCATGCCGGCGGTGGCTGCTGGTTCAGCTTCCCGCGGGGGATGGATAGCGCACCAACAGAATGGAAGGTAATATGACTCCTTTGCTCTCGGTCCAAGGCATCTCCAAACGCTACGGCCCCCATATCGGGTGTGCCGATGTGTCTTTCGATCTCTACCCAGGTGAAGTGATGGGGATTGTTGGCGAAAGCGGCTCTGGCAAGACAACGCTTCTGAACTGCCTGGCGGGGCATTTGCCGCCCGATGAGGGCGCGGTTTTGTTTGACACCCGCGTCGATGGCCTGCGCGACACCGTGCAAATGTCAGAGCCAGAGCGCCGGATGCTGGGCCGCACCGATTGGGCTTTTGTGCATCAGCACGCCCGCGATGGGTTGCGCATGGGCGTCAGCGCGGGCGGCAATGTGGGCGAGCGTCTGATGGCCGTGGGCGCGCGGCATTACGGCGACATCCGGGCCAGCGCACTCGATTGGCTGGCGCGTGTGGAGATCGACACAGGCCGGATCGACGATCGCCCCACAACATTTTCCGGTGGCATGCAGCAACGCTTGCAAATTGCGCGGAATTTGGTCACGGGGCCACGGCTGGTGTTTATGGATGAGCCAACGGGGGGGTTGGATGTGTCCGTCCAGGCGCGGCTGCTCGATTTGTTGCGCGGGTTGGTGCGTGACATGGGCCTTGCCGCGATCATCGTCACCCATGATCTTGCGGTTGTCCGGCTTCTTGCGCATCGGTTGATGGTGATGAAATCAGGCTTTGTGGTTGAGACGGGGTTGACCGATCAGGTGCTGGACGATCCCCAGCACCCCTATACACAACTCCTTGTGAGTTCCGTTTTGCAGGTATGATCTATGATTGAGCTGACAGATGTTTCCAAGACCTTCACGCTGCACAACCAAGGCAGCACCGTCATCGAGGTGCTCAGCGATGTGTCTTTATCCGTGCAGCCTGGCGAATGTGTCGCCTTAACCGGGGTATCAGGCGCGGGCAAATCAACCTTGATGCGGATGATCTATGGCAATTATCGCGCCCAATCGGGGCAGATCGTCGTGGATGGTGTGGATGTGGCCCAAGCCGAGGCACGGGAAATCATCGCGCTGCGCCGCAAGACCTTGGGCTATGTTAGTCAGTTCTTACGTGTTGTGCCCCGCGTGCCGACGCTAGAGGTGGTGGCAGAGCCCCTGTTGGCGGTTGGTGTTTCCCTTGCGGCAGCACAGAACCAGGCGCGCGCGCTTTTATCTCAGCTAAATGTGCCTGAGCCGCTGTGGGGGCTTTCGCCCACGACATTTTCCGGTGGCGAGCAACAGCGTGTCAATATCGCCCGCAGTTTTGTCTATGCGTATCCGGCGATGCTGTTAGATGAACCGACCGCAAGTCTCGATGCGGCCAACCGAGAGGTTGTCTTGTCGCTGATTGAAACGGCTAAGCGGCGCGGGGCCGCGCTGGTGGGCATCTTCCACGACGAAGCGGCCCGGGCGCGTGTCTGTGACCGTGAAGTGGACGTCAGCCAATTTACGCCACAGAGGGCGGCATGAACCCGGGGCGCCTGATCGCTGTGGTTGGACCATCGGGCGTTGGCAAAGATAGCGTGATGGCGGGGATCGCCGCCGCACGGCCCGAGGTGCGTCTGGTGCAAAGAGCCATCACACGCGCGCCCGGGCAGGGCGGAGAAGACTATCAAGCGCTTTCACAAGCGGCCTTTGACCAGGCCGCCGCACAGGGGGCGTTCTGTCTTTACTGGAGCGCCCATGGCCTGTCATACGGCCTGCCAAAAGATGTGCAGGCGGATGTGGCCGCGGGCCGGGACTGTCTGGCCAATCTTTCCAGAAGCGTTCTTGGCAAAGCGTCTGAGGTGTTTGCGACCTTGCGTGTTCTGCATATCACGGCCTCGCCCGAGGTTCTGGCCCAGCGGTTGCGTGATCGGGGCCGCGAGACAGCGACAGACATCAAAGCGCGGCTCGCCCAGGCTGACAAACCCCTGCCAGAGGGGTTAGATGTGATCACACTGTCCAATGATGGGACTTTGGCCGAGACCGTTTCGCGGGCCCTATCTGCACTCTACCCAGACAGCGCATAGGTTTGGATCACCTCAAAATGCCCATCTATCTCCCGTTCCCCCGCCAAAGCGAGACGATCCAGATTGAATGGTTCGGGCAAAGGGGGAAGGGCGTTCTCAACCTCAGCACGCCAGGTTTCGATGTCAGAGGACTGCAGGCGACCACTCAGGGTCAAATGAAACCGAAATTCGTCCAGAACGTAGGGATAGCCCCATGCAACCAACAGCGCCTCTTGCCTAGGGCTGAGGCCGGCTTGCCTGCGGCGCGTCAACTCCGCCGCGCTTGGTGCGGCCCGGAACGGGTCCAGCGCTTGCACACAGCTTGCCGCCACATGGTCGATGCTTTGGGTGGGGCCTTCCGGCGTCAACGCCAGGAACCGCCCGATCACAGACAACCGCAAGCCATCTGTATGACCAGCCGGGGTGGCTTGTGCCAGGTCCGCCACCGCTTGCGCGAGATCTTCTTGGGTGTAGCCTGCCGCCAATCGAAACGGTGGTTTGAGGGTGGCATGAAAGCCATATTTGCGCGGTGGTGTTGTGATCTCTGCCAGGCCTGTGATATCGAACGGGGGCGTGACCTCCCCATGCAGAATATCCCACCCCAACCAGCGGGCGCCAAACTCTGCCAGCTCAGACTGTTGGGGGACATAATATATGGCAAATCGAGTATATGACATGACTTCTTCCCTTGCTTCGGCCCCTATGACAGACGCAGATGACAAAACGATGTCAGAGCCCGTGATTCTGGCAAATGCCGTGCTTGTGTTGCCCTACACCCTTTTGACCGGTTGGATCACAATTTCCAATGGGCGCATTGTCGAAATCGGTGTCGGGCAGAGTGTTCCCAAAGGCGCGATCGATTGCCAAGGGGATTATGTTCTGCCTGGCCTGGTCGAACTGCACACTGATAACCTGGAACGCCACATGGAGCCGCGCCCCGGTGTTGATTGGCCCCATTTGTCTGCGTTGCTTGCCCATGATGCAGAGCTCGCGTCAACAGGTATTACAACTGTTTTCGACGCATTGCGCGTCGGCTCCATTCATTCGTCAGATGGGGGGGGTTACGCTGAATATGCGCGCCCACTGGCCGATGAGCTGCTGGCGGCGCGGGCACAAGGCTACTTCAAGATCAGTCACTTTCTGCATTTGCGGGCCGAGATATGCTCGGAGACTTTGCTTGAAGAGATGGCGAAATTCGGCCCAGATGATCGTGTGGGCATCGTCAGCTTGATGGACCATACACCCGGGCAAAGGCAGTTTCGCGATGTCACCGCGCTGAAAACCTATCTGTCGAAAAAGCGCAATTTTAACGATGATGATTTTAACGTCCATGTCAAACGGCTTGAGGATTTGCAAACCCGCTTTGGTGCAAAGCATGAACATGGCGCGGTGCAAGAGGCGCGGCGCTATGGTGCGGTGCTGGCCAGCCACGACGATACAACGGCTGAACATGTTTTAACATCATCTCAACACGGCGTAGGCTTTGCAGAGTTTCCGACAACTCAGGAAGCGGCAGAGGCCTGCCATGCCAAAGGCATTGCCGTGATGATGGGGGCGCCAAACCTCATCCGGGGTGGATCGCATTCTGGAAATGTCGCGGCACAACACCTAGCTGAATTGGGGCTTCTGGATATTGTGTCGTCTGACTATGTGCCCTCTGCCTTATTGTTGGCGGCCTTCCGCTTGGCTGATATTTGGAACGACCTGCCGCGCGCTGTGTCTTGCGTAACCGAAAATCCTGCCCGGGCCACGGGTCTAAAGGATCGTGGGCGTCTTGAAATCAATCACCGTGGGGACGTTTTGCGCGTCCGCGCTGCAGGCGATACCCCAATTCTGCGCGGTGTTTGGAGCCAGGGTCACAGGGTTGCTTAACAAAACACGCGCCAAACCTGCCATAGAGCGCAGGAAGCGATTTCAGACCTCCCCAGCTAGGCGCTTTAAGTAGTCTCCGTAGTCGTTCTTTGCAAACACCTTGGCGCGGTCCAGAAGCTGTGCGTGATCAATCCAGCCTTGATCGAAAGCGATTTCTTCGGGGCATCCCACCTGCTGGCCTTGCCGTTCCGTCAGCGTGCGCACAAAGTTGCTGGCATCGAGCAAGCTGGCATGGGTGCCGGTGTCCAGCCAAGCAAAGCCACGTCCCATCCGTTCGACAGACAGCGTGCCTTCGGCGAGGTACATGGACAGCAGGGAGGTGATCTCCAACTCACCCCGGGCGGAGGGTGTAACCTTTGCCGCGCGCGCCGGGGCTGTGCCGTCTAGGAAATAGAGGCCCGTAACAGCATAGTTTGAGGGCGGCACCGTCGGTTTTTCGATGATCGTTGTGGCCTGCCCCTGCGGATCAAAGCCAACAACGCCATAACGTTCGGGGTCTGCGACTTGATAGCCAAAGACCGTCCCGCCTTCTGTTTTCTGGCTGGCATTGTGCAAGATATCCGGCAGGCCGTGGCCAAAGAAGATATTGTCCCCCAGGACCAAAGCTGACGGCGCGCCCGCCAGGAAATCTTCTGTCAAAAGATAGGCCTGGGCCAGGCCATCGGGGGATGGCTGCACAATCCAGCTCAGTGATAGGCCCCATTGGCTGCCATCCCCCATCAATCGCTGGAACTGCGCCTGGTCCTGGGGTGTTGTGATGATCGCGATGTCGCGGATACCAGTCAGCATCAAGACCGACAAAGGGTAGTAAATCATCGGCTTGTCATAGATCGGCAAAAGCTGCTTTGACACGCCCATGGTGATCGGATAAAGCCGCGTGCCGGAGCCACCAGCCAGGATGATGCCTTTGCGCGCGGTCATTTTTGGATCTCCAGCTGTCTCAAAACTTCGGTCAAATCATGTCTCCAATCAGGACGTTTGAGGCCAAATACGTCTTCGGTGCTTCGGCAATCAAGGCGTGAATTCAACGGGCGTTTGGCCGGTGTGGGATAGTTTTCTGTTAAAATCGGTGTCACTTTTATCGTACGGCTGGCTTGTCCGAAAATCTCTGTGGCAAAGTCATGCCAACTTGTATCAGGCGCGCCGCTGAAATGGTATGTGCCTGATTTTCCAATGTCAGTGGCCAGATGATCTGCGATGGTTAAGCATGCCTGCGCAATGGCAGAGGCAGGTGTTGGGCCACCGATTTGGTCGGCAACCACGTTCAGGCTGTCGCGGCTGTCCGACAAGCGCAACATGGTTTTCACGAAGTTCGATCCATGGGCCGAGAAGACCCAAGAGGTGCGCAGGATCGCAAAGCGCCCACCTGTAATGCGTACGGCATCCTCCCCCTTCAGCTTTGAACGACCATAAGCATTCTGCGGGTTGGGTATATCTCCGGGGCACCATGCCTGTGTGCCATCCCCTGCGAACACATAGTCGGTCGAGAGATGCACAAACGGAATATCCAACTCCCGACACGCCTGTGCCATGGCAGCCGGCGCATCGCCGTTGATCACGGTGGCCCGTGCTTCTTCCTCTTCTGCGCGGTCCACGGCGGTGTAGGCGGCGGCATTGATCACGACGTGCGGGCGGTGGGCGTTGATTGCGTTGGCACAAGCGGCAGGATCGGACAGATCGGCCTGATCGCGCCCAAGGGCCACGACATCAGCCAGACGTTGTAACTCGGTGGCCACTTGACCTGTGCGCCCAAAGATAAGGATGCTCATGCTTCGGCCCCCTGCGGTGTTCCAAGGCGTTGACCAACCCCTTTGCGCGCCTGCAGGGGACGCCACCAGCCTTCGTGCTCCAGATACCAGCGCACGGTGCGCGCAAGCCCCTCTTCGAGCGTGACCGAGGGCCGCCAGCCCAGTTCCGTGCGCAGACGGATCGGATCAATCGCATAGCGCGCATCATGGCCCGGGCGGTCGGGGACGAAGGTGATGAGATCTGCATATTGTCCCGCATCGCGGGGGCGCAAGCGATCTAAAATGCCACAGATCATCCGCACCAACTCCAGATTGCTGCACTCGTTTTCGCCGCCGATGTTATAGCTCCGCCCGGTGATGCCCTTCTCCAACACCAACAGCAAGGCCTCAGCGTGATCGTCGACATAAAGCCAGTCGCGCACATTGGACCCATCGCCATAAATTGGCAGCGGTTTGCCGGCCAGTGCGTTCAAAATCACCACGGGGATCAGTTTTTCCGGGAAGTGATAGGGCCCGTAATTGTTGGAACAATTGCTGAGCACCACCGGCAGGCCATAGGTCTCATGCCAGGCGCGCACCAGATGGTCCGAGCTGGCCTTAGAGGCCGCATAGGGGCTGCGCGGGTCATAGGGTGTGCTTTCGGAAAACTTCACTGATGGGTCAGTGGGGAGAGAGCCGAAGACCTCATCGGTGGAGATATGGTGAAAGCGGAACCCCTCGGGCTTGCCCTGTTCGATCCAGTAGACGCGCGCGGCCTCTAGCATATTGAAGGTGCCGGTGATGTTGGTCTCGATGAAATCGGCGGGTCCATCGATTGAGCGATCGACATGGCTTTCCGCCGCCAAATGCATCACCGCATCAGGCCGATGCGTTGCAAAAACACGATCCAGTGCTGCGCGGTCGCGAATATCGGCGTGCTCAAAAGTGTAAAGCGGGTTGTCAGACACCGACGCCACATTGGCCAGGCAAGCGGCATAGGTCAGCGCGTCCAAGTTCACCACTGCATGACCTCGCGCCACTGCGAGCCGCACCACGGCCGAGCCGATGAACCCCGCGCCCCCTGTGACAAGGATCTTCATGCGTCGGCCTTCCAGGTGAACGGGCTGTCGAGATCAGCCAGCAGGGGGGCTGCGGCGTCTTTTTCGCTCAATATGACGTCGCAGGTAATGGGCCATTCAATGCCAATGTTTGGGTCGTCCCAGCGCAGGGCCCCTTCCGTCTTGGGGGCATAATAGTCAGAGCATTTGTAGACGATCTCACTGTCGGGCTGCAGTGTGACAAAGCCATGGGCAAACCCCGCCGGGATATAAAGCTGCGCGCCGTTTTCTGCACTCAGCTCATAGCCCACCCATTGGCCATAGGTCGGGCTGCCGCTTCGAATGTCCACCGCCACATCGAAAATTGCCCCGCGTCCACAGCGCACCAACTTGGCCTGGGCTGCGGGCGGGGCCTGGAAGTGCAAGCCCCGCACCGTGCCCACAGTGGCCGAAAGTGAATGGTTATCTTGCACAAAGTCGAGATCAATCCCCAAGCCCGCATAAACCTTTCGGTTATACGTCTCAGCAAAAAATCCACGATGGTCGCCAAACCGGCGCGGAGTGATGAGGCAGACACCGTCAAGCTTGGTTGTCTCAACGTGCATCGTGATGTCCTTGTATTGTGCAGAGTATTAACAGACGCATAATCTGTTTTAACGTCCTCTTCCTGTTTTGAAAGGCCACTATATACCTCCTGTCCCAAAGCAACTGCCTTTTGCATGGTTTGCTGATCCAACAATCATCATGGCGATGGTGCAGTAAGAACTTCGGGATTGCGCAACCACACATCACGCTGCGCATAGGGAATTTCGATCCCCTCAGCCTGGAACCGCTCGGCGATGGCGTGATGCAACTCGCTTTTGACGCTGAGGCTCCAGAGCACATCGCGCAGGATCGCGCGGATTTCAAAATCCAGTGAATCGGCCCCAAACCCCATGAAAAACACCGCAGGGGGCGGGCTGATCAACACCATGGGATGCTTCTCTGCGATTTCGCGTAAAAGAGCCTCGACTTTGCGCGTATCTGTGCCATAGGCAACACCCACGGACACGATGATCCGCCCCGTCATGTTGGAATGCGTATAATTCGTCACCGCGCCCGAGATCAGATCGGCGTTTGGCACAACAACATCAGAGCGGTCAAAGGTCTCAATCCGTGTAGAGCGCACGGAGATGGCGCGCACAAACCCCATCACGCCGTTCACTTCGATCCAATCGCCCAGTTTGATCGGCCGCTCAATCAGCAGAATAATCCCAGACACAAAGTTGGACACCACCGTTTGCAGCCCGAACCCAATGCCCACTGAAAGCGCTCCGGCCACGATTGCCAGGCCAGACAGATTGATCCCAGCAGAGGTCACAGCCACAATCGCCGCCAGAATGACGCCCACATACCCAACGCCCGAGACGATGGCATTGCGTCCCCCGGTATCGATCTTCGTTTTGGGCAAAACACTGGTGCGCAGCACACCTTGCAGCAAGCGTGTCACCAGATAAAGCCCGGTAAAAACAATCGCGAAGGTCAAGAAATTCGCGGGCGAGATGACGGCTTCCCCAATTGTAACGCCCGCTAAAAACCGCGTCCAAAGCTCCGTGATTGTGGCCCAGCGCACCCCCCAGACCAGGGCAAAGGCCGGTAGGGCGGCAAAGGCCAGCAAAAGTCCGAAAATTGTTGGTAAAAGCCCGCTTTCCGCTTCTTGTTCAGACCCGCCGATGGCCACTGTGAAACCATCGTGCAGGGCTTCTTGCAACACCACGACCAAAACGATCAAGGCCAGGCTAAGCACGGTTGGCCACAGCAGTGCCTCGGCCGCATTGGCATAGCCGAAAAGCGCAAGGGCGGGTGCTGTGATCCCAACGGCGATGGCCGCACGGCTTAAATATCGCATGACGTAAACGGAAAAAGGTGTTTCTTCACCCGCCTCGAGGTCTTTGACCTCTGCGGCCTGCAAAAATAGTCGGGCAAAGCGCAACAGCACAAGACCGGCCACAACAATCACTGGGAACAGCAAAATGGACACATAAAGCGCGGCCTCTTCGGCTGTGCCGCGGATCACATCGGAAAACAAACCAAACCCAAGCAAAATGCCTAAGCTTGTGCCTAAGCGATGGCCGCGTTTCCGTGTGCTTTCTTCTAATTCTACCGATAATGCGGTGGCCATCTGCGGCGATAAACTCATCACGCTTGCCCACCGTATGGCCAGCACAAAGGCACCCAACTGGGGCAAAACATCCAAAATCGCAGAGATGCGAAAGCCTTCGATCCCTGCAAGCCTGACAGCCTGTGCGATTGCCCCAAGTCCAAGAACCGGCACAATGACTTTGACTGCGCTGAGCAGCAAAACGATCAGGCGCTGCAATGGGGGCTTGGTTGCATGGCGCTGGGCGAGGCGCGCCTCTAATCTGTTTGCCCAGCGACTTGTACGCAGAAAAGCCATCGTTGCGAATATCAACAAAGCCACGATGGTCACAGAATTATTTGCCAAAGCGGCCTGGCTGGCATCAGAGCGAAAAGAGGTGGTGATCTCCACCACCAGCGCCTGGGAAAATGCTGTGATACCCCGGAGCGCGGGTACCCAATTCCCAGGATTGATCGGCGCGGGTTCTGCCTGCAAAAGCGCGGTTGTTTGCCGGTTAGAGATTAAGTCATCAAGTTCGCGGATCAAACCATCTGCGCGCTCGAACGCCGCTTGGGCGGTTAAGCGCGGCGCTTCGGCTTGAGCCAGCTGTTCGGTCAAATTTGTCCTTTGGGTGGCGATTTCCTGAGGCTCGGTGGCCCCCGCCTCTGGGGGCGGACCCAGGGCTGCAATTTGATCCCGCAAGGACGCGATCCGACTGGCGTTGATCTCTTGACCTTCGCGGAACAAGCGGCGTTGATCTACCAAATTGGACCGCAGAACCTCAAGCGCCGCGGTCGAAGCCAGCCCGCGGTCCACCACCTCTTCCGCGCGCATGGCCAAAGCGTTCCATTGTTCATATGTCTCTGGGGTGAGGTCTGGGGCAGAGGGCGATTGTGCAAAACTCGGTGCGGATAAAACACTCCACACCAGACACGCGACCACAAACCGAATAAAATGCATCTTGCGTTACTCTTCTTCAAAAACAGACGGGATCGCAGCAGCGCCCTGCTTTAGCCAGGTTGGTACGGGTAGATTTTTTTCGCGTAGAAACTCTAGGTTGTAGAGCTTGGATTGATAGCGCGTGCCGTAATCACACAGGATGGTCACAATGGTGCTGCCTGGCCCAAGCTCTTGCGCCATTTTCACAGCGCCCGCAATGTTGATGGCGGTGGAGCCGCCCATGCACAGACCTTCCTCCGCCAACAGGTCATAGACATAGGGCAGGGCGTCTTCATCGCGCGCTTGGGTGACAAAATCTGGGCTGAAGCCCTCCAGGTTGGCTGTGATGCGCCCCTGGCCAATTCCTTCTGAGATCGAGCCCCCTTCGGCTTTCAACGTGCCATGGGCATAGTGATTGTAAAGGGCGGACCCCATGGGATCGACCAGTCCCACCTTGACGCCTTTCGGTTGCAGGGCTTGGGCCACACCCGCCACTGTTCCGCCGGAGCCCGCGGCACAGATAAATCCGGTGACTTTGCCTTGGGTTTGGTCCCAGATTTCCGGGCCAGTGGTTTCGATATGGGCTTGGCGGTTGGCGGTGTTGTCAAACTGATTGGCCCACATTGCGCCGTTTGGTTCTGATACATTCAGCGCTTTGGCCAGACGTTCAGAATAGCGCACATAGTTGTTGGGATTGCGGTAGGGCACAGCAGGCACTTCCACCAGAGTCGCCCCTGCAAGCCGTAACATATCTTTCTTTTCTTGGCTTTGTGTCTTTGGGATGACGATCACCGACCTATATCCCAAAGAGGCCCCCACCAGCGCAAGCCCGATGCCGGTGTTGCCGGCCGTTCCTTCCACGATTGTACCGCCGGGGCGCAGAGCGCCAGAAGCCTCTGCGGCGCGGATCATGTAAAGGGCGGCACGATCTTTGACCGACTGGCCGGGGTTGAGGAATTCCGCTTTGCCGTAAATGTCACACCCTGTGCGTGCTGAGACGTTACGCAAGCGGATCAGCGGCGTGTTGCCAATCGCCTCTACCAGATTTTCATAGCGGTTCATCGGGTGTCCTTTCGCATTGATGCCCTTTTACTCAGAGCTTTGCGTGAACTCAACCAGATGTGCCTTGTTGAGTGCGATCCATTGTGCCGAAAGGATCAGGGGTGCGTTGCACGCCTCGCCACTTTCTACCATTGCCATCAGATCCGCAAAGGGCAGGATATGGGCGCGAATATCTTCCCCCTCGTGCGCCTCACCGCCCAAACCAGCCCGATACGCTGGCAAATCGGTACAGGCGACATAGCTGATCAGGATTTGTGCCACACCGCCGGGGCTTGGATAGTAACGGGCGACACGGTGAAAATTCTGGGCCTCCAGGTTTAACCCCGCTTCTTCTTGCGCTTCACGGATGCCACAGGTGATCTCATCTTCTCCCAGATCGATCATCCCTGCCACGGGCTCCAGCAGCCAGGGCAGGGGGTCGCCCTTGGCAAAGGCCCCGATACGCACTTGTTCCACCACAAGTACGACGTCGCGTTTCGGATCATAAGGCAGAACCGTGACTGCATCGCAGACATGAAAAATGGCACGGGACACAGGTTCTGAGCGGTTGCCCGAAAACAGCGGATGCGTCAGCCGGTATTCCTCGACACGGAAAAATGCCTCATAAGCGATGGTTTCTTGTTCAATCTCGATGCTTTTAGATTGAAATGTCTGGGCCACGGTAACGGGACGCGCGGGTTGGCGGCTGCGGCTGGCGGCACGTGCCCAGATCATCGGCAACCGTTTGTCCAAAACCGCCAAGGGCACGCCCCGTGTATAGGCACGCATGATTTCCGCCGCGGCTTCGCAACTGTAGGCCGCTGCATCCCGTTCCCAATCTTCTAAGTGCCAGGGCTGGCCGCTGTTTTCAGGGTCTGTTTGCGGCGCAAAAGCCTGTGCGGCCTGTGCACACCCGTCGACCTTTACCGTGATGTCTTTTGGAACAGAGCCGAAACTCTCTACATAATATAAGAACCGTTTTCTCTCTTCATCTGTGAGCGCGACCAGCAAAAGACCTTGGGTGATTGCCCCTGGGTTTTGCTGGAAGACAGGCGACATCGCGTCTTTGACGCGCTCCACTGACCAGCCTTTGCATAGGGCTGTATACCCGGCCACGTGCCGACCCAAAACGATGGCACGCAAAGGATCATACAAGAGCGTTCCAAACAGGAAGATATCCATAAGAGGCCTAGCTGGGCTTTTGCACGGTCACCTGCACAACATTGCAATCCTGACTGTGAAATGTTGCAGCGCAAGACGTCAGATAGAGCTCCCACATCCGTTGGAACCGCGCATCAAAACCAAGACCGGCAATCGTCTCCCATTCGTCATTGAAGCGTTCATACCAACGCCGCAGCGTAATCGAATAACTTTCCGAGAAAGAAAAGATGTCCCGTGTGATCAGCCCCACACGCTCTGTTTGTTTTGACAAATGCCTAGAGCTGGGCAACATGCCGCCTGGGAAAATATATTTTTGGATGAAATCGACGCCACGTCTGTAAGTGTGCCAGCGTTCGTCGCTAATTGTGATGATTTGCAATGTGGCGTTTTTGCCCGGTCTCAAGCGATTTTTGAGTACATTAAAATACGTGGGCCAGTATTTCTGGCCGACGGCTTCGAACATCTCGATCGAGGCGATACCGTCATAACTTCCGCGTTCATCACGGTAGTCTTGCAGTTTGATATCCACCCGATCTTTGAGACCGGCTTTTGCAATACGATTTTGGGCGTAGTCATATTGCTGTTTGGAGATGGTCAAAGCCGTGACTTTCAACCCGCGTTTGGTGGCGGCGTATTCGGCAAAACCGCCCCAGCCGCAGCCGATCTCTAAGACATGATCACCTGGCTTTGCCCCCATGCGATCCACGATTGATGCATATTTTTGCTCTTGCGCGCGTTCCAAACTTTCTTGACCTGTCAGAAACAAACCCGAACTATAGGTCATGGTATCATCCAGCCAAAGACGGTAAAAGTCGTTGCCCAGATCATAATGTGCGGCGATATTTTTCTTCGCTTGG
The DNA here is from genome assembly GCA_963922715.1 of uncultured Thalassobacter sp. GTDB lineage: Bacteria > Pseudomonadota > Alphaproteobacteria > Rhodobacterales > Rhodobacteraceae > CAWUJT01. The sequence goes on from CAWUJT010000022.1 coordinate 14,620, forward strand.
CGTTTGGTATTTTCCTGTAGCCAGGCGCGAAATTTCTCATAATAACCCACCAGTTTCATCGCAGGAAACCCATCAAGAAGAGTGTCGTTGTCGGCATGTATAAAGTCGAAAAAAGTTTGCAGATCGGGGGTGGACCACCATTCATCGACGTAAGCCTCAAAAAACCCCAGATCGCCGTCGCGGATCAGACGCGCAAAGACATCTGCGTTATGAACATGGGCCACCGCAACGGGCCCGGGTTGTGCACCGTCCACACGAAACAGCCGTCCATCGGGCAGGTGCACGTCTAAACGGCCGCGTTTGATTTTTCTTACGATGGCAAACACCTGTGTAAAATAGCGGGGCAGGTCGGCTTGGCCCTCGGTGCTGGTCAGTATCGTCATGGTTTTCCCTGTGCTATTTGATAAACTTTTTGCAGAGTGTACTGGGCTCGGCAAGCTAACTCTTTGCCCAAGCGCGCTTTTCATAAGCCTCCAGAGCTTTCACGCGCCCCTCTTTGGCGCCAACAATCGGGGCGTTTGGATAAGGATCATTGGGGGTCATCGCCCAGCTTTTGGGGATGGCTTGAAAATAATCCAAAGCGCTTTGGGGCGGACGGGCGGAAAGTTCAGCCACCCAGCGCCGTCGATAGGTGCCGCTGGGGTCAAATTTTTCCGCTTGGGTTTCTGGATTGAACACCCGGAAATAGGGCGCAGCATCGGGGCCAGAGCCCGCCGCCCACTGCCAGCCCATGGCGTTTGAGGCCGGATCCCAATCGACAAGACAGTGTGCAAACCAATCACAACCGACATACCAATGGGTTAGCAGATGCTTTGTTAGATAGCTTGCCACCAACATACGGGCGCGGTTGTGCATTTTGCCAGTGACATACATTTGTCGCAACCCAGCATCCACAATCGGCATCCCGGTGCGCGCTTGTTGCCAGGCGGTCAGTTGCTGTCCGCTGTCCGCCCAGGGAAAAGCGTCCCACTCAGGTTTCCAGTTTTGAGTTGTGATATGGGGCGTGTGATAAAGCAGGTGGTAGGCAAATTCGCGCCAGACGATCTCTTTCAAAAACGTCTCTGCGCCTGCGGCCCCGCGTTCCATGGCCTCACGGCCAGCCTGCCAGACTGTGCGCGGCGAAATTTCACCGGTGCTGAGGTTTTCAGAAAGTCCAGAGGTTCCATCCTTGGCCAAGAGATTGCGTGCGGTCTCATAGTGGTTGATAGGGTCACGCAGAAAGGTTGACAGACGATCAAGGGCGGCTTGTTCGCCCAAGATCAGATGCGGGCGGACAATATCTGCGCCCCGCTGCATTGCCTGCCCCATGTTCCAATCAGCCAGGGTTTCGCTGTTGGGCCAGGTTTGTGGTGGGGGGATATGGTTAGGGCTCGGTAAGGGTGCGGCAACGTCGCGTGTGCGCAGGGCTTTCCAAAAAGGGGTATAGACTTTGTAAAACCCGCCTGTCGCGGTCTCGACCGTCCAGGGTTCATGCAGAAGGTGTCCATTGTAGCTTTGGGCGGTTAGACCTGTGGCTATTAGGTCTTGTTTTACCTGAGTATCGCGGGCTCTGGCGACGGGATCGTAAAGCCTGTTCCAGACGATGTGTTTTGCCCCTGTTTCCGCGGCCAACGCTAACAACACGTCAAGCGCTGGGCCGCTACGAAATATGAGACGGCTGCCTTTGTCGGCAAGCGATTTTTGCAAGCGTCCGAGCCCCAGGCCAAGACGCCATTTGGGGGCTGCGGGCAAAGCGTCTGTTTCTGTATCGCGGACAAACACAGGGATCACGGACCCATTGGCGGAAAGGGCATGGCTCAGGGCGGGATTGTCGGCCAGGCGCAAATCACGTCGTATCCAATAGAGTGTTGGGGTCATCATCCATCTCTCGTTTTGGATTGATTTAGGGCAGACCAAGACAGATCAAGCTGTCGAGTATGTCGAAGCATCAGGATCTTGGATCGCTTCGCGATCCAAGCGGCGCTCAGGGCTGTGCCCTTCGCAAGTCTTTTTATCATGGGATCGTGGCGCTTTGCGCCCCGATCCGGTTGCCTTTAGGTTAGGCATTGACATCCACAACGACGCGACCCTTGACGTGGCCTTTGAGAATATCTGTGCCGAGTTGTGGCAGATCGCTGAGGGTTGCAGGCTGGATCATGGCATCCAGCTTTTCAAGTGGCAAATCCTGTGCAATCCGTGACCATGCTGTCACACGGGCCTCATAGGGCTGCATCACCGAATCGATACCAAGCAGATTAACCCCGCGCAACAAGAAGGGGATGACGGTTGCTGGCAGGGCTGCGCCACCAGCAAGACCCACCGCGGCAACGCTCGCGCCATAGGTCATCTGTCCCAAAACGCGGGCCAGCATCGCGCCGCCAACGGCATCGATACACCCGCCCCAAGTCTCCGACTCCAGGGGGCGTTTGACCGTTTCATTGATCTCGCTGCGGTCAACGATTTGAGTTGCCCCTAAGCTGTGGAGATACTCCCCCGTTTCTGGCCGTCCCGTAACGGCAGCAACCTCGTGGCCCAGCTGTGCCAAAATGGCCACCGCCACAGACCCAACACCGCCCGCAGCCCCCGTCACCAGAAGTGGACCGTCTTTAATGCCTTGCCGCTCTAAGGCGATGATCGCCAGCATGGCGGTAAAGCCTGCCGTCCCGACGGCCATTGCTTGACGTGTGCTCAAACCCTTTGGCAGTGGCACCAGCCAATCGGCTTTGACCCGGGCTTTTTGGGCGTAGCCGCCCCAATGCACCTCTCCCACGCGCCAGCCGGTCAGAACCACTTTGTCGCCGGGTTTATAGCGTGCATCATCTGAGGCCTCGACCGTGCCGGCAAAATCGATCCCGGGGACATGGGGGTAGGTGCGCACAAGCCCCCCACCGCCGGGGCCAAGACACAGGCCGTCTTTATAGTTCACGGTGGAATACTCAACGGCGATGGTTACATCGCCCGGAGGCAAGCGGTCCTCTTGGATTTGTTCGACCGAGGCGCTGGTTTTGCCTTCGGTGTCTTTTTGCACAAGCAATGCGTGAAACATGTCAATCTCCTGTTACAACCAAAAAGTGTCTTGAACCACGGCGCTGCGTGGCCCGTCTTGTGTTTGGACGACAAGTTTGGTGCCCGCATCCCAATGGGTCATACGAACCATCCCAATGGCCACCACTGTCTCAAAATCTGGCGAGGCCGCCGCCGAGGTGACATGTCCAACACGCTTACCCTTTGCGGTCAATGGCCAGGCGCGGTCACACGGCGGTATCGGGCCTTCTATGGCCAGCGGTCGGATTTGTTTGACAGGGCCATCTTTCACGACCCGTAACAAGGCGTCCCGACCAACACAGCCAATCGCCGTTTGTGTGCTGCAAAACTTGCCCAGACCGCATTCATGGGGGGTGTTTTCGCGGGTCATGTCGTTGCCATAGGACAGCAGGCCGCCTTCGATCCGTTCAATGGTGTTGGGACAGCCGGCATGGACGTCCAGATCTTTGCCTGCCTCCATCAGAGCGTTCCAAAGCGGCATGGCGGTGTCGGCGCCGTCGACGTAAATCTCAAACCCGCCTTGTTTAGAATAGCCAGAGCGGGCAATCGCCAACCCGCGGCCGTGAAAATCAAACATACCAAAGCGGAAAAACCGAACGTCCCGGATGCTGTCGCCGAACAAACGCGCCATCAGATCCTCGGCTTTAGGGCCTTGTACGGCCAGGGGATTGACATCGGGCTCATCCACCAGCACGTCCAATCTATAACCATACACGATGCCTTTGACCCAATAGAGCAAGTCACTGTCGGCAATTGAGATCCAGTATCGGTCTTCGGCCAGTTTCAAGGCGACAGGATCGTTCAACATGCCCCCTGTTTCATCCACAATCGGCACATAACAACACTGCCCCGGCAGCATGCCGCGCAAATCGCGCGGCGTCAGCATTTGCATCAGACGCCCGGCATCAGGTCCGCGCAGTTCAATCTGACGTTCACAAGATACGTCCCAGATTTGCACAGCTTGTTTGAGGTGGTGATAATCCTCTTCGAGAGAGCGAAACACCGTCGGCAAAAGCATCTTGTTATAAACGCTGTAGGCTTTGACGCCAGCTGCCTCTACACCTTCGGAAAAGGGCGTGCGGCGAATGCGGCGAGAGGGGGCGATTTGGGCCATATGAGCCTCCACTTCCATAAATACGGGCGAAAAATACGGGCGAAACTTTACCTCGGCCCTTTCCAGTCAATCGGGCATACTTCCGCAGACTTTCCAGAGAAATCCCAAACACGACCGTAATCTCGCAGTTTCGATTTCAGGCCTTTGGCGGCGATGATATCGGGACCCATCCAATATTTTGAATTGCTGATCATCACGGGATGATGGGCGTCTTGACCCTCCAGCATCTCGATCTCCCCTTGGATTTTTCGACCGACATAAATGGCCCTGCGGTTGCCCTCTCGGACGATTTCAACCTTTTCGCGTTCTGCCCCGATGATCTCTGAAACCAACATGGTAAAGAGCCCTGTTGTCCCCCCGGCCTGGCCAGACAGAATTTGCAACAGACCGTTGTAGGCCTTGCCGCTGGCACGCTCATCGATGTAAGCTGCCACTTTCCAATCGCCCTCTGCCATCCGGCCGGGAATGTCCACCAGAAGCCCGATGTTGAGGTTAGTTAAGCTTTCCCCTTCAAAATGACCGTCATCAATGGCAATCGCCATCCAAGCGCGACAGTAGCCTTCTGTGGGGGGGTGTTTGCCCAGGGAGACAACACAAGGACAAAACACTGTACAAGAGCAATTGAGGAATAACTCCCCTTTGATTGCCCAGTCTGTTGGTGTCATTTTACGGCGTTTTGGGTTCGGCAGGCGCGCATCTATACGCTGTGATATGGGTAAACGGTCCGCTTCATCTTGACGTTTCCAGTCCATTTCATGTCCCTCCCATGGTCAACATCCAAATGTATGTGCCAAAGCCTGCAATAATCAACATAAATCCCATAGGTCGTGTCACATATCGCCCAACTTGGGGTAATTTTTCGATGATCATAAAAACCGTGGCGAGTCCCATCCAAAGCAGGCTCATCACGCCACCGACAAATCCTAAGATCATGAAGCCCCAACAGCATCCCACACAATAGATGCCAAGTCCGAGCCCCATGCGCCCGCCGCCGAAGAAGCCCGTGCGCCAGTTGCTGAGGAAATATCCCATCGGGCTGTGGCAGACGCCGTGGCAAGTCTCTTTCGCCTGGGTAAACTGAAAAAGCCCTACCAAAACAAGAAGACTGCCCGCGATCCAGGGGGATGTGGCAATGCCAAGGGCATCGATGATCCCAAAATACAGCAGACCGAGTTGTAATGCGGCAATCATAACGGAAAACCCGATCCAGATAATAAAGTATCCCCCCAAAACGCCCAACCAACCTGTTTGGGAGCCATTCGCGCTGATGATCAAGTCTTCATAAGCGCGCAGGGTTGGCACCATCGTGGGCAACATCATGGCCGCCATCATCGCGGCCCACATCCCGGTGAGGGCGCCAAAGCTGGGAGGGGGCGTCGACATGGCCATGCCTGATGGGCGGCCAATAAAATCAAGTCCCATGTCCTGGGCCATCATATACATCATCATCCAGGCAAGGACTATAATGCTGAAAAAGCCAAGCCATAATCCCGTTCGTACGAACACAGCCACGTTTTTCTTCCCCCTTTATTCTATGGAATGTTTCGAAGAAAATTTAACACCATTTCTTGTACTGGTATTATCGCTCGTTCTACTTTGCGGCAGCCGTGTTCTTGTCTTGCTATCGCCACATTTTCTCCCTGTTTCGACCATATTTTTGAGTTACCAGATCACAAAAAGGTTTTGAAGGCTATGTGGGTATTTTGGAATAACACGAAAGCGGCTGTGACCATAGAGTTTATACTGTGGCTTCCCTTTATGGTTACTTTGCTGCTTTTTTGTTATGATATTGCCGTGATTAGATATCATGAAACTCAATTAGATTATGCTGTTCAGGATGTCAGTCGTAAAGTCAGTGTAGGTGAGATTCCTGCAGAGCCCGACGATATAATGGCCGCATTGAGTGAACGTTATCCCCTACAAGTCTCTACTCAGGCATATCCATACGAATATGAAGGTATTCAAATTGTTGAGATAATCGGCAGTGTGCGATATGACAGTATCCCACTTTTCCCGTTGCGTTTTTTGCTTGGTGGGGATGAGATAAATTTAGGTAGCGGTGATGGTGAATTTTGGTCGCGCAATTTCGCTATTTCGCGCGGATAAGCACCTTTAACTGATCGTCTATTCAACAAAAGTCAAAATGGTTTCCAAGACAAAAAGTTTTTTAGAAGTCGTAGGCCTGTTGTTTGGCTTTTCTCAGGATGAAATTGCACACCGACCATGGTATCTGTTGCCACAATCGCCGTAACGTCTTGATCATAATCGACATAGGCAAGCCTTTGTGATGCATTTTGCATGTTCATATGAAATGAATGCACAAAATAGGCATGACACCCTGACTGTAGGCCAGAGACAATGGGATGATCCGTCGTAATTATCAGATCGTTCCAGCCCATGTGTGGCACTTTGAGGGTTTTGGTTTTCGGTGAAATCTTTTCAACGTCTGCATCAATCCAACCAAACCCCGCTGTCTTTTCGTACTCGTAACTTGCGCGGGCCATCATCTGCATGCCTACACAAATCCCTAAGAAAGGCCGCCCCTTATGGATGGTCGCCTCCAACAAAGCCTCCAACAAACCATCGTAGGCTTGCAATCCTTTTTTACAGGCCGCAAAAGCTCCGTCGCCGGGCAAAACAATCCGATCTGCTTTCATTACAACATCTGGATCAGAAGAGACACAAATCGTGCCGCCATCATGTTCTGATGCAACGCGTTCAAAAGCTTTTCTAGCGGAATGTAAATTTCCACTTTCGTAGTCAATGATAACAGTGCGCATGGCCACCTATGCCCCTAAAGGGTGCCTTTTGTAGATGGAATATCGCCCGATGCTCGGGGATCAATTTCTATAGCCTGGCGCAAGGCACGCGCAACGGCTTTGAAGCTGGCTTCGACGATATGATGGCTATTTACTCCATGGATACATTTCACATGAAGGGTCATCTTGGCGTGAGTCGCGAAAGCTTGAAAGAATTCTCGGATCAATTCAGTGTCGAATTGACCTATTTTTTCCGTTGGAATGGTTACATCCCAATAAAAATAAGAACGCCCCGAAAGATCCAGCGCTATTTGCACCAAAGCATCATCCATCGGCAACAGGCAGGAGCCGTAGCGACGAATGCCAGCTTTGTCTGCCAACGCGCTTTCAAGGGCTTGGCCCAGTATTATGCCAACGTCCTCGACACAATGGTGATCATCCACATGCAAGTCTGCTTTGGCTTTGATCGCTAGGTTAAACAGACCATGCCGTGCGAATTGGTCCAACATATGATTAAAAAATCCAATGCCAGTATCATTGTCAAAAGTGCCGCTACCATCAAGCACGAGGTTGACAGTGATATTGGTTTCATTGGTTCTACGATTCAGGTTTGCGCAGCGCATTAGCTATCCTTAACGAAATATCAGTGTTTATACTGTTCAGATTACAGCGCGCCAAGACGTAATTTATGAGAACAGCCTGAAGATTTGAATTGAAGAATGTATGAATGAAAACCAGGGATAAATCATCGATTGTTTCCAATTTAAGGTTAGAAATCGGCTTACACACGGTATATAATTCCAATTGATAATATCAGCTATATTTAAAATTTCGATTATGTTTCATTTAGAATAAGACATTATTGCGAATTGTTGTTTCCATTTTTGAGATACTTTGTTTCACATATGATTGAATTTTCTTTTGACAGAAACACGATAAAAAGATAATTTATTAACGAATAGTATTTGCCAACTTTTTGACACAAATTGGGTATATGGACACAAATATGACAATCCTTCTACTCGCAATGGAGACATATTATGGGTGATCGCAACAGACTTGGGCGCGAGGGCACTAGATCAGACGATAAAATTGGCGGTGGACGTGGGGACAATACTGTCAGAGGTGAAGGAGGGTCGGATACGCTTAACGGTGGTCCGGGTAGTGACACGCTTGTAGGTGGTCCAGGTGCCGATAAGCTAAGTGGTGAGCGTGATGTTGACGTTGTGGTGGATGCAAGAATCCCTGATGAACGCCTGGGATTCCTTGAGGGTGCTGAGGGTTCTGACGTTTTCCTTTATGAAGACGCCGATGATATGGTTGGTGATACCGTCGATGGTGGGGGAACACATGGTATTTGGAATTTGCGCGCCGGCGAAACTTTTCGTGGTGAGCAAGACAACGACTCCATCGTTTTTGAAGAGGACTCTTTAGAAGAAGGTCAATTTATTGTTCTTTCTGACGTCACAGAATCTGACAGTGGCAATGGTTACGACGGGACACTTACACTTTACGAATATGATGAAGAGCTTCAGGACACCGTCGTTGTTGGTGAAATGACTTTCGAAGAAATCGAAAGTATTCTTGTTGATGATGAGGACAAGCTGGAAGAATACCTGAACCAAGACGAAAACAAAGAGGATGTTCAGGGTGAACCACGTGTATCAATAGAAGATAAAGTCCGTACGGGCTTTATCGTGGCCACGCAAACCGATGGGACCGATGAAAATAACTTCATCAATACTCGGATTGGAGATGATACTGTCACAGGCACTGATGGTAATGACGTAATAACAGACGGCCTCTATTTCGATGTGGCTATTGACCCATGGGCGCGCCGGAGTGGTGACAGTTCTTTGGAAGGTGGAGCAGGCGACGATAGCATCCAAGGCCAAGGCGGTAGCGATACAATAGTTGGTGGCGAGGGCGCTGATTTAATGTTTGGCGACACAAGCGATAGTGTCGGCTTTAATGGCCCGGGGCGTCAAGATACCGATAATTATGATGGTGATGATTTATTTCTGCTCACACCTGAAGATATGATCGGGGATACCATTGTTGCCGGTGGAGGAAATGATGTTATCCAGATCGATGGCACCAACAGCGATCTATATGTTGTAGATACTGGTGAGCAAAAAGACATTGATGGGGAAACCTACAACGTTATTGACATTTTCGACTCTACAACAGGTGAATTTGTCGGCGAGACCCTGTATAATGGTGTTGATCCTGCAAACGTGCAAATCACCCAAGATTGGTCCGAAGGCGATGATATCTTTTATTATAAGACAATCGATACGCCTGCAGATCCTAATGATCCCAATGATCCTCCAAATCTTTTGGCGCTGGATGGGGAAACTGTTGACGGTGGCGATGGATATAACACTCTCAACCTTAGAGATTTAGAACTGGAAGAAGGGCAAACGTACGATCTTGTACAGGATAATGAAGACCCTGAAATCTACACACTGACAATTGTTGATGAAGACGGAAACCCTGTCACAGAGGTCACTTTTGCCAACATCCACAAGGTTGTAGAGGCAGAGGACAATCTTTACGATTACGACTCTCCCGAGGAGATTCGTGGCTTTTATGAGACCCCCGAGAATCAGACAGAAGAAGAGCTAACACTTCAAATCACTGATGACGACGAAGGTTCTGACACGTTGGATCTGCGAGGTCTTAATGAGGATGAATATGACGTTGTTGTCACTGAAAGCGAAGAGGAAGAGGGTGTAGGTCAGGTCCTCGTTTACGAGGAAGGCGACAATCCCAGTGTCGATGCTCCACTCGCCACTATTAATTATACTGGTGTTGAGTATATTCTGACCTCAGGTTCTAACGTTTATCAGCCAACCACCATTGAAGAAATTGCAGGTGGTGAAGACCCCGAGACGGGTGAAATCATTGAGGGGATCGCCGAAAATGGTGTTATCGAGGGCGGTGACGAGAATGATATGCTCGACTTCAGCGGTTTCGACGATGCCTACAACGTCATCATCACGCCTGATGAAAACGAAGATGGCACATTTGATAACAGTGGTACGATCACGATTACAGATTCTGAGACGGGCACAGTTGTTGAAGAATATACATACGACAATATCGAATATATCATCAATCAAGACGGGGTTGATATAACAGATGAAAACGGTCCATTCTTTGGGACAGTGACGCCCCTTGTTGTGCAGGATCTTGAAGATCTTGCCAATTTTGATGATGAAATAGTGGGCGGCGGCGATGAAGATAAGATTGATCTGAGCCAGTTTGACGAAACCTATGATGTTATCGTTATTCAGGATCAAGATGAAAACGGCGTGTACCAAGACAGCGGTACAATTTATGTCGTCGATCCT
>CAWUJT010000023.1:0-23837 GCA_963922715.1 uncultured Thalassobacter sp.
ACCGCGCCAGACCCAAACGTGGGATCGGGATAGTCATCGGTGATGATTGGGATCAACCGACGGTGTTCTTTCGGCCCCACGGGAATTTCGCACAACTGCCCAACGATAGGCGCGTAACGTTCATCGGACGGATGCACCGCAACAGCGCCATCGCCCAGCATCGTCTCGGGCCGGGTGGTGGCGATGGAGATGTAATCCCGCGTTTCGCGCAGCACCTCATTGCCGTTATCATCCTTCTCGACATACTCATAAGTCGCCCCGCCCGCGAGGGGGTATTTGAAATGCCACATATGGCCAGGCACTTCGATGTTCTCGACCTCAAGATCGGAAATCGCTGTCTCGAAATGCGGGTCCCAATTCACCAGGCGTTTGCCGCGGTAGATCAAGCCGTTCTCGTACATCTCCACAAACACCTTGATGACCGCATCATGGAAGTTCTGTGGGGTCGGCTCTGGATCGCCCGGGGCGCCGCCCATTGTGAAGGCCTCGCGTGACCAATCGCAAGAACACCCCAACCGCTTGAGCTGCCCAATGATCATACCCCGCGATTTGGATTTTTGCGCCCAGACGCGTTCGAGGAATTTCTCACGGCCCATTTCTTGGCGGGTCATATCGGTGACTTTCGCCATCTCACGTTCTGTCACCATCTGAGTGGCAATACCTGCGTGATCGGTGCCGGGTTGCCAAAGCACATCATAGCCCTGCATCCGTTTCCATCGGATCAGAACATCTTGCAGCGTATTGTTAAACGCGTGCCCGATATGGAGCGATCCGGTCACATTCGGCGGCGGAATCAGGATCGAAAAGCTGGGCTTTTCACCATCCCAATTTGCGCCCGCTTTAAACGCACCTGTCGCTTCCCAGGCCGCCATAATCAGCGCCTCAGCTTCTTGTGCATTGAATGTCTTGTCCATTGCTTGCTCCGCAGTTTTCAGCGCTGCTCGTAGCGGAACGGGGCAGAAGGCTCAAGACATGGAGTATAGCTGGGCTCTTTAGAGACCTTTTCATACTCTGTATGTGTTGTAAAACCGCCACTTTCGCGGTTCATTCAGGTCATGTGTGTCGGATCAAAATCGCAAGAGACGCCGTGGGGCGCCTCTTTTTCTTTTTCATGCACTCAGCAGGAATAATACATCCCGAACTCCACCGGATGCGGGGTATGTTCATAGGCGTAAATCTCTTCCCACTTGAGTTCCATATAGCCCTCAATTTGGTCTTTGGTGAAGACATCTCCGGCCAGCAGGAAGTCCATGTCGGCCTCAAGCTCTTCCATCGCTTCACGCAAAGACGCACAGACGGTTGGAATGCCGGCCAGTTCTTCGGCAGGGAGGTCGTAAAGGTCTTTGTCCATGGCCTCGCCGGGGTGGATCTTGTTCTGGATGCCATCAAGCCCGGCCATCAGCAGCGCAGAGAAGCACAAGTAGGGGTTCGCACTGGGATCAGGGAAACGGGCCTCAACACGCTTGGCCTTGGGGCTTTCCGTCCATGGGATGCGCACACAGCCCGAGCGGTTGCGGGCGGAATAGGCGCGCAGCACCGGGGCCTCAAAGCCGGGGATCAGGCGCTTGTAGGAGTTCGTAGACGGGTTGGTAAAGGCGTTCAGAGCTTTCGCATGTTTCAAGAGGCCACCGATGTAGTAGAGTGCCTCATCACTCAGATCGGCATATTTGTCGCCCGCGAAGAGCGGTTTGCCATCTTTCCATATGGATTGATTGACGTGCATGCCGGTGCCGTTGTCGCCCGCGATCGGCTTGGGCATGAAGGTGGCCGATTTGCCGTAAGCATGGGCCACATTGTGGATCACGTATTTGTACTTTTGCAGTTCATCGGCCTGTTTGGTCAGAGGGGCGAAGATCAGACCCAATTCGTGCTGACAAGAGGCCACTTCATGGTGATGCTTGTCCACCGTCATGCCGATGCGCTTCATGGTCGACAGCATCTCGGAACGCAGGTCCATGGAAGCATCCGTTGGGTTGACAGGAAAATACCCACCCTTGACACCAGGACGGTGACCCATGTTGCCCATTTCATATTCCGTGTCAGTGTTCCAAGAGGCATCCTGGGCGTCCACCTCATAAGACACTTTGTTCATAGTGTTCGAGAAGCGGACATCGTCGAAGAGGAAAAACTCTGCCTCTGGGCCGAAATAAGCGACATCCCCGATGCCGGTGGATTTGAGATAGGCTTCAGCTTTTTCAGCCGTTGAACGTGGATCTCGGTCATAAGCCTCACCAGTGTCGGGCTCTAGGATCGAGCAGTGCAGACAGAGCGTTTTTTCAGCGTAAAAAGGGTCGAGATAAGCGCTCTCAGTATCTGGCATGAGTTTCATGTCGGACTGATCGATCGATTTCCAGCCTGCGATGGAGGAACCATCAAACATAAAACCTTCGTCAAGAAAATCCGCGTCCACTTGATCAGACATGACTGTCACATGCTGCAGTTTCCCGCGCGGATCTGTGAACCGAATATCAACATAGTCGACCTCTTCTTCCTTGATGAGGCCTAGTACTTTATCTTTACTCATGTGTTACGTCCTTTTCGATTGGATATGTGTTGAGAATATGCACGAAGTCTTTCACGATCATTCCGTGCCTTAAAGTGCTTCTTCGCCAGTTTCACCGGTGCGGATACGAATGGCTTCTGCGATATCGGAGACGAAAATCTTCCCATCACCGATTTTTTCGGTTTTTGCTGCTGACAATATGGCATCGACGGCAGCCTGTGCCATGTCATCACTCAGAACGAGTTCAATTTTTACCTTGGGTAGAAAATCAACAACGTATTCCGCACCCCGATAGAGTTCCGTATGACCCTTTTGTCTTCCAAAGCCTTTGACTTCTGTCACACTCAACCCCTGAATGCCAATGTCTTGCAAAGCATCTTTAACATCATCAAGTTTGAAAGGCTTGATTATGGCCTCGATTTTCTTCATTACTATTGATCCTCCGCATCCCTACTCAGTCGGCACTCATCACGTCCCTAAGACTTGGTCTATATGGGAGTTGCCAACACCTTCGGATGTGTTAGGATTTTATAAATACTGATTGAAAATTACTCACTTCGCCTATTTTTTAGACAAAATTGAATCGCCTGTTATGAAACTCCTGACCGCTGCCAAAATGAAGATCATTGAACAAGCTGCGATTTCTAGTGGCGTAGTCACCGGCCTTGAACTCATGGAGCGAGCGGGACAGGGGGTCGTGAAGAAGATCTTTGAATGGAAGCCAGAGCTTGCGGAAGGTGCGCACCGCGCGGTTGTGATGTGTGGCCCGGGCAACAATGGCGGCGATGGGTATGTGGTTGCGCGTATCTTGCAAGAGAGGGGTTGGTGGGTAGAGGTCCTTGCCAGTGGCCCGCCGCAAACCGATGACGCCAAAGAAATGGCAAAAAAGTGGGGCGGGGTGTCCCAGGCACTTGATGTGGATACGTTTGCGCGCCAAGCACATGCTGATCTTTACATCGATGCGATCTTTGGCGCGGGTCTGAGCCGCCCGTCAGAGGGCGATATACGTCATCTTTTTGCGCATATCGCGTATGGACCGTATTTTGGGTATGTATACCCTAGAATGGTGGCCATTGATGGGCCCACAGGTTTGTGCCTGGACAGTGGCCGTCCACTCTCTGGAGGGGGATACCCTGATCAATTTGGTGAGCCGTCAGAAGCGAACAGGGCAGCGCTGACAGTGACATTTCAGCGCCCTAAAATTGGCCATTTGATTGGTGAAGGTCCTATTCATTGTGGTGATCTCAAGGTCGTTGACATCGGTCTCGACAAATGGATGAAAGCGAACCTTCCAGAAGGTAACCCAGAGTCTTACAGGAACTCAAGAGACGTACCGAACACGTGGGTCTATAGTCAAAACACATTTGGTCTGCCGCCGTTTAATGAGGATGACCCTGAGTGTTGGCGGCCACCGCATGTAGGTAAGCGGCCGATGTACAAAAACTTTAACAGTGTCTGTCCCACTCACAAATATGCTTGGGGTCACACCGTTGTGTTTTCGGGCGGTGTTGGACGCAGCGGTGCCGCAAGGCTAGCCGCGCGCGCGGCACTTCGGGAGGGTGCCGGCCTCGTAACCGTAGCGGCCCCTCAGGACGCCATGCCAGAATGTGCGGCGCACCTGACCGCAGTCATGTTGCGGGCGGTTAATACACCACAGGAGGTCGCAAAGCTGTTAAAAGACCAGCGCATCACGTCCGTGTGCATCGGCCCTGGGCTTGGCTTGGATCAAGCGGCAGAGGATCGTCTCAAGGCAGTGCTCGAATGCTGTCACCCACTCTCTTCACAGCACAAAAATGGCCGCCCCCTGGTGCTCGATGCCGATGCGATCTCGCTGATTGCCGTTTCAGAGGATTTGCGCGCGCTTTTACACCAGAACTGTGTGCTCACGCCTCATATGGGAGAGTTTAAACGTCTTTGTCCAGATCTCGCAGAACGGCTGGTTTATCAGAAGGGTGGCTTGGCTGGACCTGCCTTCTCAAAGGTGGATGCGGCGCGCGAAGCCGCACAACGTTTGGGGGCTGTGATCCTTCTGAAAGGATCTGACACAGTGATCGCATCGCCAGTTCGCGATACGTTTGTGCATTCCGCCGCCTACGGCCGTGAAGCGCCATGGCTGGCAACGGCAGGGTCGGGCGATGTGCTTGCAGGTTTTATTGCCGGGAGGATGGCACGTCATGGGTCTCCAGAAATAGCAGCCATCGTAGCCACGTGGCTTCATGTCGAATGCGCACGGGCCTTTGGGCCGGGGCTTATTGCCGAGGATTTGCCGGAGATGGTGCCGAAAGTTTTATCGACCCTTTAGGCCGCAACGCGTTTGCTGCTGTCCATTTCTGCCATTTGACCGCCAAAGGCCAGACCATTGGCAAAAAAGACACAAGGACGGTCAAACTTGAGATCATACAGCGTTGCAGGTCTGGGCGGCATTTCGCGGATGTATGTACCGTCAGCCAATCGCCATACTGGTGTCAGGGCGGTTTCACTACCAAACAAAGCCTGCGCACGCCAATCTCGAATCTCAAGCAATTGCCCAGGTGCCACATAGGTGTTGCGCATGGGACGATTCGATCCCAAACAATCGGGCCGTAATTTGTAGAGGTTGATCGCCTCTTTCTGTCGCACGGTGATCGCACTTAAAACTGATTTTTGACCATTCTTTGTGATGATAATGTCGCCAACACACAGCATTTCCACACGAAGCATGCCACTATCCGTTAAGACATATGTGCCTTCGCATAGGCCGTATTCATAAATTTTCGTGGCATTTTTTATGAGTTCAGCAGCATTTTTTCTCAATGGGATCGACACAATATAAATTCCTTGATTGCATATATCTTGCAGTCAGCGTAGATACCAACAGTGTCAAGAACAGGGCGATCATGCGGCATCAGTAAGTTTAAAAGTTGAAATGCTGAAGTAAAAATAGTGAATGACTATCTCATAAGACTTGTTCTATGACAGAAAAGTTGCGGGTGTGGCGAAATTGGTAGACGCACCAGATTTAGGTTCTGGCGGAGCAATCCGTGGGGGTTCAAGTCCCTCCACCCGCACCAAAAAACTTTATTGTATTTTTCATCATCGCCATAGTAGCGGCCCCTGATGGAGTGAATAGCATTGATGAGGCATAAATGGTTTTGCCTTACTCTATGCTCGAAGACCTGCGATTGTGCGAGCCGCTCTTTTCGTCATGTTATATAGCAAATTTCCACTACTACGTACTCACCATACAGCCTAAAATCCAAAATGGCGCTATTCTCGAGCCAAAGTAGGTGGCAAATGACTGACCTGCCCCCTGAGGCTTCCTCATTCATAACGAGAGTCTGCGGGTCTTGTTTTCATATTCGTCGTCGTCAGTTTGGACAAGCGCGCCAGGCGCGGAGTCCTCAAATTGCTCAAGCGTCCGGCGTGCTTCTGCGGGTGTCTGGCTTCTCAGAGATGAGTGCGGCCTGACATTGTTGTAGTCTTAGCGCCAGAGCGCAAGCTTGCGCCTTGCATCGTCCAGGCTCTCGATGAAGACGTTCTAATACTCAAATGAGTGATCGCGCTTCGCTGTTCCGCTTCACAAAGCTCTTGACGTAATTCACAAACGAGCCGCTTGGGTTATTCAGAACTGATTTTTGCCGCTCAGCATATCTCGCCACTCCCGCTCAGGGAAGTAGATATCATAGCCCGCTCGAGACTGATCACCGTCAGGTGAAATACATGAACACTGTCTCGAGGCGGATCACGGCAAGCTGAAGCGCCTGATCAAACCAGCGACTGGCTTCAAGATGATGAAAACCGCTTATGCAACAATCAAGGGCTTCGAGGTCATGCGCGCGCTGACAAAAGAAACAAGCCAAGGCTTTCCAGCTCCAAGATGGGATCAGGGGCAAAGTCCGTCTTGTAGAAAGGGCTTTCGGCATCGGACCTCAAATGATCAACGAACTAATGACGCTTCACGGCAAAGAACTAGAGAAGATCGCTATCGAACAGGAGTTCTGATAAATCCATAAACCAAAATGGCCAGCCAAATGCCCCCAACAAATTTTTGCAACAGCGCCCTCACAACATCAAGCCCATCATGCAAATGAACGTTACGCAGGAAAACGATCCCCCAGATCGTTTTCTAATCTGCTTCACTCTCGCGTAATATCTTCAGCGCACCCTCATCTGAATATCGTTTCCGTGCCATATCTCAAAACTCCCTTAGTCAACAAATTATGGCACAGTTTTACGGGGCCAAGACAATCGCGGATCAAATCACCTTCGAAGGCTATACACCCGCTTGACCGCAATCGTGGAAGCCCCATCTCAAAGATAGTATTGAGCGGCGCGTGAATATGTCAACAGCAGCGGTAGAAATCAAAGTCTTGTCCTCTTTGGCGGAGATCACAACCTCTGACTGGGATGCCTGCGCCGCGCCCGAGGTGGCAGATGGATCGCGGCCACAGGATCCCTTCACCACATATCGGTTTCTCAGAGCGTTGGAAACATCAAGATCAGTTGGCACAGGCACCGGGTGGCATCCGCAGTATCTTGTGGCCACCTATGAGGGCGAGAGGATCGCTGTTGCCCCGCTTTACGCCAAAGGCCACTCACAAGGGGAATATATCTTCGATCACGCTTGGGCCCATGCCTATGAACAGGCTGGTGGGCGGTATTACCCGAAACTGCAAATCGCTGTGCCCTTTACCCCGGCCACCGGCCGCCGGTTCTTGATCAAACCAGGCCATGAAGCCATCGGGCAAGCCGCTTTGATCCAAGGGGCCGTCAAACTGGCCGCTGATAACGGATGTTCCAGCCTGCATGTGACGTTTTGCACCGAGGCAGAGCGCGACGCAGGCGCGAACTTTGGTCTGTTGCCGCGCACGACACAACAGTACCATTGGACAAATCCTGGCTATGCCGATTTCGACGATTTTCTGCAAAACCTCAGCGCCCGTAAACGCAAAAACATCCGCAAAGAGCGCGCCCAAGCCCAGGCCTTCGGTGGCGATATTCTCGCTTTGACGGGTGATGATATCATGCCTCAGCATTGGGAGGCATTTTGGCACTTTTATCAAGACACAGGTGCGCGAAAGTGGGGCACCCCTTACCTTACCCGCGCCTTCTTTGATGCCGCGCATGAAACACTCCGCGACAACATTCTTCTTGTGCTCGCACAAAGGGATGGCCGCTACATTGCCGGCGCGTTGAATGTGATTGGATGCGATGCGCTGTTTGGGAGGTATTGGGGTTGCGTTGAGCATCATACCTGCTTGCATTTTGAGCTCTGTTACTATCAAGCCATCGACTATGCGATTGATCACAAGCTCAAACGGGTGGAAGCTGGCGCTCAAGGGGATCACAAATTGGCCCGGGGGTATATGCCGGTGAGCACACATTCCCTGCACTGGATCGCGGAGCCTGGCTTTCGCAAAGCCGTAGCAGAATATTTGAATGCAGAACGTTCGGCGGTGGAGGATGATATAGAAATCCTTACATCTTATGGGCCATTTCGCAAAGTCAACATGGAGGAACGAGAATGAACACACTCAAAGCCATAGAAGCCGTCCAACAACTGGACGGCTGGACCGCCGTGGACGGCCGAGAGGCAATCACAAAGACGTTCACATTCAAAAATTTCCAAGAAGCTTTCGGCTGGATGACGCAAGTTGCTTTGGTTGCGGAAAAGGCGGATCATCATCCCGAATGGTCAAATGTGTATCGTACTGTCACGGTTACTTTGACTACCCACGATGCAGGCGGGGTGACAGAGAAAGACACGCGGCTTGCCTTGGCGATGGATAACGCTGCCAACAGGGGGTGATCAGCTCTGGCCTATTTTGGGCTCTGTGCCGTCGATTAATCGACGGATGTTGGCACGATGCCGCCAGAGAACAAGGGCAGCCAAAACACCGCAAAGCGCCACCATATGCGGCACCCCAAGCATTAAAGCCCACAGGGGGGCGAACACCGCAGCCCCCAGCGCAGCCAGGGATGAAAAACGAAAGACAAATGCAATCAGCAGCCAGGTGGTGCAAGCGGCAAGGCCAACGGGGAACGACAGCATCAACAGCGTGCCCAGGAACGTTGCGACACCTTTGCCCCCCTTGAAGCGCAGATAAACGGGATAGCAATGGCCTATGAACGCGGCAAGTCCGGCAATTTGGGCGGCATCCTCCCCGTAAAACACGCGGGCCAAAAGAACGGCCAGTGCGCCTTTGCCGCTGTCCAATATCAGCGTCAAAAGCGCCGCGATTTTATGCCCGGTGCGCAAGACATTAGTCGCCCCGATATTGCCAGACCCTATGGTGCGCAGATCGCCAAGGTTAAAGACCTGAGCGCTCATAAGTCCAAAGGGGATCGCGCCCAGAAGATACGCCAAAAGGGCC
Organism: uncultured Thalassobacter sp.; assembly: GCA_963922715.1. Classification (GTDB taxonomy): domain Bacteria; phylum Pseudomonadota; class Alphaproteobacteria; order Rhodobacterales; family Rhodobacteraceae; genus CAWUJT01. The sequence continues at coordinate 8,857 of CAWUJT010000023.1, forward strand.
GTCACGCCCAACCAAGACAAAGATGTGACAAGATCAGGGAAAAGCGTCATAGACTTGTGCACCTCCTACATATGTCCGCAAAACCTTGCCTTGCATTCGGGCGCCGTCAAAAGGCGTGTTTTGGGATTTGGATTTCAACGTCGTGCGGTCCAGGACAAAGGGCACGTCTGGATCGAACACAACCAGATCAGCGGGTGCGCCAAGGGTAAGACAACCGCTCTTAAGCCCCAGACGCCGGGCAGGATTGAACGACATAGCCCGCCAAAGTCGCGGCAGAGGTATGGCCCCCGCATGCACAAGGCGCAGCGCAGCAGGCACCAGCGTTTCCAAGGCCACAGCACCGGAGGCTGCCGCCTCAAACGGTAACCGCTTGCTTTCCTCATCTTGGGGGGTATGCATGGAACACAGAATATCAATGGTGCCGTCTGCCAGGGCTTCGACCAGAGCCAGCCGATCATCCTCATCCCGCAAAGGGGGTTTGAGTTTGAAGAACGTGCGATAATCAGCCACATCGAGTGTGTTCAGTGTAACATGGTGAATAGACGTGCCCGCGGTGATATCCAGCCCTTTGGCTTTCGCGTGCCGCAAAGGCATAAGGGCTCCTGCGGTTGAAATTTGATCGGCGTGATAACGCGCACCTGTCATCTCAATCAAAGCCAAGTCGCGCTCTAGTCCCATGCGCTCAGCCAAGGGAGAGACACCGGGGAGCCCCCGCAATAAAGCAAATTTGCCAGAGGTCACCGCCGCCCCGTCCGACAGAAGAGGCTCTTGCGGGTGGCCAATGACCAAGGCCCCAAGTTCCGCGGCATAGGCCAAACAACGGGCAAAGACTTTGGTATCACGGCACACCGCGTCGCAATCGGTAAAGGCCAAGGCGCCCGCGTTTTGCAAAAACCCCATCTCCACCATCTCGCGCCCCGCCCGCCCCTTTGTCAGGGCGGCCATCTGATACATCCGCACCTGTGCGGCGGATTGGCCACGGGCCTGTGCGTAGTCGAACACTTCGGGCGTATCTATGGGCGGCGTTGTGTCGGGCCGGCACACGATTGTGGTCACACCACCCGCCGCCGCCGCAGCCCCAGCCGTGCGAAAGCTCTCCTTATGCCGTTCGCCCGGTTCGCCAACCTTAACCCCAAGATCAACGATTCCTGGGGCAAGGTATTTACCCTGGCAATCGATCACAGTTGTCGCCGCGAAAGGTTCTACGATTTTCCCGTTGCGGACAAAAACCTCCCCCCGGTCAACGGTTTCGCGTTCCGGATCGATCACATGGGCATTGGTGAACTTGAACTCAGTGTCAGGGGGTTGCATCATCAAACCAACACACCTTCCTGAGACTGGCTGGCGCGTAAAGTCCGGACCAAAAGCTCCATCGCTGCCATCCGCACCGCAACCCCCATCTCAACCTGTTCCTGGATCACGGAGTGGGTCAGATCATCGGCAATCTGACCGTCGATTTCAATGCCGCGGTTCATGGGCCCGGGATGCATTACAATCGCATCAGGCTTAGCATAGGCCAGCTTTTCCGCATCCAGGCCGTAGCGGTGGAAATACTCCCGTTCAGAGGGGATGAAGCCGCCGTCCATGCGTTCGCGTTGCAGGCGCAGCATCATCACCACATCGACCTCTTGCAGCCCTTGCTCCATGTCGGTGAACACCTCAACACCCAGCGCGCGCAGACCGCTGGGCAACAGCGTGGCCGGTGCGATCACGCGCACCCGATTTTCCATCTTTGCCAGCAGGATAAGATTCGACCGGGCCACACGGCTATGGGCGATATCGCCGCAAATTGCGATGCTCAGACGATGCAGGCGGCCCTTCTTGCGCCGAATTGTCAACGCATCCAACAAGGCTTGGGTTGGGTGTTCATGCCGTCCATCGCCGGCATTCAGGACCGCACAGTTGACTTTATCCGCCAACAGATTGACCGCGCCGGACTGTGGGTGCCGAACAACCAAAAGATCGGGGCGCATGGCATTCACTGTCAACGCGGTGTCGATCAGTGTTTCTCCCTTTTTGACAGAGGATGTTTGCATCTCCATGGTCATCACATCCGCCCCAAGACGCTTGCCCGCCAGCTCGAAACTGGATTGCGTGCGGGTGGAATTCTCAAAAAACATATTGACCTGCGTTATGCCTTTTAAGACATCCGCGTAGCTTTGGCGGTTTCTGTTTTGTTCGGCGTAGCGGTTGGCCAGGTCTAAAAGCGTTGTGATATCAAAAGGCGAAAGCTGCTCTATTCCCAAAAGGTGTTTGTGTGTAAACATGGGAGCCATCCTTTGTCATTGCCTTATATCCTCTGGATAGGCATGACAAGTCACAGGCTTTGGCCTATTTCTATAGAGAGAATGTAAGTACGGTGAAAACATGGATGCGCAGCTTGAACATCTCGATGCACGCACAGCACTAGAGCTGTTGAAATGGCAGGTGGAGTTGGGCGTTGATGAGGTCATCTCGGCCACGCCTGTCAACCGCTATGCTCCCCCTCCTGTGCCCAAGCAAAAAGAACGCATAAAAGGTTTAGATAGTCCACCGCTGCCGATGGAGGACCCTCTGGATCCTGTCGCGGTTGCAGAAAAGGCCGCAAAAGACGCCTCAAACCTTGGCGAGCTAGAAGATGCCCTTGCTGCCTATTCCCATTGTGAGCTGAAAAAAGGTGCCCGCAGCCTTGTTTTCGCGGATGGTCGGCCCGAGGCACGGGTGATGATTATCGGGGAGGCCCCGGGTCGTGAAGAGGACCTTCAAGGCAAGCCGTTTGTTGGCCAAGCCGGTCAGCTTTTGGACCGGATGCTGGCGGCTATCGGTTTGGCGCGCGATCATGTCGATGCAACTTCGGCGGTTTACATCACCAATGTCCTGCCCTGGCGTCCGCCGCAAAACCGTGATCCCAAGCCGGAGGAAGTGGCAATGATGATGCCCTTTCTGACCCGCCATGTGGAGTTGATTGCGCCCGATTTCATCATTCTGATGGGCAACCATGCCTGCCAAGCTGCCTTAGGGCGCAAGGGGATCACACGGCTGCGCGGGACGTGGGTCACGGCCTTTGGGCACCCTGCATTGCCAATGTTCCATCCGGCCTATCTTTTGCGCAACCCGCAAGCCAAGCGCGAAGCTTGGGTCGATCTTCTCGCCTTGCAAGAGAAGACATCGCCATGAGCCGCATTGATGAGAGCCTGCCATTTCACCCGGTGCGGATTGCCGTGTTGACCGTTTCAGACACACGCAGCCTTGACGAAGATCGATCTGGCGATGTACTTGCACGCCGCATTGATGCCGCTGGACATATCCTTGCAGATCGAAAAATCCTGCCCGACGAACGGGATCATATCGCTGGGCAGCTGCGCACCTGGGCGCAGGATGCAAACATTGATGTGGTGATCTCAACCGGCGGGACGGGCCTGACAGGGCGCGATGTAACGGTTGAAGCGCATCGCGATGTCTATGAAAAAGAGATCGAGGCTTTTGGAACGGTGTTCACCCATGTCTCGATGGCCAAGATCGGCACCTCTGCGGTTCAAAGCCGGGCCACCGGCGGAGTGGCCAATGGGACTTATTTCTTTGCACTGCCCGGCTCCCCCAGTGCGTGCAAGGATGCTTGGGATGAAATTCTCGCCTATCAGCTAGATTACCGGCACAGGCCTTGCAACTTTGTTGAGATTTTTCCCCGTCTGACTGAGAATTTGCGACGGAAATAACAAGCGTGTGCGTGAAATTGGTGTTTGGACAAATCGGTTTATATATTATTTGTAATCTTTTATCGTGGAGTACATATGCATGCGTTTTCTGTCTCGCAGTTATACCGCCTTGTTTCTCCTTGCCGTCACTTTTGGCTTATTGGCCCTGGCGGGACAAATTATCGTCTCCGCCTTTCAAGAACGACGCGCAGAAACCTCGGCCAGTCCGCCGGCGCGTGAAAGGGTCTTTGCTGTCAATGTGGTTCCAGCTGTTCCCGCGGATATCGCGCCAGAGCTTCGCGTCTATGGCGAAATCCGCTCCAGCCGGACTTTAGATCTGCGCACGCCGATACGGGGGACAGTCATCGCCTTGTCACCTGATTTTGTTGACGGGGGCGTTGTCGAACAGGGTGAGGTATTGTTGCAGCTTGATCCAACGGAAGCCGAGGCCGCGCTTCAAACGGCGGCGGCAGATCTGCGCGATGCGAACAGCGAACAACGGGATGCACAGAAACTTCTCGTATTGGCCGTTGACGATGTTCGTGCTGCGGAAAATCAAGCCAAGATTCAAAGTCAAGCTTTTGAACGTCAGAAAGACCTTCTTGATCGGGGCGTTGGGTCTGCTGCAGCGGTTGAAACCGCAGAACTCGCCTATGCGTCAGCCGAGCAAACAATCATTGCCCGCCGTCAGGCGCTGGCCAACGCCGAGGCACGGGTTGACCAAGCCGCCACACTAGTTGAGCGTCGGACGATCGCCGAAAGTGAAGCCCAGCGGCGATTGGATGAAACAGAAATCAAAGCAGACTTTTCAGGTGCCTTGTCTAACGTGAGTGTAATCGAGGGCGGCGTGGTCGCAGCCAATGAACGTGTCGCCCAAATGATTGATACAAAAACGTTAGAAGTTGCCATTCGACTGTCCACAAGCCAACATGCCCGTCTCTTGGACGATCAAGGGCAGCTTAGGCCCGCGCCTGTGACCGTTGAAATTGATGTTCTCGGGTTGCGGACAAGCGCATCGGGGCAACTTGTCAGAGAGGCCCCCGCCGTGGCAGAGGGCCAGACAGGGCGCATCGTCTATGCACGCTTGGACACTGCGCCGGAATTCCGCCCCGGCGATTTTGTCACCGTGGTGATTGAAGAACCCATACTGCATGATGTGATCCGCTTGCCTGCAACGGCACTCAACGGTCAAAACGAAGTGTTGATCGTCAACGCACAAGAGCGTCTTGAAGCGGCCTTTGTCATGCTAGAACGGCGCCAGGGTGATGACGTATTGGTGCGGTCCGCAGATATCGTCGGACAAGACATTGTTGCCCAACGCACCCCTCTTCTGGGCGCAGGTATCAAAGTGCGCGCCGTGCGCCGTGACCTACAGGCCAAGACAGAGCGTACTGAGATGCTGAGGCTCGACCCTCAGCGCCGCGCACGCCTGATCGCGTTTGTGGAAAGCGACAACCAGATGTCGACCGATCTGCGCGAACAACTTCTGTTGGGGCTGCGTGGGGAAGAAGTCCCCCGTGAGATGGTCGAGCGGATTGAAAGCAGGATAGAGGGCTAAATGACAAATTATCAGGGCCTATTGAGTTATTTCACACGGCATCGGACCGCCGCAAATATCGTCCTTATCTTGATGCTGGCGGTGGGTGTTGTGACCTTGCCGCAAATGCGCGTTCAATTTTTCCCTGATGTTGTCGTGGAAAATGTGCGCGTGTCTGTCGCTTGGGATGGTGCGGGTGCCGAAGATGTCGACAGCGCCATTGTGGAGTTGCTGGAGCCCTCTTTGCTGGTGGTGGAAGGCGTTCAATCCGTCACCGCCACCTCACGCGAAGGCTCGGCATCTTTAAGGGTGGAATTTGAGCCGGGATGGGATATTGCGCGCGGGATTGATGAGATCCAAATCGCGCTTGACCGTGAACAAAGCCAACTGCCCGAAGGCGCCGAAGAGCCGGTGGTGGCGCGCGGTGGATGGCGTGATCGGGTGACAGATGTTGTCATCAGCGGGCCGGTGTCCACTCAACAGCTGGCCCTTTTCGCAGATGAGTTCACCGCGCGCCTTTATACAGTCGGGGTGACGCGCACCACGATCCGCGGCATTGCCGCGCCGGAAATTATCGTTGAGGTTGGCGCGGCGGATTTGCTGCGTCACGATATCACAATGGCAGAAATCGCCGCAATTATCGCCGCAGAAGCCGAGGCCGATCCCGCCGGTGATGTCGACAGCGCCAACACCCGCGTGCGCACGGGGGTCGAGAAACGCACTGCCGCCGATGTGGCCCAGATCGTGATCCGACGCAGCGCAGATGGCGCGTCTTTACGTGTTGGGGACATTGCGCATGTCCGTGAACAAGGCGTTGACCGGGACCGCGCGTATTTCGTGGGCGATAATCCGGCCATATCGATCCGTGTGGACAGGTCTGACCAGGGTGATGCGATTGATATTCAACATACGGTGGAAGATATCGCGGCTGAGATGATGCTAACCCTGCCAGAGGGCACCAAAATCGAGTTGATCCGAACCCGGGCAGAGGCGATTTCCGGCCGGATTCAAATCCTTCTGGAAAATGGAGCGATGGGGCTGACCCTTGTGGTGATCCTGCTGTTTTTGTTTTTGAACGCGCGCACCGCGTTTTGGGTGGCCGCAGGCATTCCCGTGGCCATGTTTGCCGCAATCTCATTGATGTATTTCTCTGGTCTAACGATCAATATGATCTCTCTGTTTGCGCTGATTATCACCTTGGGAATTGTGGTCGATGACGCCATTGTTGTGGGTGAACATGCCGATCACCGCGCTCGTAAGCTGGGCGAAGATCCCTATACCGCGGCCGAGAATGCCGCGCGACGCATGTTTTTTCCTGTTCTGGCCGCCACTTTGACAACAGTGATTGCCTTTTTCGGGCTTACTGCGATTTCCGGGCGGTTTGGGACTTTGATTGCTGATATTCCCTTTACTGTGATCGTTGTGTTGATCGCCTCGCTCATTGAATGCTTTATCATTTTGCCCCATCACATGGCTCATGCTCTTATGCATAGTGCGAAAGAGCATTGGTATGATTGGCCTTCTCGGCAAGTCAACAAGGGCTTTCGTTGGGTGCGAGAAACACTTTTCCGCCCGTTCATGCGTCTGGTGATCAAAGCGCGGTACCCCGTGCTTGCCGGCACAGTTGCCTTGTTGTCCTGGCAAGGGAGTGCCGTGATCACCGGCGATGTCCTGTGGCGGTTTATCAATTTTCCCGAACGCGGCTCTGTCAGTGGGAACTTCGCCATGGTGGACGGGGCAACCCGCGAAGACAGTCTGGCTATGATGCGGGAAATGCAGCGCGCCACAGAGGCGGTAGCGGCAGAGTACGAAGACCGCTACGGTCGCAACCCTTTGACCTATGTCTTAGCCGAAGTGGGCGGCAATTCCGGGCGTAGCCTGGCCAGCGCAGCCAACAAAGAGCCCGAGCAGTTGGGCAGCATCGCCATTGAATTGATCGACCCGGATGAGCGGCCTGAATACTCAAGCTTTCAATTCGTGGCAGATTTACAAAAAGAAGTCGAACGGCATCCCCTCGTGGAGGAAATCAGCTTTCGCGGGTGGCGGTCTGGTCCCCAAAGCGATGGTGTCGAGGTTGCATTCTATGGTGCTGAAAATGTAATTCTCAAACAGGCTGCGGAAGATTTGAAAACGGCTTTGGCAGAGTTTCCTGAGGTCAGCGCCCTTCAGGACAGTTTGGCCTATGATAAGGATGAGCTTGTTTTGGAACTGACCCCCCAGGGTGAAGTTTTGGGCTTTGACATCGACAGCCTGGGCCGTGAACTGCGGCAACGCCTAAGCGGGATCGAGGCCGCACAATTCCCAGCAGGGCTGAGGACCGGCACAATCCGTGTAGAACTACCCCCTGGTGAGTTGAAAGCCGACTTTCTAGAAAGCATGTTGCTGGAAAGCCCAAGCGGGGCTTTGGTTCCCTTGTCTAATATCGTCCGCACGGAACTGCGCTCTGGCTTTCGGACGATTGAGCGTGAGAATGGTTTGCGCGTTGTAACCGTCACGGCGGAACTGTCGGAGGATGATCCTGCGCGCGCAGATGAGATCACACAACTGATGGAAACCGAGCTTTTGCCCAAGATGCAAAGTGAACACCAAGTCACATACTCCATTGGCGGTCTTGCAGAAGATGAACAGGCGTTTCTCAACGATGCTTTGATGGGACTAATCCTCAGCTTGATTGGTATCTACATCGTTTTGACATGGATTTTCTCCAGCTGGAGCCGCCCTTTCATCATCATGGCTATCATACCGTTTGGTCTGATTGGGGCCATCTATGGGCACGCTGTTTGGGATGTACCCTTGTCCATGTTCTCTATCGTTGGGCTTTTGGGGATGACGGGGATCATCATTAACGATTCGATCGTGCTGGTGACAACAGTCGATGAGTATTCGAGCGATCGCCGCGCCCTTATACCTGCAATTATCGATGCAACCTGTGACCGATTGCGGCCCGTTTTACTGACAACACTGACAACGGTTCTGGGCCTGGCGCCGTTGCTCTATGAAACCTCCATGCAAGCGCAATTTCTGCGCCCAACAGTGATCACTTTATCCTATGGTCTTGGGTTTGGGATGTTGATTGTCTTGTTGCTGGTGCCTTCTTTGCTGGTGGTTCAAAATGATATCCGGCAACAATTCACAACACTCTTTCGGGCGGTGCGGTTTCGTCAGCCAGACTTTGGTCAACAGATCAGAGGGCTGACGTTGATCGCCGCCACAGCCATAGCCCTTTGGTTTGCTGCAAGTCTTGGGCATTATCTCGCATATGCTTCCTTATGGTCCCCTCTGGCGCAGATCATTCAACTGCAAAGCCAACTTGCTGTTTTGCTTCTGTTCTTGGCGGGATCAGCCCTTATTCTTGTGGTTGGGTATGTGATTTCAGTCTGGAGCGTTTCGCGAAAATTGATATCACAGCGGGGCGCGGCATCCTAGATATTCTACAGCACCCGTTTGACCCAGGATTGTAAACCGGAGCTTAGACCGATCAAGGCTGAATATGCGCCGATCCACATGGAGCAGATGTGCCTGGGTGTATAAAACACCATCAGATCGCTGCAGAATGGCCTGTCCAGACATGAATACTTCTGGTGTGTTAATCACATCAATCACCAAAATGTCATCCAGTCGCTCCTGAAACGAGATCGGGAGGTGTGCGGAAACCTCAAAACCACTTTGAATAGGTTGGATGCGACAAAACACCTCACCCTGGCCCCGTTCAGGCTGATTTGAAAGCGCGTCAACGATTGTGGAATCAATGTCATCCGACACGGGCAAGCGGGCACGAAAGCGCAGCGTGATGGGAACACAGACCTCCCGGCAGACCCCAATGTCGAGTTTGCCGCGCAACCATATTGGCCCATCAGGCCGTTTGGGGGACAGTTCCATCGGCAAGATAAGTCGGTCATAATATCCAAGGATTACACCATCGTCGATTCTAATGATCTCAGGCGTTGGCCAGTGAAAGTGAACACCTGTAAGATTATCAGATCTCTGCCAACTCAAGACAGGGGGGATCCCCGTGCTGCCAGGCAGACGCCAGTAGGTATGCCAGCCCTTTGCCAGACGCAACTCAATCGCGGCAAAATGCTGGCCAGATGGATCACGCCAGCCAGGGCGGACATCCAACGCCACAACCTCATCAGGATCAATCCAGACATCGAAAGTGCGCGCAACGCCCATATGCGCATGTATCAAAAAAAATGCGCAGAGAAATAACACGTGATGAAAAGTCATAATTCCTTGCATAGATGTAAGTCTACGATTTATAAAATCACTTTAGTGCGAGGCTTTCACAGCAGATTCATGGAACAAAAGCGTACACCATCAAATCCATTTGACACGACACAAACACTTGATCTTACCGGCCAACTTTTGATTGCCATGCCCGGAATGACGGATCAGAGATTTTCACGCGCGGTCATTTTCATCTGCAAACATAATGTGGAAGGTGCCATGGGCCTTGTGATCAACAGACCTTGTCGGAAGCCTGATATTTCGGCGTTTATGGAAAACCTTGCGATTGAAATCACCACCGAACTGCACGAAACCTCTATCTTTATTGGCGGCCCTGTTCAACGCCAGCGCGGTTTTGTCTTGCACTCACCGCATCCCACCCAAGGGCAAGACACTTTATTTGTGACCGACGGTATTATGTTGTCCAACAATCGGGCCCTGTTGAGGCATATTGCCCATGGCAAAGGTCCCAAGAGTTGGTTGATTGCCTTGGGTTATTCTGGCTGGGGGCCAGGCCAGCTAGAAACCGAATTAAAGGCCAATGCCTGGCTTTCCGTAAAAGCGGACGAGGTCCTTGTGTTTTCGCAAAACGCCCAAAGCAAATGGGAAAACGCCTTACATCTTTTGGGAGTTTCTCCACAGTTGCTTTCCGCAGAAGCTGGGACGGCTTAAGCCGACACAGCGGCGCGGCTTAACCGATCATTTATGGCCTGTCCCAAGCCTTCCTTAGGGATGGGGGCAACACAGATCTGGGGCGCACCGCGCGCGAGGGCGAGGGTCTCTGCGGCATGGAGCACTTCAAAAAGGTTTGATGCGGCCTCTAACAGATCGGCATTCTCGGATAGATTGTAGTCTGCGATCATATCACCAAAGCCGATTGTCACGGCATGTGCAAGGACCTGTTTGGTATTCATGATCAGCGGCACCTTCGGCGCGTAATGCTGACGCATCTGTCCCGGGACAGTTACAACATGCGGCTGAACGTCTAAATTGAGTTTTTTGCCAAGACAGGTCTCAATATCGTCAACAGGGATCCCTCCTTGTCTTAAGACTGTAATCGGGGCTGTCCCGGTGACAATCGTTGACTCCAACCCAACCGTTGGAGGGGGGCCATCCAAGATGGCCTTGATCTTCCCACCCAACCCCGCTTTGACATGCGCGGTGCGTGTTGGACTGATCCAACCCGACGGATTGGCCGAAGGGGCAGCCAGCGGGCCTCCAAATTCTGCCAGTAAGGCCTGTGCTGTCGGGTGACGCGGCACCCGAAGGGCGACAGTTGGTCCGCCTGCTGTGACCAGGGGCGAAAGGTCGTGGTTTTCGCGCAGCGGCAGCACCACTGTCAGGGGGCCTGGCCAAAAAGCCTGCGCAAGCGCGCGCGCCTCTGGCGTGAATACAGCCAAAGCCTCCGCTGCAGTCAGATCACCCACATGCACAATGAGTGGATTAAACCGAGGGCGCTCTTTTGCGGCAAAGATTGCGGCACAGGCGTCGCTGTTGCGGGCATCTGCGCCCAAACCAAAAACCGTCTCTGTGGGAAAAGCCACAAGCTCCGCTTGCTGTAAAAGATGCGCGGCGCAGGCGCAGCCTTTTTCAGTATCGGAAAGAAATTCTGTCTGCATACTTAACGTTGCGTCCTTATTGACCCATCAGGTGTCAGGCTTCATGTATCATGTGACTAGCGCATTCAAGGGAGGCGTGCATGTCTTATTCGGCACCGGTTGCAGATATTCGTTTTTTACTCGACAATGTCGTTGGGTTTTCCCAACTGACACACTTCCCAAAATTTGAAGACGTGACACCTGAATTGGTGGAGAGTATTCTTACCGAGGCTGGCCGAATGAGTGAAGATGTTGTGGCACCGCTACAACGCATAGGGGATCTTCAACCGGCTCATCTTGAGAATGGTGCCGTGCGTATGCCAGCTGGCTTTGAAGACGGCTGGCAAGCGATTGCAGAGGGCGGTTGGATTGGTATGTCGGCGGACCCAGAGCATGGAGGGCTTGGTCTTCCCGTCACGTTGGCGATGGCGGTGAACGAACTCATTGGCTCTGCCTGTCTTGCCCTAGAGCTTTTGCCGCTGATGTCGCAAGGCCAGATTGAAGCGCTTGAATATCACGCCAGCGATGTGATCAAAGCGATGTACCTGCCAAAGCTTATCTCCGGGGAGTGGGCCGGAACGATGAACCTAACAGAACCCCAGGCAGGTTCAGACGTTGGCGCGCTGCGCACCAAGGCAGAACCTCAAGCAGACGGCAGTTTCACACTTACAGGTCAGAAGATATATATTTCTGGTGGCGATCACGACCTGACTGCCAATATTTGCCATTTGGTTTTGGGGCGGTTGCCCGATGCCGCGCCTGGCACAAAAGGCATCAGCCTATTTTTGGTGCCGAAATATCTGCCAGATGCCGACGGCAACCCTGGAGAGCGCAACGCGATCCGCACCGTCAGTCTGGAACATAAAATGGGCTTGGCAGGCAATCCTACGGCCGTTTTATCCTACGAAGGGGCTAAGGGCTGGCTGGTTGGAGAACCGCACAAGGGCATGGCCGCGATGTTTACGATGATGAACAACGCTCGCCTTGGGGTGGGGGTCCAAGGTGTATCCGTCGCCGAAGCCGCCACTCAGAAAGCACTGGCCTATGCGCAAGAGCGTCAACAAGGCCGTACGCTCGGTGATGAAGGTACAATTTTCGGCCATGCCGACGTGCGTCGGATGCTGATTGAGATGAAGGCACAAACGGTGGCCGCGCGCGCCATTGCTTTGGAATGTGGGGTGGCCATCGATATGGCCAATGCGACACACGATCAGAGCTGGGTAGATCGTGCAGCGTTTCTGACCCCGATCGCCAAGGCGTTTGGGACCGACATCGGCATTGTTGTGGCCAATACAGGCATTCAAGTTCACGGCGGTATGGGATATATTGAAGAAACCGGAGCGGCACAATATCTGCGCGATGTACGCGTGACCGCGATTTATGAGGGCACAAATGGCATTCAAGCCGCCGATCTTGTGGGACGGAAGATGTTAGATGGTGGAGCGGCTGCGCAAGCTTTGATCACAGAGATCGTGGCGGTCGATCATGCCGATCTGAAAGCAACCGCCGCACGATTGGCTGAAGTCACGTCGTGGGTGTGTGCCGCCGATCTGAACGATCGCTTTGCGGGTTCTGTTGCCTATCTTGCGGCATTTGCCCGCATCCTTGGCGCAAAGCATCTGTTGAAGGCCGGGCAACATGATGCGCGGTATGGACGTTTGGCCGCGGTCTATGTGCCCCGCGCTTTGGCCGAAGCCCAGGCGGAGCTTGACAAAGTGACCTTAGGGGCTGCGCCCCTTTATAACGTGCGCGCCGAGGATCTGGCTGTCTGATATGGGTTCAAAGCCGGAAAGTGCCCTGACAACACCCTGGGATAGTCCGCCCGAGCCGGGAGAGGCCATAGAAGTTGCCGAGGGCGTGTTGTGGGCGCGTCTGCCGCTGCCGATGGCGCTGGATCATGTAAACACCTACTTTCTTCGCGAAGGCTCTGGCTGGGGAATGGTGGATACTGGGCTTGGGACACGTTTGACGCAAGATATCCTGGAGGTCTTGCGCAAAGGTCCATTGAGGGGTGACCCGATCAGCAGGCTTTTGTGCACGCATCATCACCCCGATCATATTGGCCTTGCAGGTAATCTCCAGCGCCAGGGCACAGAGCTGCTGATGTCGCGCACCGCCTGGCTTTTTGGGCGCATGCTGACACTCGACGTGCAAGAGGTGCCAACACCCGAAACGTTAGAGTTCTGGCGGATCAATGGCATGGCTCAGTCGGTTTTCCAGAAACGGCAATCGGAACGGCCCTTTAACTTTGCAGATTGTGTGGCCCCTTTACCGCTTGGGTTTACGCACCTAGAGCCGAATACACAGATCACCTTTGGCGACCGGGTCTGGGATATTGCTTTTGGCCAAGGACATGCGCCCGATCATGTTGTGCTATATGAAAAAGGTGGCGACGATCTTGTGCTAGCAGGGGATCAACTGCTGCCTTCGATCAGCCCAAATATTGGCGTCTATGCCACAGAGCCAGAAGCCGATCCGCTGGGAGAGTGGCTGAGCGCCTGCGAAGCCCTCGCCCCCCGCGCGCGGCCAGAGCAGCTTGTGCTTCCCGGCCATAAATTACCCTATCGCGGGTTGCCGTTCAGGATGCGGCAACTGGCCGAGAACCATCATAGTGCTTTGAACCGCCTGATTGCGCATCTTGCGACGCCTCGGGTCGGGGGGGATTGCTTTACCCCCCTTTTCAAACGCACAGTCACCTCTGAGACCTATGGGCTCGCCTTTGCTGAAACGATTGCGCATCTCAACCATTTGTTCAGACAAGGCAAAATCACCCGCAGCCTTTCCGATGATGGCGTTTATCTTTGGCAGATTAGAAATTCATAGCGGAATCTAAAAATCATGCGTGACAAGAAAGTGGCAATTGATTAGCAAAAATTGAATGGCAAAGGAGGCACCGATGGGTACACATAAACATGGCTCCATGGATATCACGGAACAAGAAAAAACCTTTGCGGGATTTGTTGTTCTGACACAACGCGTTGTGATCGTCATTTTTGCGGTTTTGATCTTTCTGGCGCTCTTTAACGCGTAATGCACGCCTTAAAATGCATGATGGGGGCGATTTTCGTAGCCCTTCTGTCCGCCTGTACGACCGTGACAACATTCGATTCGGAAGAAGACATCAAGGCGGCCTATTATCGTGCCGAGGGCCCACCAAGTCTAACGCTTGTGACCTCAATCAACAGCCGCAACAACTCTGGCGCGCATTCTGCGTTGATCATCAATGGCGATCAACGTGTGGTTTTTGATCCAGCGGGGTCTTGGACCCATCCCTCTGTGCCTGAGAACAGCGATGTCCTTTACGGCATGACGCCAGAGGCCCTGGCGGGTTATCTGGGGTTTCAAGCGGGCCATCCCTTTTATGCCGTCTTTCAAGAACTTGACGTCTCTGCAGATATTGCTGCGCAAGCGATCGCTTGGGCACAAACGGCCAAGCCCGTTGCCCAAGCGGCGTGTGCCCGAAGCATCAGCATCCTCCTTCGGGATTTAGGATACACGCAAATTCGGCAAAGCTGGTTTCCAAAAGCGCTCAGCCGGGATTTTCAAACAATACCTGGGGTAAACACACGGCTGATCTTTGACCCAGAACCAGAAGAACCTTACAAGGCACCTGGTTTTACCCCCGTCGAAAGCTCGTAACCAAAAAAGAAAACCCTCGCAAAGCGAGGGCTTCATTTGGGTTAGGCATCGTCAAACCATGCTTTCGCGTTGGGCTTTTTTACGCGCGAGCTTGCGTGCCCGGCGAATGGCTTCCGCTTTTTCGCGTGCTTTCTTTTCAGACGGTTTCTCGAAATGTTGCTTGAGCTTCATTTCACGAAACACACCTTCGCGTTGAAGTTTCTTCTTCAACGCCCGTAAAGCTTGATCGACATTATTGTCACGAACCGAAACCTGCATGTGGTGTCACCACCTTTCTAAGTTAAAGTGTAAAGAGGTGCAGGAAAT
>CAWUJT010000024.1:0-23305 GCA_963922715.1 uncultured Thalassobacter sp.
CGTGTTTTCGGGGCGCTCCTCTGCTTAGGCAGAGCTTTCCCCATCGTATAAAGACACAGGCTGCGTTGGCATGATTGTTGAAATTGCGTGTTTGTAGACCAGCTGAGACTGGCCATCCCGGCGCAGAAGAATGCAGAAATTGTCAAACCAAGTGATCACACCTTGCAATTTGACACCATTGATCAGGAAAACTGTAACGGGATTTTTCGTTTTTCGGACGTGATTTAGGAAGGCGTCCTGAAGATTTTGTTTGTCGGATGCCATAGATGCGTAAACCTGTAGCCATGTATTGCGTCCTGTTTTCTGTACAGGCACTATTATTAACGCGTTATGGGGGGTTATAACCATAATTACCAGCCCCAAAGAGACATATTATGATTTTTTCCACCAGACTTTATTCGTCTTACATGCGCCAGAAGTCTGGATTGAACAATGCGATAATGGCAAGTGTTTCTAAGCGCCCAAGTATCATAGATACTGAAAAAATAGCTTTCGCAAAAAAAGACAGCTCAATCATACTGATCGGCTCTGCCCCAGCCAGAGCCGTTAAAGGTCCAGTTGTCGATAAGCCAGAGATGGTAAGAACGAGGGACGTTTCAAAATCAAGACCACTGAGAGAAAACAAAATTGCGATGCCCGCGAGACTGACAATAAACAACATAAAAAAAATCCATGCGGCATAAATTCCTCGCTCAGGAATGCGGCGTATGTAGTCGCGTGCCCCTGAAACGCCATTCGGATGAACCAAATATGCCAATTCTTGACTGTTGTGGCGATAAAGCGCGTAAATACGCAACAGCTTTATTCCACCTGCAGTCGTGGCCACACCGCCCCCGAGCATCGCTAACCCCAAAAGCATAATCCCAGGGGTCCCCAAGCCTGACCATTTTTGGGCATCTGTCCAACTTGCACTCTCAAAGCCTGTGGTCGTTAAAAACGATAAAACGGTAAATGCGCCCCCCCACAAAGCACTAAGGTAGATCATTAGATCTTTTTCAGCCTCAACTTCCAATGCGCCGCTCCAATGTCTTACGAATAGCAAACTTGGCAACAAAACGGTTACACCCAAAGCCAAACGCAATTCTCGATCGAAACGAACAGAGAACTGCCGGTCATCGTGGATGTCTTTGGCAAAACTGGCACGTGTTACCCCAAGAAAAAGAAATCCAAATATCATCGCTTCCGTGAAAAAATTCCCCGACTGTGCGATATGACCTTCATGCGCAGTAATGCCTGAGGTCGACAAAGTCGACATGGCAAGGATCAAAGCATCTGTTGCCGTCTCTCCACTGATAAATATCAAAAACCAAAGCACAATTGTAAAAATAAGGTAGACGGGCGTAATCACCATACTGCTGTTCAAAATACGCGCGTTCGGCAAAGCGATCTGATTATGTGTCCGGAGAGCTTGTGTTTGCTGCCTGGCCAAAACCTCAAAGCCCCCTAACTGAAGCGGAGCAAGAATAGAACCGGCCGCAATCAAAATCCACAAACCGCCAAGCCAACCAACTTGTGCCCGCCAAAGATGTAATGAAGCGGGCAATCGACCTTCTTGCGGAAAAAGAGTTGCGCCCGTCGTCGTAAAGCAGGACAGCATTTCTAAGTAAGCGTTAAAAAACTCCGTGGTTTCAAGACGTACAAAAAACGGCAATGCAAACAACACCGGCAGTAAAACAAAGCTGCTGGTCAATGTTAATAGATGGCGGCGGGTTATATGACGCGAAACTCTATTCGATGTAGCCACTGCCAGACCGATTGATAACATCATTATTAATGTGCCAAAATAGAACAATATTTGCGCTGTGTCGTGATCTTTAACGATACTGGCATGTATGGCGGGAAGATACATCGACAGCCCAGCAAGAAAAATCAAAATAACTAAGAAGGGAACAGACGAGATGAAATACCGCATTGAAAACCTTAGAAGAAATCGATTTTAACCTGTAAAAGCCGTTCAACTTCTGGCACATCTTTGCCAAGCGCAAAGAAAACGACAATGTCTCCTTCCTCGATAAGCGTCCGGCCACGCGGCACGACAAGGCGGCCATCTGTTTTTTGTAACGCCCCCACAAGAACCCCTTCGGGGAATCCAACGTCACGTATAGCTTGACCCGCCAGAGGTGATGTTGACAAAACCTGCGCCTCGATCACCTCGGCTTCTGCATCGCCTACAGAATAGACTTCGCGTACTCTTCCCTGTCTGATATGACGCAAAATTGAACTGACCGTCGTTTGGCGCGGATTTATATACGCATCAATATCCAGAGTGCGCATAAGCTCTACCAATGTTGGATCGTTAATCAACGCAATCGCATGCGCACTGCCTGCAGCCTTGGCGCGAACGGCTGCCAGCATATTGGTTTTGTCATCATCTGTAACCGTCAGCACCGCGTCGGTGTTTTGGACATTGGCTTCCCGCAAAAGATCCATGTTCAACCCGTCTCCATGAAGCACAATCGTCCGCTCAAGCCGTTCTGCTGACCGCTCCGCGCAACGGCGACTTTTCTCAATCATCCGGATGCGGATACGCTCTGGGGCAGACTCCAAAGACTCTGCAACCGCCAAACCAACATTGCCACCACCGATGATAAGAACACGGTCTTGTTTTTGTAAGTTTTTACCAAAAATCTCTTGTGCGCGGGCCACATCAACGGCTTGACTCATTATATAAATTTGATCCTCAGCAAAAAGCTGATCCCCCGGCTCTGGCGAAAGCAAGACACCCCCGCGTCGGATGCCCACGACAATCGCACGGAGCGTTGAAAACAACTCCGTCAACTGGCGTAAAGGGGTATTGAGAACGGGGCAATCGGCATCCAGCGTCAAGCCGATCAATTGAACTTGGCCATCAAGAAAAGTCTCTGTGTCGAATGCGGCTGGTGCACGTAATCTGCGCAAGGCCGCTTCTGCGACTTCCCGTTCCGGCGAAATCACAACGTCAATCGGCATGTGATCACGCCGGTAAAGATCAGAATGCAGCGCGTCGAGGTAAGATTGCGCCCGCAGGCGCGCAATTTTGCGCGGCACCGCAAAGACAGAATGCGCAACCTGGCAGGTGACCATATTAACTTCGTCTGAAAACGTTGCCGCAATAATCATATCGGCATCATTGGCACCTGCGCGTCTGAGAACGTCTGGATAACTCGCAAATCCCGTAATCCCCTGCACATCCAGAGCTTCTGTCGCACTGCGGACCAGATCGGGCTGATTATCAACGACAGTTATATCGTTGCGCTCAGAGGCCAAGTGCCGCGCAATCTGCCAGCCCACCTGACCCGCACCACAGATGATGATTTTCATCTCATGCTCTCCAAATTTATACTTTCAATATCACTGCGGTCTTCCCGGGTTTTGTAAATGCGCCGTTTATCTTGCAGAGGCCGAGCGATTGCCAGTCGCCACACCAAGCAACTTGAGCTTACGATGTAAGGCAGAGCGCTCCATCCCGACAAAAGAGGCCGTGCGCGAAACATTGCCCCCAAAGCGGTTGATTTGTGTGACAAGGTAGTGCTTTTCAAACAAATCCCGTGCCTCTCGTAACGGTAACGCCGTCAAGGTGTTGGAGAGAATAAAGGTGTCATCTGTGACACCGTTTTCACGCGCGTTGGGCAACTCATCAGGGCTGATTGGGCCGCTGTCATCGCCCAAAATCAAAACACGTTCAATGACGTTACGCAACTGCCGGATATTCCCGGGCCAACGCAGTGTTTGCAAATGCGCCCTTGTCTCTTCAGACAGTGCACGCAAAGGCAAACCCTGGGTTTTGTTCAGAAATTCTATAAAGTAACTCGCAAGCTCTGGGATATCCTCGGATCGCTGCTCAAGCCCAGGCACCTCAATCGGGACAACATTCAAGCGATGATAGAGTTCTTCGCGAAACCGCCCAGACCGCATTTCAGCTTGTAAGTCACGGCAACTGGACGAAATGACACGCGCATCCACACGTATTTTGTCTTGCCCTCCAACACGGGTAAATTGTTGTTCGACAAGAACACGCAGGATTTTTGACTGTGTTACCAATGGCATATCTGCAATTTCGTCAAAATATAGAACACCCCCATGTGCTTGCTCCAACAAGCCTGTCTCTATCCCACGATCAGCGGTTTCACGCCCAAAGAGAACGACCTCCATCTTCTCAGGTTCAATACTGGCAGAATTCACGCAAACAAACGGACCATGCGACCGATTGGAATGTGTATGGATGTAACGTGCCGCAATTTCCTTTCCGGCACCAGGTGGCCCCTTTAATAGGACACGGCTATTGGAGTTGATCACTTTTTTGAGTTTGCCCACTAGGGCGCGAAATTCCGTAGACTGTCCTACCATCTGAGAGCTGGTGACATCTTTGCGACGCAGCATATCATTCTCACGCCTGAGTTTGGAGGTTTCCATCGCACGTGTGACAACCACCATCAGTTGATCGATATTGAACGGCTTTTCGATGAAATCATAGGCCCCTTGCTTGATGGCCGCGACGGCGATTTCGATATTGCCATGCCCAGAAATGATCACCACAGGCAGACCACGATGAGAATGCTTTGTGGCTTTGAGAATTTCGATCCCGTCCATGGTGCTATCTTTTAGCCAAATATCCAGGATCATCAGCGCCGGTGGGTCTGCCGCAATCGCGGCAAAACACTCGGTCGCATTGGCGGCTGTGCGCGTTGCAAACCCTTCATCTTGCAAAATGTCTGAAATTAACGCTCGAATGTCTTCTTCGTCGTCGACAATTAAAATATAACTCATTCTTTGCTCGTTTTACGTTTCAGCGAATTTTTAGGCAGTGTCACAATGGCTTGCGCACCGCAATGCCGGTTTGTTTCGAGAGGAGGCGCGTCTAAAAGCTCTAATGTGCCGCCGTGCTCTTCAATGATTTTTTTAACGATAGAAAGACCAAGTCCAGTTCCTTTTGCCCGTGTTGTGACATAGGGTTCAAACAATTTCACTCTGTCATCTGGCAGCCCAATACCCGTATCGACAATATAGATTTTAACTGTATCTTTTTCCTCTTTCAAATTCACGTCAATGAGGGCCTGATGGTCTCCTGCCCCCCCTGCTTCCTGCAAGGCGATGATGGATTCACCTGCGTTTTTGATCAAATTGGTAAAGGCTTGTCCAAGCATCGTCTCATCACCGTCGATCTGACACTGCGCAGCTATGTAATTTTGCGTGATCTCTATGTGCTCAAAGGCTGAACTTTGTAAGGCGACTGTATCCCGCAACAATTTCACAAGATCCAGTGGTTGCCGATCAGGCTGAGGCATACGCGCAAAGCGAGAGAACTCATCGACAATACGCTTTAGGTCGTCCGTCTGACGCACAATAACGTCTGTGTGTTGCTGAAGCGTTTGTGAGTCGTCTTCTGTAAGCTTTGGGATTAATTTTCGCTTCAGACGTTCTGACGACAGTCGAATAGGGGTGAGTGGATTTTTGATCTCATGGGCGATACGCTGCGCAACGTCACCCCAAGCCGCCAACCGCTGAGCCGTCACAAGGTCGGTTACATCGTCCAAAGTCACAACATACCCTTCAAGCGTCCCATTTTGTGATAAACGCCGCGTCATGCGCACAAGCAGAATTTCTAATTTCCCTTTGCGTTTGAGACGAAGTTCTTCTTGAATTTTATCGCTTTTGCTTTGGTGGAATTTCTCAAAAAGAGCGGCAAATTCTGGAACGCAAGAGCTAAGATGATGGCCATCTTGTGCTTGTTTTTCCAGTAACAGAAGTCTCTGGGCCGCAGGATTCATAAAATCGATGCGTCCTTGTGCATCTAAGCCAATCACACCCGCTGTCACAGAAGAAAGAACCGAGTCAAAAAGCCTGCGCCTTTGCTCTGTATGCGTATGAGTTTCGACCAGCGCGTCTCTTTGACCTTTGAGTTGCCGTGTCATTTGATTAAACAGCCGCCCCAGCATTGCAATTTCATCATCGCCCCGTTCTTCAGGAACACGCACATTAAGATCCCCATGCCCAATCCGTTGGGCGGCCCCTGCCAATTGTCCCACTGGCTTCGAAAGCCGTTCCGCAAACCACAGTCCAAGCCATACGGCGGCTAAAATCAAAATGGCCGCAAACCCTAAATAGAAAAGACTAAATTCAAATAACAACCGTCCTCGTTCGGCTTCAAGTTGATGGTAGAACTGCACTGTTTTCTGCGTATCGTCCAAAAGAGCCAGAATTTGGCCGTCCACTTGCCGCGTGACATAAAGGTATCGATCCACATAAGCCGCCAATTTCAGAACCAAACGAAACTCGTTAATCTCTTGATCCTCGACTAATATTGGGGCTCCCGAAGAAATTTGAGCCAAAATATCGGAATCTAAAGGCTCAAAATCAAACAGATAGCTTTTATCGCCACGTGCCCGAATGTTACCAGAACCATCAATGATATACGCTTCTGACAGGCCGCGCTGAATTTGGTCTTGCTCACGACTCAAAAGCTGTCTCAGATCACCGTCACTTATGAAAAAATTTGCACGTTTCGCGAGATTCAGGGCATTGGCCAGAATTTGGGCATCTTCGATAAGATCATCGCGATGTTCTTGCGCATAGGCTTGTGCAGCGTCCACAGAATTTCTCAAAGCCAGACGGACACGATCCGAAAACCAACCTTCTAGCCCCATGTTGATGTTGATCGTCGCAAAAATCGCAACCAGAACCGTGGGAATGAGCGCCACAACTGAAAACACAAATGTCAGACGCAAGTGCAATCTCGAGCCTGCAGAGCGCGCCCGTCGTGCCGCGATCATACGTGCTACCCGTGTAGTAATCAAAGCGGTCAATGCGAGAATATAGATTAAATCGACCAACAGAACGGTACGCAACAGATCTGTATCCCGCGCTTCTCGGAGAGGATTAAGGACGATAAATGTTGCAAATATAAGAATGGGGCATAAACCAACAAAAATGGCTGTGACCAAAGACGTCAAATCTCTTTGACGTCTGAAGACACTTTCCCGAAAGGATATGGATGAACTTTGATCGACCACGTTGACTTCTAATGTCTTTCAATCCTGTAAAACGTTACACTTATGCAACGCCTTGTTGCATGATTACATCAATTTTCGATTGCGTGTCACCTGAATATCGAGTTCGATAATCTTTTTTCGCAAAGTATTGCGATTTATGCCAAGTAAATCTGCGCATCGCGCCTGATTGCCAGAGGTGGCCTCCAACGCAATTTCGATCAGTGGTACTTCAATCTCACGCAAAATGCGCTGATGAAGACCAGGCGGAGGCAGTTGCCCCCCATGTAAATCGAAATACCTGCGTAAATGCTTGGCAACAGATTGCCCAAGCTTCTCTCCATTTTGTGCGATACCTTCAAACCGTAAAGGCTTTGGGCCATCAAGAAGCTGCTGAACTTCAGAGGGTATGATTTCATCATGCGCACTTGTCAAAAGCAAATGACGAACTGCATTTTCAAGCTGTCGCACATTACCTGGCCAGGGAAAACGCCGCAATGTCTCTATGGCAGCGTCAGAGAACCATTTTTCGCAAAGACCTTCACGCTCGGCGCGCAAAAGAAAATGTCGTATCAACAAAGGGATATCATCGACGCGTTCCCGTAACGGGGGTACAACAATCGTGACACCTGTCAAACGATAATAGAGATCCGCCCGAAACGTCCCAGTTTCCAAGCGCTCTGAAAGGTCTTTTTGACTGGTCACCATGATACGCGGCATTGCATTACCAAGCGTGTCGAGCATACGGACGATTTTTGCTTGCACCGCCTCAGGCATATCTCCAACTTCTTCCAACAAAAGCGTGCCGCCTTTGGCTTTTGCGAGAGCGGCGGCAGGTCCATCTACTGTGTCAAAATCAGACGCCGAGGCGACCACGAACGGCAGCGTACGCCGGTCGCTCAGATCATGAATAGACCGCGCCAAAAGAGATTTTCCCGTGCCACTTTCACCTGTGATCATCACCGCCATTTCTGAATTCATCACCCGTGCAACCAGTTTATAGAGGGCTTGCATCTGCGCCGTTCGGCCAATCAAAGGCAGATCAACGGACCCTTTGTCTTTCTTCTCAGATTGAGGTTTCACAAGCGGTGACCTGCGGTTTTGGCCCAAGACGCGTGCGGCACGCTTCATCAGGTCAGGAAGATCAAATGGCTTGGGAAGATAATCAAAAGCCTGCGCTTCTTCCGCTTTAATCGCCGTCATAATGGTATTTTGTGCCGATATGACGATCACCGGCAAGCCAGGACGTTTCTCTGTAATTTTTGGCAACATCTCTAAACCATTGCCATCGGGCATGATGACGTCGGAAACCACAAGATCGCCCTTGCCTTCATCAATCCAACGCATCAACGTTACAAGACTTGCCGTAGCATGCACTTTACATCCAGCACGTGTCAGTGCCTGGGTGAGAACCGTGCGAATTGTGCGATCGTCATCTGCGACTAAAACGGTACCGTCCATTAGCGCCTCTATTCGTTATCTGCCATAGCTTCGGAGCGCGCTATGGGAAGTGAAACACGAAAAACAGTGTATCCCGGTGTGGAATTCACAGTGATCCAACCTGAATGGTCAGAGATGATCTTTGACACAAGCGCAAGCCCAAGCCCTGTGCCGTTCTCACGGCCAGATACAAAGGGCTCAAAAATATCCTCTGCAATCTCAGGCGCAATGCCTGGGCCGTTATCACAAATCTCAACTTGAAGTGGCAAAGCGTTCTTTGTCCCGTCACCTTTCCGGACATGCAAAGAGGGCTGATAGAATGTTTTCAGTGTGATAATCCCGTCCTCTTGCCCCACTTGCGCAGCATTTTTCAGCACATTGAGAAAAACTTGCACAAATTGATCGGGATCGACATAGGTCGATGGCAACGAGGGATCATAATTTTCCACAAACCGCATATGTGCTGCAAACCCAAGCTCTGCGGATTTGCGCGCTTGGTTGAGAATATCATGGATGTTTGTAGTCTTTCGTTGAGGCACGCTGAGATTGCCAAATTGTTCAAATTGCTCCAGCAATTTCACAACGCGCCGTGTTTCATCGACGATCAGATCGGTCAATTCCAGATCGTCCCCTTCAAGCCCCATAGAAAGAAGTTGAGCCGCGCCACTAATCCCCGCCAGTGGATTTTTAATCTCATGGGCCAACATCTGTGCCATACCCACAGCGGATTTCGCGGCGCTTTGTGAAAAATGCGCCCGTCCAATGCGCTCGGCGATTTCGCGGTAATGTAATAGAACCAGGATGTGACCTTCAGGCTCCATCAAAGGCGCAATATGCACATCATATATGATCGGCGCAGATTGCCCAGAGCGAACGATGATGTCATGGATCAACAAAGGCGCAGAGGCGTTGCGTACTCGTGCAAAGGCCTGATCCAATTGGGCGTCAATCGCCAAACGATCCCAAAGTTTTTTGCCCCGCAGATTCTTTTGAGACAGATTCAGGAAACTTTCCGCAGCAAAATTCGCGCCATAGATGATGTCTTTATCATCGACCAGCAACCCTGCGATCGGCAAGGCCATCCACAATGTTGGATCTGTCAGCGCGTTCATGCCGCTTGCTCATAATGTGCAGGATCCAGCGCCTCGGACAACAATCGCGGCACCTGACCGCCTGGTGCTATTAGAACACAACGGCGTAAGGCGTGGGGTGTTTGTGCAACATCCATGTACCAGCCAAGATGTTTGCGCGCGACACGGCTTCCCAATTCGGGCCCATAAAACGCCAGCATATCGGCGTAATGCTCAGTCACAAGTCGGACAAGATCAGATCCACTTGGGATCTCTGGACGCTCACCAAACCCAAGCCCATAGGCAATCTCAGCCAGCATCCACGGGCGCCCACGTGCGCCACGCCCGACCATGACGCCCGCCGCGCCACTGGCAGACAGGGCCGCCCGTGCCGTCTGAACATCGTGAATGTCTCCATTCACCAAGACCGGAATACGCACAGCCTCTACCACATCGCGGACTGCGGTCCAGTTCGCTTGACCTTTGTAAAACTGGCATCGTGTGCGGCCATGCACTGTCAAAAGCTGTGCACCCGCCGCTTCAGCACGCTGCGCCAAAGCCGGTGCGTTGATGTCCGCCTGATCCCAACCGAGACGCATTTTCACACTCACAGGCACACAGACGGCGTCTACTACGCTTTTAATCAATCGTTCTGCCAGGTCCAAGTCTTGCATCAGCGCCGCCCCGGCATAGCCAGATGTCACTTTTTTGGCAGGACAACCCATGTTGATGTCGATACGGGTTGCGCCAAGATCGGCCACCACGCGGGCGGCCTGTGCCATTAACTCCGCACATCGTCCGGCAATTTGCACGGATGTTTTATCGCGCTCCGCGCCAAGTTCTGCCCGATCACGGGCAGAGGCTTTCGCCCCAACCATGTCTTGGCTGACAATCATTTCTGACACAACAAGACCCGCGCCAAACCTTTGCACAAGGCTGCGAAACGGCAAATCCGTAATCCCGGCCATAGGGGCCAGCACAACGGGGGGATCAATGCCAAAGTCTTTTAACACGACAGATACCCCTTTCCCTTCTAACGCCCATAACATTTGCGCTGAACAGCGCCACCTTATAAGTTGACGCGCGTGTTCAGACAGCTCATTATCACCTTATGCATAGTTAAACAGCAAAATATACGTCTCGTGATTATTTTTTACGCAAAAATCAAGCCGCAAAGCGGAAATTTTCATAACGCACCGGATGTGTACTGAAATGACAGTCGCTGCACTCATCGTTGCCGCAGGGCGCGGCACACGCGCGGGCGGGGATATACCCAAGCAATATCAATCCCTTCTAGAGCATTCCGTTTTGGCATGGAGCATACGCGCCTTCATGGATTATGTACAAGAGATTGTGGTTGTCCATCACGCAGAGGACACCGCTTTGTGGGCGCGTGTTCACGCCACCTTACCACATTTCCCGGTGCGCTCTGTAATTGGCGGCGCGCACCGTGCGGACTCGGTACGGGCGGGGCTAGACGCTCTCTCCCCGCATTGCACAAAAGTCTTGATCCACGATGGTGCAAGGCCTCTGGTGTGTCCCGCGATCATTTTGGCTGTTTTAGACGCGCTAGAGACCCATGCAGGTGCTGCACCGGCTGTGCCGGTGACAGATGCGCTTTGGATTGGGGCAGAGCACCGCGTCATCGGCACGCAAGAGCGCCAAGGCCTGTTCCGCGCGCAAACTCCGCAAGGGTTTCATGTGGAGACAATTCGCAAAGCCCATGCCCATGCGCCAGAGACTGCCGCCGATGATGTCGAAGTGGCACGTGCCGCAGGGATTGAAGTTGCCATCGTGGAAGGCGATGAAGACAATATCAAAATCACCAATCCCGCCGATTTCAAACGGGCGGAAAACATTCTACGTCAACGAAAGGCGGCTGACATGGATATTCGGCTTGGAAACGGCTTTGACGTTCACCGCTTTGGGCCTGGTGACCATGTGATACTGTGTGGGCTACGCATCCCCCATACACATGGCTTGCAAGGGCATTCAGACGCCGATGTTGGCTTGCATGCGATAACGGATGCGATCTATGGCGCGCTTTGCGCGGGCGATATTGGCCATCACTTTCCCCCATCTGATGACCAATGGGCCGGCGCTGACTCCTCTCTTTTCCTAGAGCATGCCACGCAACTGGCCCAGCAGCAGACCTTCACCATCAGCAACATCGACTGCACGTTGATTTGCGAACGGCCAAAGATTGGCCCCCATGTCCCTGAGATGCGCGAACGTATTGCAAAGATCACAAACACCCCCATAGATCGTGTTAGCGTCAAAGCGACAACAACAGAGCGCTTGGGCTTCACAGGCCGGGGGGAGGGGATTGCGTGTTTGGCAACGGTCACTCTGATCGGGGCAAGCCATGAGGTATAGGCTTGCGCATCTTATTGCGACGGTTTTTGGTATTGGCCATTTGCGTCCAGCACCGGGAACTTGGGGGTCACTTGCAGCCTTCCCAATGGTATGGCTGATTTGGTCAGTCGGGGGGCTTTGGCTGACGCTTATTGCGCTGCCCATTGGCGTTGCAAAAGGGCTTTGGGCCATTCCAATATATGCCGCCAAGACCCACGATCATGATCCAAGCGAAGTGGTGATTGATGAGGTTCTGGGCCAATGGGTTGCTATGCTTCCGGTGATATTTGGGGCGACCTATATCGGCGTGTCCCCTTTGGCCCTTTGGCCTGGTCTGGTTACGGCATTTGTTCTGTTTCGCCTCTTCGATATCTGGAAACCGGGCCCTATTGGTTGGGCTGACCGGCGCCAAGACACCGTGGGTGTTTTACTGGATGATATTCTAGCAGGATGTTGTGCTGCGATTTGCCTGAGTGCGCTCGCAGTCATCGCTCACACTTGGTTTTTCGTATGACCGTTGCAGATATTCTCAAAGCCGCCAGACTGGTAAACGCACGATTGGCAACAGCTGAAAGCTGCACCAGCGGGCTTTTGGCGGCAGCCCTCACTGAACCACCGGGTTCCTCGGACGTTTTCATAGGGGGCATTGTCGCTTATTCAAACACCGTCAAGGAAAACTTGCTGCACGTTCCGGCCTCGATACTGGCAGCCCATGGCGCGGTTTCAGAGGCCGTGGCCGCGAAAATGGCGCGTGGGGCCTTGATCGCCTTCCCTGAAGCCACACTGACGCTCTCAATAACGGGCATTGCTGGACCAGGTGGCGGAACCCAAGACAAACCCGTGGGGCGCGTCTGCTTTGGAATTGCAAAGCGTGACCAAGGCGTGCGCGCGCAAACCATAGACTTTGGTGCCCTTGGGCGCGCACAGGTGCGTAAAGCTGCGACCCAGCATGCCCTGAACATGATCTTAAAAGACCTGCGTACGGCATGAATCGCCTACGTTTTCCCCTCAGACAAAGAACCATCATATAGCGCATTGGCGCGCGCTTCGAACGCGCGGACCACACGTTGCATGGCTTCGTGAAACACCAATCCAATCACGCTTTGCAAAAGGGCATTCTTAAATTCAAAGTCGACAAAAAAACTGACCTGTGACCCACCTTCAGGGAGATCTTGAAAGGTCCAATAGCTTGTCAAATACCGAAAAGGACCATCGAGATACGATGTATCGATCCGCATAGCTGCAGGATCAAGCACAACACGACTGCCAAAACTTTCCCGAAAGGCCTTAAAGGAAATCACAAGATCGGCAAGCATAATGTCTTTTCCCTCTTGTGTCTCAATCGATCGGATGCGCGCCGCCGCTGTCCAAGGCAAAAACTCGGGATAGCGCGCAACGTCCGCGACCAGATCATACATCTGCTTTGCGGTGAAGGGCATCGCACGGCTTTCGGAATGTCTAGGCATTACGGAACTCTTTCGCTAATTTGAAGCTATCTCACCTATTTCACACCAAGTTTCAATCGCTCACAGTTCGGAGAAATATTATGGCCTATCCCGATCATTCACCCTATGACATTGTGCCGCTGATCAGCGCCAAAGCCATCGCCGCGCGGATTGAAACCTTGGCACGCGAGATTGAGACGGAGTTCGCCACAACAGAAAAGCTTATTGTTGTTGGGCTGCTCCGGGGCTCTTTTGTCTTCATTGCAGATTTGGTTCGGGAACTGCGTCTCCCGATAGAGGTGGATTTTTTAGAAGCTTCCTCTTATGGCAATGAGACAACATCAAGCCGAGAAGTGCGCATCCTAAAAGACTTACGGGGAGAAATTGCAAATCGCGATGTTTTGCTGGTTGAGGATATCGTGGACACAGGCTTCACACTGTCTCATGTCATAAAACTGATGAAAGCCCGTGGACCACGCACCGTGAAGACGATTGCCCTGCTTGATAAGCCCTCACGCCGAGAAGTGCAAATCCACGCCGATTGGATCGGTTTTGAAATTCCAGATGCTTTTGTGGTGGGGTACGGTGTTGATTACGCACAGCGTAACAGAAATTTGCCCTTCATCGGAACGGTAAATTTCATCAATAATTAGAACAATTATTGGTTTTTAATTCGAGACTGACGATGTTGTATCAATGTTTTCACATCCATGGCTGCTTCGTCATGAGGTTTTCTTAGGAAAGACCATCTTTTTTTGCGTTTCGGTTCAAGAGGAAATTTATAATTTTGCATAGATTTGTTGATTTGCGCTGCAAAACCAACAAGAATAGACGCACAAACCATAGTGCTGGCCAGTGCTTTGAAAAACAGCAATAAACTATCGAGAACTTCCTTATTTTGAGAAAATATTCCCAAGAAAAACAATACCTTTTGTAGCAACGTGTAAATGATAAACGACAAAACCATAAGCAAAACAGCCGCAAAAAAACCGCTCAAAACGGATTTTGGCTGTGAAATAAATTTCGGAGTGAAGAAAGGCACAGTCAGCAAGACGCAAATGGTACCTGTAAGATACAATCCTATTTCAGCAGGGTATCCGTAAAATAAGTTTTTTCCCTCTAAACTATTTGCCACATGCCAATTATATGCAATCCATGTAATCCAACCAAAGAGAATCCCGTAGAGGCGAAAAATTATCCATGATGCAGTAGAATAAAGTCTGACAAAACCTGTTAAATCTTCTTTAGCGCGCGCCAAAACAAACCTCATTTAATGGGATTAAGCCATAGATCGTATTTAAAATTTAAATATGTCTTAATTATGGCCAATTGATGCTTGATCGTTTCGCAGAACGTGGGTTTTACCATAAAATATTGATAAAACTACGCAAGTCGGCGTATTGCCTTTAGGCGGGTAAAATCTTCACTGGCATGATAACTTGAACGGGTGAGGGCAGAGGCAGAGACCATAGTAAATCCTTTCCCATAAGCCGCTTTTTCATATGCCGCGAATTCTTCGGGGGTTATATATCTATCGACCGCATGATGTTTGGGTGTGGGTTGTAAATACTGCCCAATAGTCAGAAAATCAATATCAGCGGCCCGCATATCGTCCATAACTTGCAGCACGGCCTGTCGGTTTTCACCCAATCCCACCATCAAACCAGATTTGGTGAAAATCTGTGCATTGATCTCTTTGGCGCGTTGCAACAGTCGCAAAGAGTGAAAGTAACGCGCACCGGGGCGCACCTCGGGGTAGAGCCCTGGCACTGTCTCAAGATTATGATTGAACACATCCGGCCTTGCAGCCAGCACTGCCTCCAATGCGCTTGGGGCGCATTTTAGGAAATCTGGCGTTAAAACTTCAATCGTGACCTGCGGTGCCCGCTTGCGGATCGCACGGATCGTCATTGCGAAATGTTCCGCACCGCCGTCTGGTAAATCGTCGCGATCCACGGACGTAATGACAACATGACTTAGGCCAAGTTTGGCCACCGCGTCCGCCACTCGCCCCGGTTCAAACACATCCAAATCTTGCGGCTTTCCGGTGGCAACGTTGCAAAACGTGCAGCCCCGGGTACAGACCTCACCCATGATCATCATTGTCGCATGCCCCTGGGACCAGCACTCTCCGACATTGGGACAACCAGCCTCCTGACAGACTGTGGTTAGATTATGCTCCTGCAATAATTTGTGTGTTTGAAAATAACCGGCGCTAGTGGGCGCTTTCACTTTTATCCAAGGTGGCTTTTTGGGTTGTGGACGATCCGAAAGATGTGCCTTTTCGGGGTGACGCTGCTCGGGCTTTTTCAGATCACGCATGTTCATTTCCAGTTTTCTTACATTTAGGGCAATCGCAGTATCAACACTATATCGGTGAAACATAAAATTAAAGCGAGAGCTTTGCGCAGATCGAAAAAGGAAAGGCTCATGCACCGCTGTTCCATCCCGTCGTAAGGTGTGTGAGTTACTGCTATATGATTGAAAGCCGTTTACACCTTGCAATCGCAGCCCCAATCGATTGGGCGGCTTCTTGTGAATGTCTCTGAACATTCTCAATGGGATCGAATGTTGTTTTTTGATTGAACTTTTCCAAAAGCCGCGGCCAGTCCTCCGACTTTATGCCGTTGGCAGACACAAGATGTGAGATTTGATTTAATTCATTGAAGTAAAAATATTTTTTCAATAGTTGTTTTGCCAAAGTATCAGGAAGAAGCGGCCCCTCAACAGCCAACTGCCCCACAATATCTTGTGGCCCTTCCCCGGCAAGCAGAACATGCGCCTGAGCCGCCAATTCGATATCAAGCATCTTACCCGCCCCATGTTTGAAGCCAAACGCCCCTTGGGGCGTGTCTTGATGCGCCAGGCGGTGGCGCATATCTTCCAGACCGACAAGAATGTTCATGGCGGTCTCAGCACTTTGCCTCAGAACATTCCGGCGCACAGTTTCCACCTTTACTGAAAGATTGGACGGCCCTGCGATCACACGCCCGCGGACCAGGGCGAGGTGTTCCCAAACCCAGGCCTCTTGTTTTTGATAGTGTTCAAAGCTTGCAAATGACACAGCCACAGGTCCCTGTCTCCCAGAAGGGCGCAAGCGCATGTCTACCTCATAAAGGCGCCCCTCCGCTGTCTTAGCAGACAGAGCCGCCAGCAAAGCTTGTGTCAAACGGGCATAATAAAGCCGCGCAGGCAAAGGCTTATCGCCATTTGAGATCGCGTCTTGTGACACATCATAGACAATGACCAAATCAAGATCTGAACGCGCATGGAGCACCCCTGCGCCAAGGCTTCCCATGCCCATAACAACCGCGCCACTCCTCTCTAACGTCCCGTGTTTGAGAACAAACGCCTTGTGAACAAGAGGCCACATGGACCTCACAACAGCCTCTGCCAGGCGCGCATAAGCCTGACCCGCTTCTTGCCCGGAAATCAATCCACGCAGATGCTGCACACCAATCTTAAAGTGCACATCTTTTTGCCAGCGACGGGCAAGATCAAGTGCCACTTCATAATCCGATGTCCCGCGCAATTGCTGCTGAAGGGCAAAATGTAAAACCTCCACAGACCCCACAGGTTCAAAAAAGTCACCGTCCAGAACAGCGTCAAAAACATGTGCGTTTCTGCTCAGATAACGGGCAAGTTCTGGCGCGACAGAACATATGTCCGCAATCAAATCGATCAGTGATGGATTTGCCGCGAACAGAGAAAAAAGTTGAACACCGGCCGGCAAGTTTTTCAAGAAATTTTCAAAGTTTATCATAGCGTCGTCAAATCGTCCCGAAGACGAAAGCGCCGATAGAATTTTCGGTCTTATTTTATCAAACAGAATCCGCGCCCGCGCAGTCCGCAAGGCAGGATAGCTGAGCCAATGATCGCTTTGAATGTCCTGAGCAGGTCCATTCTGATTGTGATCATCAGTCGCAACAGACCTGTACAAAGGCACAACTGCGGCTTCTGTGTCTTTGAAAAGATTTTGTAGTTTCTGCTCAAAAATTTGAACGTCGCTTTCGCCAGACAGATAAGCAATCCGGCGCAATTCATCTTGTGATTTCGGCAAGATATGAGTTTGCGCATCTTGTACCATTTGCAAACGGTGTTCCACACCGCGCAGAACCCGGTAATTTCTGGCAAGTTTGTCCGCTATATCCTGAGAAATCCACTGGGTTTGTGCCAAAATATCCAAGGCCTGTACCGTGCCGCGCACTTGCAACCGCCTGTCACGCCCCCCCGCGATCAACTGTCGCGTTTGGGCAAAAAACTCAATCTCGCGAATTCCGCCGCGCCCCAGTTTGAGGTTGTGGTCCAAAATCTCAATCGGGCCGCCCAAGGCACGGCTCTCACGTATTTTTAAGCGCATGTTATGGGCATCTTCGATAGCCGCGAAATCCAAATGTCGCCGATAAACGAATGGTGTCAGCCGGTCCAGAAACGCCACGCCTGCGGTGATATCTCCCGCAGCAGGTCGGGCTTTGATGTAAGCCGCACGCTCCCATGTGCGACCAAGACTTTCATAATAACGTTCCGCAGCTTCAAGGGCAACACAGACAGGCGTTACTGCAGGATCTGGGCGCAGCCGCAGATCTGTGCGAAAGACGTAGCCATATTCTGTCTGCTGGCTTAAGGTTTTTGTGATCAGGCGTGTGGCCCGGATAAACCCCTGCCGCGCTTTGGAAAAAGCTGCGGCCTCAAATCGCGTCTCATCAAACAGACAAATCAAATCTATATCAGAGGAATAGTTCAGTTCAAACGCCCCCATTTTGCCCATGGCCAGCACAATAAACCCACAGGCGTCTTCTAAATCTGCCTCCGTTTGCCCTGGAAAACTGCCGCGCTTCCATTCGATCTCTATCGCGAAGCGCACCGCACGGCCAAGGGCGGCATCCGCAAGACGGGTGAGCGCGCCGGTCACCTCTTCAAGCGACCAGACACCTCCCAGGTCCATAAGTGCGATCCATAATGCGGCCCGTCGTTTGATTTTTCTCAAATGACCAGAAAGATCCGAACACTCTTCTTCAAGTTTTACAAGAAGTTCCGTCATCACGTCCTGTGGGCCTTGAAAGAACGCTGGGCGCAACCAATCCGCCTCTGCCTCAATAAGACGCGCAAGGTAAGGGGCGGAGCCTGCAGCCCCCATAATCAGCGCCTCTGCGTCTTTAATATCAATGCAACAGGCAGCGGTACGGCCCGCGTCGGGATCAAAGGCAACAGGGGCTTGGACCAGACGCGAGAGGACAGTCATTTCCAAAACCTCCGCATAACTTTCGTCACAGATACTTCAAAGATAAACCATTGCAAAACACATGCATTTTCTAAGTGCTCACTTTTACACATAAAACACATTGTGCAATGTAATCCTTGGGTATCCATGTAAAGCAAATAGGCCGATAGAGATGAAAACCGCTTTGGATTTGTTGATATTTGAAACATTGACCCGTGCGTTCCGCACCTCTTGGCGCGGCTTGAAACAGGTGCCCGCACAATGAATACACCATGTTTTCTTGTGGCTGATGTGGGTGGCACCTATACCCGAGTGGCCTTTACGTCTGGACAGACCGTGCGAACAAAGACGATCACACGCTATGTAAACGACGCCTATTCCAGCTTAGAGGCATTGCTTGAAACATACCTTCAAACCCATGATTGGCCAGAAATTGAGGCCGCTTGCGTCGATATTGCTGGCCCGGTTGTCGACGACAGTGCCCAACTGACCAATCGGTCTTGGAACATATCGCGTACAAAGTTATCACAAATTCTCAAAACAGAGCGCATCGTTTTGCTTAACGATTTACAAGCCCAAGGCTATGCCGTTGCAACACTTGGCCCGAAGAGTATGACCACCCTCTATTCAGGCACACCGCGCGCTGGAAACCGTTTGGTGGTCAATATCGGCACGGGTTTTAACATTGCCCCTGTTTATGACGTGCAGGGTCAAGTCTTTGTGGCCGCAGCGGAAGCAGGCCATGCCAGCCTGGGCACACAAAATAAAAATCATCTCGACTTGATCGCATTTTTGACGCAGGATACGGGATTTGCCGCTATTGAAGAGGCACTCTCGGCGCGCGGTCTCACAGCTATTTCCGCATGGCACGCGCAAAAAAGAAACGCTCAGCCCCTGACATCAATGGAAATCTTCCAAAATCCAAATTCTGAACTGTCCCAAGCAACATTAGATACGTTCGCAACACTTCTGGGGCAGCTGTGCGGTGATTATGCTCTTGAATATCTGGCGTTTGCGGGGCTC
The DNA here is from genome assembly GCA_963922715.1 of uncultured Thalassobacter sp. Taxonomy (GTDB): domain Bacteria; phylum Pseudomonadota; class Alphaproteobacteria; order Rhodobacterales; family Rhodobacteraceae; genus CAWUJT01. The sequence continues at coordinate 19,520 of CAWUJT010000024.1, forward strand.
TTTCTGACAGGTGGCATCGCACGTGCGGTTGCCCCACATTTGGGCAAAAAATTCAGAGAGGCTTTCCTCCAGAAAGGACGGTTCTCAGATTTTATTGCCACTATACCCATTGTCGTCATTCAGGACGATTTCACAGCCCTCTGGGGCTGTGCATTTTACCTCAATCAACTCTGGCGAAAAAATTATGATACAGTAACGCTTTCTTAGCACCCCTTATTTTATCTCCTCACTCGTCACATTACGAGCAGAAGAGGAGCCCACCTGTGTCTTTCGTAGCTTTTACATTTGTCACAGCCACAGGTCGCGTGCAATGAGTGCCGTCATAACGCTTGAACCACGTGTTGATTTACAAGCTGCCGTCGCGCTCAAGGCAGACATTTCCTCAATGAAAGCCCCTTTGAGTTTGAAGGCTGATAAAGTCAAAATGTTAGGAACGCCTGGTCTACAGGTACTTCTGGCAGCACGGCGTCATTTTTCTGATGTGCGTGTCGAAGATCCCTCCCCTGATTTTCTCGATTGCCTGAAGGATTTTGGCGTCGCCTGGGATGATATTGCAGCAAATGAGGCCCCGGAATGAATGTACTTGCCGTCGATGATAGCCGAACAATCCGCGATATGGTGCGCCTAGCCTTGGGGCAAGCCGGTATCGAAGCGACCGTTGCAGAAGATGGTCAACATGGGCTTGAAGTGCTTGATAGCATGACGCCACCCGATGCAATCATCACCGATATCAACATGCCAAAGATGGATGGGTTTGGGTTTATTGAAGCGGTCCGTGAGCAAGAGCAATATCGCGGCGTGCCAATTCTTGTGCTTACAACAGAAAGCGCACAAGAAATGAAAACACGTGCCCGCGCGGCGGGTGCAACCGGTTGGATCGTCAAGCCTTTCGATCCCGTGAAATTGGTCAATGCCCTTAAAATGGTAACGGGACAATGACCATGGACCCAATGGCCGAAATCAAAGCGTCTTTCTTTGTCGAATGTGCCGAACTCCTGGAAGGTTTGGAGGAGGGCTTGCTGCAGCTTCAAGATGGGGATGAAGACCCCGAAACAGTCAATGCCGTTTTCCGTGCCGTTCATTCGATCAAAGGCGGCGCAGGTGCTTTCGGTCTTGAGGCTCTGGTTCATTTCGCGCATAGATTTGAGACCGTTTTGGATGAGGTCCGCGCGGACCGATTGACTCTGACACAAGACGCAATTTTACTATTTCTGAAGGCAGCGGATGTTCTATCTGATCACGTGACAGCGGCACGTGAGGAAACTTCTGTGCCCAGCGGCAAAAGTGATAATACAATCCAAGAACTTGAAGCATTATTGGACATAGATGCCAATGAATCCAATTTACCCGAGGCTGAAGTCGTCGCGGATTTTTCTCCCATGATGCTATCGTTGGATCTGCCACAGAACGATGCAATACCCCCAATAGGAACACAGTTCCGTTTCATAACACGCGAAGGCCTTGTAGAAAGTGGCAATGAGCCGCTGTTTTTAATGCGTGCACTTGCCGAGTTAGCCCCGTTTCAAGCGGAAATTGACACCGCGCGATTGCCTGATTTTGACAACCTTAGTCCATCGAAGACATATGTTGATTGGACTTTAAAAAGCAATGAACACGTTGATCAAAGCGATATTGAAGCCGTATTCGAGTTCGCAACCGACCTTTGTGAGATTGTATTTGAAGAGCAAACACAAATAGACTTTCAAAACAATCCTCAGATTGTTCATCCCCCCCAAACAGAGCACAGAGAGACCGAACAACAAGACCCTCAAATTGTCACGGACTCTGAAGCAATCGAACCGAGTAAGACAATCACAATAAACGAAGCCACAAAACCAAAAAATTTACCAAAACAGCCTGTGTCAACGGCGACTGTTCGCGTCGGACTTGATCGCGTTGATCGACTGGTTAACCTGGTTGGTGAGCTTGTTATCAATCAAGCAATGCTCTCGCAATCTCTTTCAGAAATAGGTCTTGTTTCGAATACATCTGTCGCCAGTGGTCTTGAAGAGTTTCAGCAACTCACTCGGGACATTCAAGACAGTGTGATGGCAATTCGCGCACAACCCGTCAAACCTTTGTTTCAAAGAATGTCCCGGATTGTGCGCGAAGCGGCCGAAGACACCCAGAAAAAGGTGCGCCTTTATGTTGAAGGCGAAAACACTGAGATTGATAAAACCGTGATTGAACGCCTTGCGGATCCCCTTACACATATGATCCGCAATGCTGTTGATCATGGGCTTGAAAAACCACAGACACGAAAACAGGTTGGCAAAACTGAAGAGGGCACTGTGGTTTTGCGGGCCTCTCATCGCTCAGGCCGCGTTGTCATCGAAATCGAAGATGACGGCGCAGGCATCAATCGTCCACGGGTTTTGAAAATTGCACAAGACAAGGGGCTGATACCAGAAGACGCCAATCTCTCTGAAACCGAGATTGACAACTTGCTTTTTATGCCGGGTTTTTCAACGGCCAAAGAAATATCAAACCTTTCGGGCCGTGGTGTCGGAATGGATGTGGTGAAACGGGCAATCCAGTCTCTTGGCGGGCGCATTTCAATCCAATCGACACCAGGTCAAGGGTCTGTGTTTTCCATATCTTTGCCACTTACACTCGCGGTTCTGGATGGTATGGTGATTGAGGTTGCCGGACAAACAATGGTTGTACCACTTTCGTCAATTGTAGAAACGCTGACCCTTGCCGAAGCCGACGTTCAAATCCTCGATCAAGGAACACGCATTGTTCAAATTCGCGGCAGCTTTGTCCCACTTCTCGATTTGGCCGAGGAATTTGGATATCGTGACGCCGGTGCCTATCCAGAAAATGCTGTTGTGCTGTTCATTCTCGCCGAAGATGGAGAACGTTACGCGCTTGTCGTCGACCTGATCCAAGAACAACGTCAAGTTGTGATCAAAGGACTGGCCGAAACCTATGGCCATGTCCCAGGTGTTGCAGCGGCTACCATACTTGGGGATGGTAAGATCGCCTTGATCCTCGATACGGCTGATCTCATTGGAAATGCGGGCCATACGGATCAAAATAAACTTTCACTTGCAGGATAATAAAATGACTGATGACAATGAAATACACGCCCAGCAGGACCTAGAACTTCTTGCCTTCCGTGTGGCAGAGCAAGAATACTCGGTGAACATTATGACGGTGCGCGAGATCCGTGGTTGGGCTCCGGCAACACCGCTGCCACATTCGCCCGATTATGTGTGTGGTGTTATAAATCTGCGCGGTGCTGTTTTACCGATTATCGATTTATCCGCACGTTTGGGCATGAATGCCATAGAGGCAACACAACGAAACGTCATTATCGTCATGCAGCTTGAAGGCCAAACTGTTGGCATTCTTGTTGATGCTGTCTCAGACATTTTGACAATCAGTCAATCGGATATCCAACCGCCTCCGGAGATGGCCAAGAATAGAGGGGAAACATTTATCAGCGGGCTGACAATTGTTGGAGACCGTATGATACGCATTATCGATTTAACCGGTGTTTTGCCGGATAACGTTAAAGCGGCGGCATGACATATATAACTCAAAAACAGTTTGAGATGTCCGATGACGCCTTCCGGCGCATCACGCAATTGGCTTATCAAGAGGCCGGTCTACATTTGCCGGAAACAAAAAGAGCTTTCATCTATTCCCGCCTACAAAAGCGCCTCCGCAAGCTGAAACTGACCAATTTCGAAAGCTATGTGTTGTTGCTGGAAGGCAAGGAGCCAGACAGCAAGAGCGAACGTATTCAGCTTATTTCTGCCCTGACAACAAATGTCACCC
>CAWUJT010000025.1:0-23041 GCA_963922715.1 uncultured Thalassobacter sp.
TCCAGAGATATGCACCTGAAATTGAAAGGCGATATTCGCGGCGAAACGCGTAGGGCCGAGCGCGCCTTTGGTCTGGATCCTTGCGCGCTATCGGAGGCTATCACACGCTTTGAAGACCACCTCACAGCATAAGTGTGTCTAAAGACAAGGGGATTGCGCCCTAGCAAAATGTTTGCAACAGAGCTTTTATCACATCGATTACCGCGCGGTATCTGAATGGCCCGCACAATTACTGCGATCAGCTGACGGTAGATAGACCAGATAAAATTGACCAGATCACCTACCTGATTGGAGAACCCAGTTCGGCAAAACATCCTCGGGCCATTGCGGTTTGCGTGGTGTGCGGTCTAATGTCAGAATTGGAAATCCGGGGCCAGACACGCGTGACACCGCTTTTAAAGATCGATAGGCTAAGCAAAGGGTATCCTGGTGTCCAAGCCAATGATGCGATCTCTTTCGAAATAGCGCCTGGAGACATTCATGCCCTGCTGGGGGAGAATGGCGCAGGAAAATCCACCCTTGTGAAGATGATTTATGGCTTGATCCGCCCAGACAGCGGCACCATGCACATGCAAGGACAACCTTATCGTCCGATAGATCCCAAGTCCGCGCGCGCGGCGGGTGTGGCGATGGTGTTTCAACATTTCTCGCTGTTTGAGGCGCTCACAGTGGCTGAAAATGTGGCTTTGGGAATGGAAAATCCACCTTCAAGACAGCAGTTGGAAAACCGTATCCGTGCACTGTCGCAAGCGTATAATCTGCCACTTGATCCCAGGGCGCATGTTGGTGCCCTAAGTGTGGGACAAAGGCAAAGGGTAGAAATCATCCGCTGTTTGCTGCAAGATCCAAAACTATTGATCATGGATGAACCCACAAGCGTTTTGACCCCGCAAGAGGTTGCGGCCCTTTTCACGACACTATGCCAGCTCAGCGCGACAGGCACAGCGATCCTATATATCTCACACAAATTGCAAGAGATCCGCACCCTTTGCCGGTCCGCCACAATTTTACGTGGCGGTAAAGTGGTGGCACAATGCGACCCGCGTAAATGCTCTGCCGCGGAATTGGCAGAGATCATGGTGGGCCAATCCTTTGCCACACCAAAATCCAAAGGGCATTTGCCCGGCGATGCTGTGTTAGAGGTTCAAACGGCCTTTGTGCCCGCTGAAACCCTTTTTGCAACGCCCCTGCGGGATGTGAGCTTTTCGGTGCGCGCGGGAGAGATCCTTGGGATTGGCGGGGTTGCGGGAAATGGCCAGGATGCCCTTTTTTCCCTGCTATCCGGCGAACGGGCCAGTCCCTCTGGCACGGTGCATTTCAAAGGGCGCGATATCTCAAATCTAGGGCCAAAGACACGGCGGGCGCTTGGCATATTCATGGCCCCCGAGGAACGCCTGGGCCATGCCAGCGCCCCCGATATGAGCCTACAGGAAAACACGCTGATCACGCTTTTGGGCCGGAAAGGCACAACAAAAAACGGGGCTGTGTTTTGGGCGTCTGTGCGGCAGTACACGGAAGATGTGATCAAGGCGTTTGATGTGCGCACCCCTGGGCCCTTTGTCTCTGCGCGGGCGCTGTCCGGGGGCAACCTGCAAAAATTCGTTATGGGGCGGGAGATTTTACAATCGCCGGAACTTTTGGTCGTCAATCAACCGACATGGGGGGTTGATGCCGCCGCCGCGGCGACCATTCGGCAAGCGCTTCTCGATTTAGCGGCAAACGGGGCGGCGGTGGTCGTGATCAGCCAGGACTTAGAAGAATTGCTGGAGATCTCGGATCGGTTTGCTGCGCTGAACGGTGGTGCACTGTCAGCGCCACAGCCCCCAGGCGATCTGTCGATGGAGCAGGTTGGATTGATGCTGGGTGGCTTGCATGATGCTGTCGCGCCGGATGTCATAGACCAAGACCCACAGGCCCCTGCGACATGATCCGTCTGGAACGTCGTGTCGCGCCATCACGGTTTTGGCAAAGGCTCAGCCCCTTTCTGGCCATTGCGCTCACCGTATGGGTCGGGGCGATTATGTTTGCTCTTTTGGGCAAAGACCCAGGGGAAGCTCTCCGCACGATCTTTTGGAGCCCTCTGTTCGATCCACAATTCGCAAGCTACGCGCGGCCACAGGTGTTGGTCAAAGCAGGTCCCTTGATTTTGATCGCGATTGGCTTGTCGATTGGATTTCGCGCTGGGATCTGGAACATAGGGGCAGAAGGACAATACATCATGGGCGCAGTTATCGGGGCGGCCCTTGGGCTTGCCTTTTACCCGTCAGAGAGTGTGTTTATTTTTCCACTGATGGTTTTTGGCGGCGCACTGGGCGGACTTTTATGGGCGATGATCCCAGGACTTTTGAAAGTCCGGTTTGGCACCAATGAAATCTTTGTTTCGCTGATGCTTGTCTATGTGGCTGAAAACATCTTGGCCTCTGCCGCCACGCGGTGGTTGCGCAATCCAGAAGGCGGTGGCTTTCCAGGGTCGCGTAATTTGAACCAATGGGCAACCTCTACCAACTCTGAGTTGATTGCAGGCACAGGCGCGCATTGGGGGGTTTTGGTGGCTCTGTTGGCTGTGATTTGTGCTTATGCGCTGTTTGCGCGTCACAGTCTTGGCTTTCATATCCGTTTGCTGGGGCAAGCGCCAAAAGCGGCACGCTTTGCCGGTGTTGTGCCCGCGCGCTTGGGGCTTGTTTGCTTTGGGATTTCCGGAACTTTGGCGGGTCTTGCGGGGATCTTTGAAGTGACCGGACCGCAAGGGCAGATCAGCATAGATTTCAATGTTGGCTATGGGTTTACCGCGATCATCGTAGCGTTCTTAGGGCGTTTGCATCCGCTTGGGGTTGTTCTGGCAGGGCTGTTGATGGCGTTGACCTATATCGGCGGGGAGCTCGCGCAATTCATGCTCGGCCTACCCGCCGCAGCCATTCAGGCCTTCCAAGGGATGCTGTTGTTTTTCCTGCTAAGTCTGGATGTCTTCACGCATTACAGACTTCGCTTTGGCAAGAGGGGATAATACGTGCAACACAACTGGAAGCCACTCATGATGGGTATGGGGATGGGCACATTCATGGGATGGATGGCCAGTGAAGGGGCCATGAAAAACGTCGGTATTGGTTTTGTTGCAGCGCATATCTTAGTGATCTTTGTGCTGATTGGTTTCAGTCTTCTATTCCCGACAGTACGTCGCTGGACCAAGCGGCATTTTACTTTGGCGCATATAGCAACAATGGTCTTAGGGATGGTTTTGGGTGGTGCGATAGGACATATGTTGAATTTAGGGGCTCTGTTATGGACGTGAGTGCTATAAACTGGGTGCTTCTGGTCGCGTCGCTGATGGTGGCCGCTACGCCCATTCTGTTGGCTGCGATCGGAGAGCTCGTGGTGGAGAGGGCAGGGGTGCTCAACCTCGGTGTGGAGGGCATGATGATCCTCGGCGCCGTGTGTGGGTTTATTACGGCGGTGGAGACGGGCTCCTCTGCATTTGGATTTGTGTTGGCGGCTGTAAGTGGGGCTGCACTCTCTATTGTGTTTGGTGTTTTGGTGCTTTTTCTGCTCTCGAACCAAGTCGCCACTGGCTTGGCGCTGACACTCTTTGGATTGGGCTTTGCGGCACTTTTAGGTCAAAGCTACGTGGGGATCAAAGCACCAACGCTGCAAAAACTCGACCTTGGTCTTCTGGGCGATCTGCCAATTATCGGTCCGATTTTGTTTGCCCATGACCTGATGGTTTACATCGCTCTTTTGCTGACTGCCGCGGTCTGGGGGGGTTTATACCGCACACGGTGGGGATTAATCTTGCGCGCGGTGGGGGAAAGCCATGATGCGGCCCATGCGCTTGGCTATCCTGTGATCTGGGTCCGTCTAGTAGCGATTGCGTTCGGCGGTGCATGCGCGGGCCTTGGGGGGGCATACCTCAGCTTGGTGCGCGTGCCCTCCTGGACAGAAGGCATGACAGCAGGCGCAGGCTGGATTGCGCTGGCGATTGTGGTATTTGCAAGCTGGAGGCCGTGGCGCGCCATTTTGGGTGCCTATTTATTCGGCGGAATAACGGTATTACAGCTCAATTTACAGGCAGCGGGTTCCGCAATCCCTGTCGAGCTCTTGTCGATGTCGCCATATATCGTCACAATACTTGTGCTTGTGGTGATCTCTGCGGATCGCAAACGCCAAAGCCATGCTGCACCCGCCGATCTTGGCAAACCGTTCCATGCCCCGTTTTGACGTGGCCAATACCTCTGGGAGATGTCTATGAACGCCTTGAAATTCTTTACCTCTGTTCTCGTGGCAACCGGTCTTACATCCACTGTGATGGCCCAAGAGCCCACGAAAGTCGGCTTTGTCTATGTTGGCCCAATTGGGGACGGCGGCTGGACGTATCAACATGATCAAGGCCGCCTTGCGGTCGAAGCCGCCTATGGCGACAAGGTTGAAACGATATACCAAGAAAGCGTGCCGGAAGGGGCCGATGCCGCCCGTGTGATGACGCAAATGGCGCTGTCGGGGGCGGATATTATCTTCACAACGTCCTTTGGTTATATGGATGCCACCAACGAAGTGGCGGGCCGGTTCCCGGACGTGAAGTTTGAACATGCCACAGGCTACAAGCGTGAGCATCCGAATGTGGCCACTTATGATGCGCGGTTTTATGAGGGGCGTGCAGTGATTGGCACAATCGCGGGCCATATGACCGAGACAAACAAGATTGGTTATATTGCCTCCTTCCCCATCCCCGAGGTGATTCAGGGGATCAACTCTGCCTATATGCATGCGGCTAAAGTGAACCCCGATGTGGAGATGGTAGTGATTTGGGTCTACACCTGGTTTGACCCCGCCAAAGAGGCCGATGCGGCCAAAGCCATGATCGATCAAGGTGTTGATGTGATCATGCAGCACACAGACTCAACCGCGCCGCAAGCCGCCGCGCAAGAGGCCAACAACAACGGCGGGCGCGTGTTCACCTTTGGCCAGGCTTCTGACATGTCGGCCTTCGCACCAACGCCGCGCATTGCTTCTATCATCGATGACTGGGCGCCCTATTACGTCAAGCGTGTCGGCGCTGTGATGGACGGCACTTGGGAAAGCGGCCATTCCTGGGGCGGCATGCCGGAAGGAGAGGTTGTGATCGGAGAGATCACGGATGCCGTTCCCGCGGATGTGAAAGCAGAGGCCGAAGCGATGATTGCCGCGATTACAGCGGGTGATTATCATCCGTTCACCGGCCCAATTTTGAAGCAAGACGGCTCTGTCTTTTTGGCAGACGGGGAAGTGGCCACGGATCAGCAACTCGTCACCATGGATTTTTATGTCCAAGGCATCACAGGCGAAATTCCGAACTGAGCCATTTCGCTTTCAAACGCCCACAATGTTGTGTGGGCGTTTTAACCAAACCTTATTTTATTGTTTTGGAATTCAACACAACCGCACAATTCTTCATTTGATTTTTTTGGAAAAGAGCGACAACACTACATTGGATGGGGTGTGATTTTCTGATTATTGGTGGCGGGATCGCGGGCACAAGTGCGGGGGCTGAGCTTGCCAATCATGGCCATGTGGTGCTTTGGGAGGCGGAGTCGCATTTAGGCTATCACGCCTCAGGGCGTTCAGCGGCGCTATTTGAACAGAATTATGGTTTGCCCGAAACGGTCGCATTAAACATTGCCAGCTTTGAAGCCCATAAAAGGGACGGAGTCCTCAGTCCAAGGGGGCTCATGCTTGTTTCCCAGCAACAGACTCATGACCAATTCAAAAAAGACGTGCAGGTGATGCTCTTAGCGGAAATCACAGACGCAGAAGCCCACGCGATGGTGCCGGTTCTAAAAGATGATGCTGATTTGCGTTTTGGATATCATGCGGAAGCCTGGGATCTCGACACAGAGCGTATGCTTCAACATCGTGTCAAACGCATCAAGACCAAAGGCGGATCCGTTCAGACAGGTCAGAAAGTCAGTACAATAATGCGTGAGCAAAATGGCTGGCGCGTCTCAGCCGGTCACCAAGACATCTTTGCGCGCTATATCGTGAATGCAGCAGGGGCTTGGGCCGATGAGATGGCAAAGCTTGCAGGCATCTCACCAATTGGTCTGTCCCCCCTGCGCCGATCCATGGCCCGGGTGCCCGCCCCCATGGGTGTGAACTGTTGGCCCATGATCATTGGTGCGGGTGAGACATGGTATGCAAAGCCTGACGCTGGGGCGCTTTTAATCTCACCAGCGGATGAAGTGCCATCGATGCCAATGGATGCCTGGGCGGAAGACGAAGCTCTGGCAACAGGTATCGCAAGGTATCAAGAGGTTGCGGATCACCAAATCAAACAGCTTTTGGCGAATTGGGCGGGGTTGCGCACCTTTGCCCCGGACAGGCGCTTGGTTTTAGGACCCGACCCAGAAGAGCCTAGCTTTATTTGGTGTGCCGGCCAGGGCGGATATGGATTTCAAACAGCGCCCGCGGCGGCAAAACTCTTGGTTGATCTTGTCTTAAACAAATCCTCAGACTTTGATGCACAGACAGTTGCAGCACTTCAACCCGATAGGTTCACATGACTCTTCAACCCAAACTCAAAATGCCGCTCTACCATCTTGCAGAAGATGAACGCCAATATAGCCCCTCTGCTGCGCGAAACCTTGTCCCTATTCAAAGGGCCCTATCGCCAGAGTTACCCAAAGAGGGGCGCGTTCTTGAGCTTGCCTCTGGCACCGGAGAACACATCATGGCTCATGCTCAGACCTTTCCTCATCTGACTTGGGTGCCCAGCGATCTGGATTCCAAACGCCTTAATTCTATCAATGCTTGGTGCACACAAGCCACTGTCGATAATTTGGAAAAAGCAAGATTTCTAAATGCCTGCCAACCTGGTTGGGCAAAACATCATGGAACGTGGGACGTGATCCTGCTGGTCAATTTGTTGCACCTGATCACAGACGCCGAGATGTCTGTTTTGCTTGATGAGGTTACCCAAGCCTTAGGCCCACAGGGTATATTCGCCGTTTATGGTCCATTCTTGCGTTCTGGACAGTTCGTATCGGAGGCTGATGCGGCGTTTCATAAAGCGCTGCAGAGTGACAGCCGTGATATTGGCTACAAAGACATAAATGTTCTCGTTTCCGTCCTTCAAGCTTTGGGATTCGGCGTCAGAACGCAAACAATGCCAGCAAACAACATTATGATTTTTGCGCGATTGCATGGCCTATAGAGGATTAATAGCAAAATTATCGATCCATGAATTTGAACCGCATAACCTGGAGGAATAATTAGGCCCGCTTTTCTTCAGGCATTGCGCTAGCCTCTGTTCATTCCTAGCCTATCCCCACGTGATCCTCGGAAAGGTTTATGTTATGAAACGGAAAATTGGTATCATCGGTGGATCAGGCCTGTATGAAATCGACGGGCTGAGGGATGCAAAGTGGCGCACACTCCACAGCCCCTGGGGTGCGCCATCAGATGCGGTGCTGATCGGGGTTATCGATGATGTCGAGATGGTGTTTTTGCCGCGCCACGGTCGGGGGCATGTGCATTCCCCCACAGATGTGCCGTATCGCGCCAACATCGACGTCTTAAAGCGCCTGGGCGTGACAGATATTATCTCTGTCTCTGCCTGTGGATCGTTCCGCGAAGAGATGAAACCGGGGGATTTTGTCGTTATCGATCAGTTCATTGACCGCACGTTTGCCCGTGAAAAGAGCTTTTTCGGGACAGGTTGTGTGGCCCACGTGTCGCTGGCCCATCCCACATGTGAGCGATTGCGCGCTGCCTGCCTCGCAGCAGGGCAAGCCGAAGGTGTCTATATCCATGACGGGGGCACTTACCTTGTTATGGAGGGTCCACAGTTTTCAACGCTGGCCGAGTCCCAGCTTTACCGGGAAGTCTGGGATTGTGATGTCATTGGGATGACAAATATGCCTGAAGCCAAGCTCGCCCGGGAAGCCGAGATATGTTATGCCTCTGTTGCGATGATCACCGATTATGACAGCTGGCATCCCGATCACGGCGAAGTGGCTATTGAGAGTATCCTAGAGACATTGAAGGCCAACGCCGATCATGCGCGTGGCTTGGTGGCGCGCTTGCCTGCGCTGTTGGGAGTGCATGCGCCCTGCCCCTATGGATGTGATCGCGCGTTAAACAATGCAATCATGACAGCCCCCGACAAACGCGATCCGGCCCTTTTAGAAAAACTCGATGCAGTCGCAGGACGGGTTTTATGAGCATGCTTGCCGTGCCATTGGATATGTCTTTACAATTTGCATATCGCCTTTGTCATATCCTAGAGTAACAAGCCACTGTTTCCGGGTTTTACATGCATACAAGGAAGGTGAGATGCGACAATGACAACAATCAAAGACTATATTCGCACAATCCCCAATTTCCCCCATGAAGGGATCATGTTTCGCGATGTCACCACGCTTTTTGCCGATCCAAGGGGGATGCGGCTATGTGTGGACCTTCTGCTGGAGGCCTATGTTGGCCAGCATATCGATGCTGTGGCAGGTCTTGAGGCGCGCGGCTTTATCCTAGGTGGTGCTGTGGCTCATCAGCTTGGCACCGGGTTCGTCCCCATCCGCAAAAAGGGAAAACTCCCCGGTGAAACCTATGCCGAAGACTATGCGCTTGAATACGCTCAAGCGACGGTTGAAGTGCATATTGATGCCGTGCCAGCGGGCAGTCGCGTTCTGCTTGTGGATGATCTTTTGGCCACAGGTGGCACGGCGGCGGCGGGCATCAAATTGCTGGAGCGGCTTGGTTGCGATATCGTTGGATGTGCCTTTGTGATCGACCTGCCCGATCTGGGCGGGGCCAAAAAACTTGCGACCATGGGCATGGACATACATCACTTGTGTCAATTTAGCGGGCATTGATCGCTTTGTATGACAGGCAAGGCATCAGTCACGGTCAAATCATGCGACCGTATCCTGACGGTTGCATCGTTTCGCTCTGCACGCCATATGATAGGCAGATCGAAAGAGCGGCACTGTAATGACCCATTATCTAGAATTTGAAAAATCCTTGGCAGAAATCGAAGGCAAAGGCGAAGAACTGCGCGCGATGGCGCGTGATAACAAAGACGTTGATCTAGATGATGAGATCACAGCGCTTGAAGAAAAATCCAAAGTGCTCTTGAAGGACCTTTATACAAGTCTCGATCCCTGGCGAAAATGTCTTGTTGCGCGCCACCCCGAACGACCTCATTGCAAAGATTATATCAAAGCGCTGTTCACCGAATACAGCCCCTTAGCTGGGGATCGGAATTTTGCCGACGATCATGCTGTGATGGGCGGACTGGCCCGACTTGACGATAGGCCTGTGATGGTGATTGGCCACGAAAAAGGCCATGATACCCAAAGCCGGATCACGCATAACTTCGGCATGGCCCGGCCTGAGGGATATCGCAAAGCCATCCGTCTGATGGACCTCGCGGCCCGGTTCAACCTCCCTGTGATCACATTGATTGACACACCAGGGGCCTACCCGGGCAAAGGCGCAGAAGAACGCGGCCAATCAGAGGCGATTGCGCGCTCGACTGAGACTTGTTTGAAAATCGGCGTGCCGTTGATTTCGGTGATTATTGGCGAAGGCGGTTCTGGCGGGGCTGTGGCCTTTGCCACAGGCAATCGTGTGGCCATGCTGGAGCATGCGATCTATTCTGTGATCTCGCCGGAAGGGTGCGCGTCTATTCTGTGGAAAGACGCGGATAAAATGCGCGAAGCGGCCGAGGCCTTGCGCCTGACCGCACAAGATCTTCACAGCTTGGGTGTGATTGATCGCATTATCAGTGAACCAATTGGCGGCGCGCATCGTGCCCCCGATGCCATGATGACGGCGGTCAAGCATCAACTCAGCGCCATGCTGGACGAGTTGGGCGATATGGATGCGCAAACGCTTGTGAAAGATCGTCAGCAGAAATTCCTGGATATGGGTGCGAAAGCGCTCACCAGCTAGAAAGTCTCGCCCCTTCGCCGTTCAAAGCGGCCAGAACACGGGAATAAGCAGCGAGGTCAACAGACCAACCGTTAGATTGAGGGGCACGCCGATCTTCAAGAAATCATGGAACGCATAACCGCCTGGCCCATATACCATCATGTTGGTTTGATACCCGATCGGCGTGGCAAAAGACGCCGACGCGGCCACCATCACCGCCACCACAAGCCCCCGAGGATCAAGCCCCAGGGTGTCGCCCAAAGAGATCGCAATTGGGGTGATGACAACCGCCACAGCGTTGTTGGAAACAAGCTCTGTCAACACCGATGTCAAAAGATAGATCGTCCAGACAAGGAGGATGGGGGGCAGACCCGCCAACCAAGGCGCAAGCTGCTTTACGATTAGCCCCACGGCACCGGACGCTTCCAAAGACGCACCAATGGCCAGCATCGAAAAGATGAGCGCCAGCAACCGACCGTCGATTAATGAAAAAGCTTCATCGGCATCAATGGAACGGGTGCCGAGGACCACGGCAACCGCCAGGATCGAAAGATAAAGGATCGGTGCGACACCCAAGGCGGCCAAGGCCACCACACCGATCATCGCCACAATCGGGATCGCCACCATCTCGCGGCGAAAGGCCCGCACCTGTGGCGTGGCAATATCCACCAAGTTCATATCCGCGGCCAGGCGTTGAATGTCTTCGGGCGCGCCCTCCAACAGCAAGGTATCGCCAGAGCGTATGATCAATGTGTCAAGCTGTTGGCCAATGTTTTGATTGCGACGGTGAACGGCCAAAGGGTAGACGCCATAGCGCCGCCTCAGCCGGATCTCTCCCAACCGCCGTCCAATCATCTTTGCCCCCGGTGAAATCAGCACTTCAACTGTTGTGCTTTCCTTTGCATCCACCTGATCGAGCCGTTTGAGGGATTTGTTCCGCTGTAGCGTCAGAAGTTCCGCCATCGGCGTGCGCAGCACAACACGATCCCCCACTTGCAGAGTAACACTGTCAAGTTTGCGCCGGAGCGAGGCATCCCCCCGGATAACATCGATCAACCGCACGCCTTCGCGTTTGAAAAGCTGCACGCCCAAAACCTCACGCCCCACAAGGTTCGATTCTGGTGGAATGACGGCTTCGGTGAAAAACTTGCGCCGTGTTCGGTCTCCGCCCAAATGCCCTGCCATAGAGGTTCGCTCTGGCAACAGTCGCGGACCCAAGACAGCCAGATAGATCATCCCCCAGGTCACCAAAACAACCGCCAGGGGCGTGACCTCAAATATCGTGAAGGGGGCCAAACCTTGATCGCGGGCAACGCCATCGACAAGAAGGTTCGTGGATGTGCCGATCAGTGTCAGGGTTCCGCCTAACACAGCGGCATAGCTTAGCGGGATCAACAGCTTAGAGGGTGCGAGCCCCATCCGTTGGGCCAGTTGCACAAAAACCGGAATCATCACCACGACCACCGGCGTGTTCGAGACGAAGGCAGATGACACAATCACAAGTGCCAGCATGATCCCCAATGCAGCCGCAGGACGGTCGGTGGCGTGTGCCTGGGCAACCTGGGTAAAGACCTCCAGCGCCCCTGTGCGCACCAGCGCGCCCATGACAATAAACATCGCAAGGATCGTCCAAGGGGCTGGATTTGACAGCACCTTTAGCCCCGCCTCATAGGGCAAAACCCCTGTCAGAAGAAGAAAAGCCGCACCAAGAATAGCCACGACTTCGACTGGGCGCGTTTCGCGCACAAACAGCACAAACATCACCAGAACAGTCGCCAATGCCACCCAAGGTTCGACAGACGGTGGAAGAGAGAGAAGAGGTGTCATGGTGACAGCTGCGCTTGGCTCAGACGTCCGCCATAGCGGATGGGATCAATACACAGAGCAAGCCCGGTTTTATCGTCTGTCTCAATATAAACGCCGCAGAGTGTGGCGGCCCCTGTCGCGGGCACAAACCGCCCCTTCGCCATGCCTGTGACAAAGCGATGCAAGGGCTCTGCAGGCTCCATCCCGATGACTGAATTGTAATCGCCGCACATACCGGCATCGGTTTGATACGCGGTGCCCTTAGGCAAGATTTGCACATCGGCTGTTGGCACATGGGTGTGGGTGCCGACAACGGCGCTGAGGCGACCATCGCAATACTGTCCTAGCCCCATCTTCTCGGATGTGGCCTCACAGTGGACATCCAGAAACGCAGCCTGCACCGCTTGGCCCAGAGGATGCGCACGCAAAAGCGGTTCAAGGGCTGAGAATGGATTGTCAAAGGGGCGTTTCATAAACACCTGCCCCAAGACTTGGGCGATCAGCAGCTTACGACCATCGGGTAAAGCCAAAATGCGATGCCCACGCCCGGGCGCGCCTTTGGCGTAATTAAGTGGGCGTATAATGCGGGTCTCCTGTTCGATAAAGCTCAGCATATCGCGCTGGTCAAAGGCATGATCCCCCAATGTCAGGCAATCGGCACCGGCCGCGAGCAGGGCTTTGGCATGATCCGCGCTCAGACCGGCCCCAGCGGTGGCATTCTCGGCATTCACAATGGCAACATCAAGGGCCCATTCCCGTTTCAAGCTGGGCAAATGCGCAATCACCGCATCACGGCCCGCGCGGCCCATCACATCGCCAAGAAAAAGGAGCTTCATACTGCCTTGCTAGGCCCCAGACGTCCCCTTGGCAAGCGCCCAAACTGTCCGAGTAGCTGTGACAATGGCATCAAGGCGCTGATCGGTCGGCTCTTGCGGCACCTTTGGGACCTCTTGGACATCGAGGGCAAGGCCCATGGCGCGCACTGGCCCCGCAGTGCGGAGAGCTTGCAAGCTGCGATCATAAAACCCTCCGCCATATCCAAGGCGCGCGCAACTTCCATCGAAAGCGACAAGCGGCACGATCAGGACATTGGGGGTGACCCACCCTCCGTGTTCCGGCACCGCTGCCCCGAAGGGACCGGGCACCATCTTTATGTCGGGGGCCCAGCGTTTGAATTGTAATGCGCGACCTTTTCCCATTACGACCGGAACGCACACCACCGCGCCTGCTGCATGCAACGCCGCCATTGCGGGGCGTGGATCAATCTCGCTTTTGATCGGCATATATCCAGCTATGCAAAGACCTTGGGCGGGACCAATCACGGCCAGAAGCCGTTGTGTCGCGGACGCGATATTCACATCTTGCACGGCATCCCTAGCCAGAAGGGCTGATTTACGCAAATCTGATTTTCGATCTGAAAGCGTCATGCCACGTGCTTTGCTGTTCTTCCCCTATGCTGAAGCTATACACCCTCTTGCAGCGGCCACAATGCGATGGTCATATGAGCCATGCTCGAACTGGATCATCTGGTTATCACCGCGCCTGATCTTGAGACAGGCACCGCTTGGATTGAAAACATCCTTGGCGTGCCTGTGCAAGACGGGGGTGCCCATGCGCTAATGGGCACACACAATCGCCTGCTCTCCCTTGGGCCAAGCCTCTATCTTGAGGTGATCGCCGTGAACCCTGCGGCACCGGCCCCATCACATCCACGGTGGTTTGGGTTGGATCACGCCCCAACAGCACCACGACTCAGCCACTGGGCCTGTCGAACGCAAGATATCCGCACGGCCCTTTCTCAAGCGCCACCAGACCACGGGCATGCTACGCGTGTCACACGGGGCACTTTGACATGGCAGATGTCGATCAGTCCGACCGGGCATTTGCCGTTTGACGATCTCTATCCTGCCCTCTTGCAATGGGAGGGACCAAATCCTGCCCCTTTGCTTCAAGACCAAGGCATTAGGCTAGAATGTCTAACCATATCACATCCTCGAGCGTCCGATCTTGCCGGCGCGCTCGCGCATCTGCCCGATCCGCGCATCCAATACCAAAGCGCAGCCCCTTCTTTGGCAGCGGTCTTGAAGACCCCCAGAGGTCTGTGCGATTTATGATCATTCGCTTGGCGCATCTCAGCGATCTTCCCGCCGTTCTTGAGATACAAAACGCCTTTATCCGAGACACGTTCATCACCTTCAACAGCCAGGAAAAGACTATTTCAGATCTTGAGAAGCTCAAAGTGCAACGGTCACTTCTCGTCGCGATAGCGGATGAAAAAGTTGTTGGGTTTGTGAGCTTTCGGCCCTTTCGGGATGGGCCTGGATACGCCCATGTTGCAGAACATACGATTGCAATTTCACCGAATGCTCAGCGTAAAGGCCTAGGATCGTCTCTGATGACTGCCCTGGAAATAGAAGCGCGCCGCCAGGGGATCGACATTCTTGTCGCGGGTATTTCCAGCGCCAATCCCCAGGGCCAACGGTTCCACAAAGCCTGCGGGTTTCAGCAAACAGGCTATATGCCGGGTGTTGGGCGCAAATTTGGCCAAACACTGGATCTTATCTTGATGCAGAAGGTTATTTCACAAGCGCATGAAGAGACCTCAGCAATATGGTCCTAAAGAATCGTATGCGCGGAGCATAAGCTCCGCGCGCCGCTGACGTCGCGCAGCGACGTAATCTGCTTTGCCTTTCTGTCCTATCTGACTTAATTTGAAGCATGTCTGTCTGGTCACGCATCTCTCAAGTTCTTGGCGCCTTACGTTCTGGCGCGCCCTTTTCAGAGATCTTTGCCTACTTCAAACAAAAGCCAGAAAAATCTGTCGCCTTCACCATCGCTGTTATCGCGCTCGGGGCCAAAATGGCCAAAGCTGATGGCCGTGTGACGCGCGATGAAGTCGCGGCCTTTCGAGAGATTTTCACCATTCCGCAAGCCGATATGGAAAACGCCGCGCGCGTCTTTGATCTGGCGCGTCAGGATGTTGCGGGGTTTGAAATCTATGCCCAGCGCATTCGCGATATGTTTGAGGCCGATGCCCCGACGTTGCGCAATCTGATGGAAAGCTTGTTTCACATCGCGCTTGCTGACGGGGTGTACCACCCCAATGAGAATGATTTCCTGCATCAGGTCGCGCGCATTTTTGGCTTGAAAGAGCAGGAGTTTCGCAGCATTCGAACCCGTTTTACGCCCACAGCTGAAGCCGATTGTTATGACGTGCTTGGCGTCTCCCCAAAGGATGATCTTGAGACCATCCGCGCGGCTTGGCGGCGCGCGGTGCGCGAAACCCACCCCGACAGGCTGATCGCGCAAGGCTTACCGGAAGAAGCCGTTAAACTCGGAGAGAAACGTCTTATTGCCCTCAATCGTGCTTGGGAACAGATCTCTGATCATCATCCGCAATCTTCTCAGGACGGTTGAAAAGGTGATCTAAGATACCAAAGTGAACCGTATGCGACACAGATTTTTGCTCTTAACCCTCCTTTTAACGGCCAGCACCGCAGCTGCAGAAGAAGATGGAAAACTGTCCGAAGGTTTAGGTCTTCTTGGTGAGGGCGGAAAACTGATCATGGATGGCCTTTTGCAAGAGCTCACGCCACTTCTTGAAGATACCGAGGCGATCGGGGAATCCGTTGCCCCGCTGCTCAATCAGTTTCGCGATCAGCTCTCCACTATGATTGATGATTTAAACCTCTATCATCCCCCTGAAATTTTACCCAATGGGGATATCATCCTGCGCCGCAAGCAACCTCTTGATCCCTCCTCTGGGACATCTGAGATTGAGATTTAAGTTTCTCCTTGCCACAGAGGCATTCTGCCCCTATGGCAACAAGTCTGAAGGTCGACACCCTGGAGGCGGCCTTGAACAGTAACCTATGGAGAAATGAAAATGGCTGGTGAGATACCCGATCTCGTCGTGACAATGCGTGAGGGGACAGGCAAGGGAGCCGCCCGAAGTGCGCGTCGCGAAGGTATGGTTCCGGGTGTGGTTTATGGAGGGGCGGCCGACCCGCTGCCCATAAATATCCCCCTGAGCGAACTTTTAAAAAAGCTCAAAGCCGGGCGCTTTTTGTCAACGCTTTGGAATTTGAAGATGGATGGACAGGACGATGTGCGCGTCATTGCACGCTCTGTGCAACGTGATGTTGTGAAAGATTTGCCTACCCATGTCGATTTGATGCGCTTGCGCCGGACATCACGTGTGAATCTCTTTATTCCAGTTGAGTTTATTCATGAGGATGCATCGCCTGGCATAAAACGCGGCGGTGTGTTGACCGTGGTGCGCGCGGAGGTGGAGCTCAAAGTGACGGCGGGCGATATTCCAGAGAAGATCGTGGTGGATTTGACCGGCCTCGATATCGGCGATACAGTCACCATCTCATCCGTGGACCTTCCCGCTGGGGCGACCCCTACGATTGACCGAGACTTTGTGATCGCAAATATTTCAGCGCCTTCTGGTCTCAGATCATCTGAAGCGGAAGAGGACAGCACCGAAGCGACTGCTGACGCGTAATTTATCTTCAAACCTATCTGTGCGGTTGGTCGTTACCAACCGTACAGATTTTCAACGTACATTTCATAAACG
Organism: uncultured Thalassobacter sp.; assembly: GCA_963922715.1. GTDB lineage: Bacteria > Pseudomonadota > Alphaproteobacteria > Rhodobacterales > Rhodobacteraceae > CAWUJT01. The sequence goes on from CAWUJT010000025.1 coordinate 16,289, forward strand.
GATTACAACTAAGACTTAATTCCAGTTGACCGGCCCAACGACCAAAGCGTCTTTTTCATTCAACCAAAAGTAGTCTTGATCGCCATCGTCGATATGTGTGACTTCACAAAAGCGCCAACTCTCCCCATGTTCCATCTCATACCCCGCACAGCGTGTCTGGGCGACAATCTTCTCACCTTCCAAATTGTTTTTGACCGTAAAACGACCATCGCTTTCTTTCACGCGCGGCGGTTCTTGATTGAAGGATAGAACCTCAATGCCTGTGATTTGATCCGCTAAAAGGGACGTTACACCGCCGGGCATGTCTTGTGCGGCGGCGCTGCCGGTCAAGAGTGCTATGCCTATGATTATTTTTGTCAGTATAAAACGCATTGATATCTCCGCTCTTTGCCCTTTGTGCCAATCTGCGCTGGCTGTGTCCATATCAGAAACATTACGGCGCAAATGTGGCAAAATCGAGACGATATGAGCGAAAAGCTTTTTGAGATTTTGTCTTAGGTTTCCTCTCTTTGTTCATCCACAAAATACGATCATGACTGCTGCGCATTGTGCGTTTTAAAATACACAAAAAGTGAGCCAAGCCCGGACAGTAGAATAAGGCACAGTCCCAAAAGAACATAGAGATCGGGCCAGTCTTGAAACACCACCACGCCCAAAACAGTCGCCGAGATCAACTGGCTATAGACCAGCGGGGCAATCAAGCTTGCCTCCGCCTGCCTGTTGGCCATCACAAGCATATAATTGCCGATGGCAGAGGCAAAGGCGCTGATGACAATCAGCACACTCAATCGTGTGTCCAGTGGTGGAAAATCTGCCGTAATCCCCATGGGTGTCAGGATCACAGCACCAATCAAAAGCTGTGACATCAAAAGAAATCGCGGTCGATAAATCCCCGCCACCGTGCGCGTTATCATAAGATAGGCCCCGTAACACACACCACCGGCCAAGGCATAAATTATGCCGATCGTGGCGCCGAAACCTGGTTTGACAACCAACATAACCCCAAGAAAGCCAAGCCCAAGCAGATAGCTGCGGCTTTTGGACGGCTTTTCCCCTAAGAAAACAACTGCCAACACATAGGACACGATCGGGCCTACGAAAAACGCTCCAAAGACATTGGCAATCGGTTCTGTTTTCAACGCCGTTAACATGCAGCTGATCCCCCCGACGATAAAAAGAGCCCGCAACAAGACGCGCCAATCGCGCAGATGCGGCAGTTCTTGCCGCGAAAACCCACTGAACGGCAGTAACACAACAGCGGCCAACAAAAAACGCGACCAGGCAACGATAAAGGGATCAATGCCTGTGCTTGTCAAAAGCTTGCCCGCGGTATCGCCAATCACAACACAAGTGACAGCGGCAAAAACTAGGGCCGCGAGGTGCATAAGAGGGGCGCGTTTCATATTCAATGCACCAATAGGAGAGTGTCGCGTCGTGTATAGATTGCCGTCATGGACCTTTTTACCCGCATGATTTAGTGTATTGCAATTTATCTTGTGGGTAAATTCCCTTTGTCATCAAATTATAGCTTTACAGATGCGCTTAAGATGATCACCATATATTGTAAGAAGCCACAATAATCGGCCACAGATCGACAGTGACCCAGAGTCTTGTAGATAATTGTCATAAGATACCAAACATAGGGGCGGCCCCATGTCATATTCCACAGAAACTCTTGAAGCAGAAGATTTAGATCCCATCGACGTTGCGGAAACGCTGGCTGAGCATTACGACTGGGAGTTTGATCGCGTTGCGGACAATCAAATTGCCATGGCTGTTGAAGGCCAATGGCGCACATATTCTGTGACCGTTGCATGGTCAGATTATGATGCGACACTCAGATTGGTCTGTTCCTTTGAATTAGACCCACCCGAGCAGAGCTTGCCGGCGCTTTATGAATGCCTCAATGAAACCAACGATCGGATCTGGAGCGGCGCATTTACATATTGGTCCAAACAGAAGATTATGGTTCTCAGACATGGGGTTATCCTTGAGAATGGCACCACAATCGGGCTTGAAGCTCTCTACCGTATGATTGCCACGGCTGTATTGGTGTCAGAGCAGTATTATCCGGCCTTTCAACTGGTCTGCCACAGTGATCGCAGCCCAAAAGAAGCCTTAGAAGTGGCCATTGCCGAAGCTTATGGTCATGCGTGATCACCTGCCCTGATCACGCAAGGGGGCAGGATGGGCTTACAACGATTGAATAACCACGGGGTCGTTTTGCTGGGCTGCGGCAAAATGGGAACGGCTTTGCTGTCGAGATGGCTGAACAATGGGCTTGAACCGCGGTCTGCATTTGTGATTGAGCCCACGCCGTCAGATTGGCTGGTTGCGCGCGGTGTTGCTTTGAATACTCACCCCCCCGATGCGCCTGCTGCCGTTATCGTGGCTGTCAAACCGCAATCTCTCAAAGAGGCGCTGCCAACCTTAAGAAAATTCAGCAAAGACACATTGATTGTGTCCATCGCGGCGGGGATCACTCTGGAAACATATGCCTCTGTGTTGTCGGGGGTTCCTATCATCCGGGCGATGCCGAACACGCCTGCAATGATTGGCCAAGGGATCACCGCTTTGATTGGCAATCAAAACGTTGGGCAGAAGGACCGCGACATCGCATATTCTCTGTTAGCCGCGGTAGGGCAGGTTTTATGGCTGACCGATGAAGCACAGATGGATGCGGTCACAGGTCTGTCGGGGTCAGGACCGGCTTATGTGTTTTACATGATCGAATGCCTTGCCCATGCAGGTGAGGCCGAAGGGCTGCCACCGGATATGGCCTTGCAACTGGCCCAAGCCACTGTTGCGGGGGCCGGTGCGCTGGCAGCGATGTCGGATGAGCCCCCTTCAGACTTACGCCATAATGTGACTTCCCCCGGGGGCACAACACAGGCGGGTTTGGCGGTGCTTATGGAAGAACACACTGGTCTTTTGCCATTGATCACTAGAACCGTGGCGGCAGCCGCTGCAAGATCGGCTGCATTGAAGAAAGGCTGACATGATCTCCATAGAAGACTTTTCTAAGGTTGATATGCGTGTTGGCGTGATTGTGCGGGCAGAGCCCTTTCCAGAGGCACGCAAACCCGCCATCAAGCTTTGGATCGATTTTGGCCCGGAGCTTGGAGAAAAGAAGTCATCGGCGCAAATAACCCAAAATTACGACACCAAGAGCTTACCAGGCACATCTGTCTTAGCCGTTGTTAATTTTCCACCGCGACAAATCGGAACGTTTATGTCAGAGGTGCTTGTGCTCGGCGTGCCAGACAAAGTAGGAAATGTGGTTTTGATCCGGCCAGATGGTGATGTGCCTGCGGGGGGAAGGCTTTACTGAAATGCTCGATCTGCTTATCACACGCGGCTTGCCGGAAAAGACACTCCAAGCTGCACAGAAATCCTTTCATGTCACACTACGTGCCGCGACACAACCGATGGACAATGCCGCTTGTGTGGAAGCTTTGCAAACATACGATTTGATCTTGCCAACCCTGGGAGACGCCTTTCAGGCATCCGTGTTTAGGGCGGTTGAAACTCCGCGATGCAAACTTCTGGCAAATTTTGGCGTGGGATATAATCATATCGATGTGCAGGCCGCCCGTCAAAAAGGGATTGCAGTGACAAACACGCCTGGCGCGGTGACCGAAGCCACAGCCGACATCGCTTTGACCTTGATTTTGATGACAGCCCGGCGCGCCGGAGAAGGGGAACGCCTGCTGCGCGCAGGACATTGGAAGGGATGGCATCCGATACAACTTTTGGGGATGCATCTGGGTGGTAAAACGCTGGGTGTTATTGGCATGGGGCGGATCGGTCAGGCGATTGCCCATCGGTGTCAAGCCGCACTGAATATGTCGGTTGTTTATTTCAACCGCTCTGAGAAAGCGCTGGCCTTCCCTGCTGAACGCATGCCCGACATTCCCAGTTTATGCGCGGCGGCCGATGTAATCGTGGTTGCAGTTCCAGGAAGCTTTGACACATATCACTTTATTGGACAGAGTGCCTTTGCAGCCATGCGCCCCCATGCGATTTTCATCAACATTGCCCGTGGTGATATTGTCGACGAGGCTGCCTTGATTGCGGCTTTGCAAACGGGTCAGATCGCCGGGGCCGGCCTCGACGTTTATGAGCAGGAGCCGAAGGTTCCCAAAGCCCTCTGTGACATGGAGAACGTTTGCTTGCTGCCCCATTTGGGCACAGCCGCCCTTGAAGTGCGCGAAGCGATGGGGGCGATTGCCCTCGAAAACCTCTTAGCTTTCAAAGAGGGGCGGCCACTGCCCAATCACGTTGAAGGATCATCGCCCATTTCTTCGCGGAAATGACGTCGACATAAGGACACATAGGTCTCATTGCCACCCACCTGAACTTGCGGGCCATCACGCAAGGCCTTGCCATCTGGCCCTCTGCGTACCACCATCGTGGCTTTGCGCCCACAGTGACAAATCGTGCGCACTTCCCGCATTTCATCGGCCAGCGCAAGAAGCGCGGCAGAGCCTGGAAACAACTCCCCCCGAAAATCAACCCGTAGCCCATAGCACATGACAGGCACGCCCAGATCATCCACCGCGCGCGCGCATTGCCACACTTGCGCCCTGGACAGCCATTGCGCTTCATCAATCAACACGCAAGCGCAAGGGCCGTGATCCAAGCGCTTTTTGATCATGGCAAAAAGGTCTGTGTCTGCCCCATAGATATCGGCTTCGGCAGAGATGCCAATGCGGGATGCAATCAGTTGTTTGCCCGCCCGATTATCAAAATCGGCGGTCAGAAGATAGGTTTGCATCCCCCGCTCGATGTAGTTGTAAGACGCTTGCAACAGCAGGGTCGATTTGCCTGCATTCATCGTGGAATAATGGAAATAAAGCTTCGCCATCTTGTTTGGAAGGACGTTAATTGAAAGACATTGGGCGCCTAAACTTTTCGCACAAGAACAGAGCCCACGGAATAGCCTGCGCCAAACGAACAGATCAACCCAAGATCACCTGCTTGTAAGTCACTGGAATATTGTGAAAACGCAATAATAGAGCCTGCGGACGATGTGTTCGCATAATCTTGCAAGATGTTGGGTTGTTCCTGGAGTGTTGGTGTGCGCCCCAGAACCTTTTTCCCGATAAAATCGTTCATGGACTGATTGGCTTGGTGCAGCCACAGCCTTTTCAGATCCTCAGGCGAGACACTCGCCTTGGCCATGTGATCATGGATATGGGCGGACACCAGGGGCAGTACTTCTTTGAACACCTTGCGGCCATTTTGCACAAATTGCATGTCGCGGCGGTCGTCCATCTGATCATGGGTGCGGCGCAAAAACCCATTATTGTTGCGGATGTTGTTGGAAAATTTTGTCGCACAGCGGGTCGAGTCGATGTGAAATCCGCGCTCTGCATTAGCTTCAATCACCAGGGCGGTGGCCACATCACCAAAGATGAAATGACAGTCCCGATCCCGCCATTCAAGATGCGCTGAACAAATTTCAGGACAGACCACAAGCGCCCGCTCTACACTGCCGGTTTGGATCATGTCGCGTGCCACCTGGAGACCAAATGTCGCCGAAGAACAAGCAACATTCATATCGAACGCAAAGCCTTTCGCGCCCAAATGCTCTTGAATTTCAATGGCAATGGCTGGATAGGCCCGTTGATGATTAGAAGCTGCACAAATCACAAGGTCAAGCTCTGCACCGCTTAGGCCTGCCATCTCTAGCGCGGGTTGACTTGCGGCAACCGCCATTTCAGCCATTTCGCTGAGATCAACATCAGGGCGCGGCTGAAGTTTTGGGAACATACGATTGGGGTCCAGCACCCCGGTCTTATTCAGAACATGACGCTGCTTAATCCCGGACGCGGAAAAGATGAAATCAGCTGAGGAATAGTCCATACGAGTGCGATCACCCGCAGCAATCTCTGTGGCATGTTGCGTATTCTGCTGATCGGCATAGGCATTGAAAGAGGCCACAAGTTCATCGTTTGAGATCACTTCAGAGGGCGTGTAGACCCCATGGCCGGTAATAAAAGCAGTGTGCATTGTTTTCTCCCCGCACCGATAGAAAGCCTAAGTTGCCATTGTCATCAAGCTCTAAATTCCGCGACGGCCCGCTTGAGCCCTCCAGTGACCTGCGTTAGGTGCTTATCTCGGTACAAGAAGGATTTAGAATGCCTGTTTTTCTGAACACACCCGACCCTGGCTTTGCCTCCGCGTTTGATGCGCTTTTGACGGCCAAACGTGAAGATGACCCAGATGTGGATAGGGCCGTCACAGCGATCATAGAAGATGTCCAGAAACGCGGCGATAGTGCTCTGATAGAATTCACAAAGCGCTTTGATCGGATTGCATTGACCCCAAAAACCTTGGCGATCCCCCGGGATGAAATCGCCGCAGGACTTTCAGATGTCCCGGCAGAAGACCGCAAGGCTCTTGAACACGCCGCGACGCGGATCCGCGACTATCATACACGCCAAATGCCCAAAAATAAGCGTTGGCAAGAGGACACAGGCGCAGAGCTTGGGTGGCGCTGGACGCCGGTGCATTCTGCAGGGCTTTATGTGCCCGGGGGGCTCGCCAGCTATCCCTCCAGTGTTTTGATGAACGCCATTCCCGCCCAAGTGGCCGGTGTGAAGCGGGTGGTGATCACCGTTCCGACACCCGATGGAAAGATCAACCCTTTGGTCCTTCTGGCGGCCCATTTGGCAGGCGTCAACGAAATCTACCGGGTTGGCGGCGCCCAGGCGATTGCGGCCTTGGCCTATGGCACAAACACAATCG
>CAWUJT010000026.1:0-22270 GCA_963922715.1 uncultured Thalassobacter sp.
GAGGGTCTTGCAACACGCGTTGAATCACACGCTTCAAAGGCCGGGCCCCGAAGACTGGATCGTAGCCTTCATCAGCCAGCCAATCTTTAGCCGCATCATCAAGCTCCAGCGTGATCTTGCGATCTGCCAACCGTTTGGTCAGTCGCGCCAATTGGATATCGACGATGCCGCCCATATCACCCCGACTGAGGCGATCGAAGATGATCGTCTCATCCAAGCGGTTGAGGAACTCTGGCCGGAAATGCGCGCGCACGGCCTCCATCACATCGCGCTTGGCTTGGCTGCTGTCCGCACCATCAGGCAATTGGCTGAGCGCCTGGGCGCCAAGGTTCGATGTCAACACAATCAGAGTTTGCTTAAAGTCCACCGTGCGGCCTTGCCCATCGGTCAGCACACCATCATCGAGCACTTGCAAAAGCACATTGAACACATCCGGGTGCGCCTTTTCGACCTCATCGAACAAGACAACCTGATAGGGTCTGCGCCGGACCGCCTCGGTCAGTACACCGCCCTCGTCATAGCCGACATATCCGGGAGGTGCGCCGATCAGACGGCTCACGGCATGTTTTTCCATAAACTCCGACATATCGATGCGCACCATGGCGCTGTCATCGTCAAACAGAAACTCTGCCAAGGCTTTGGTCAATTCGGTTTTGCCGACACCAGTGGGGCCAAGGAACAGGAATGAGCCTAAGGGCCGCGCCTCATCATTCAGACCAGCACGGGCGCGCCGCACAGCGTTCGACACTGCCGTGACAGCGGTGCGCTGACCGATGACGCGGCGGCCGATCTCTTCTTCCATGCGCAACAACTTTTCGCGCTCCCCTTCCAGCATCTTGGCCACGGGCACACCTGTCCAACGTTCCACAACGCTTGCGATCTGCTCTGGTCGCACGGCCTCTTCGACCATCTTGGCCTCTTCCGCCTGTTCGGCATCTGAAAGAGCCCGCTCTAGCCCCGGAATTGTGCCATACTGCAACTCGCCCGCTTTGGCGAAATTGCCATCTCGTTTGGCGCTTTCCAGCTCGGCACGGGCACGGTCAAGCTGTTCTTTCAACCCGCGGGCGCTTTCGAGCTTGTCGCGTTCGGCCTGCCATTTGGTTGTCATCTGAGACGATTGATCTTGCAGATCCGCCAGTTCCTTTTGCAACTGTGACAGCCGATCTTTAGAGGCTTGGTCTTCTTCCAATTTCAACGCCTCGACCTCAATCTGCATTTGCAGAATTTGCCTGTCCAAGGCATCGAGTTCCTCAGGCTTACTGTCCACTTCCATCCGCAAGCGGCTGGCGGCTTCATCCACCAGGTCAATTGCTTTGTCGGGCAAGAAGCGATCTGTGATATACCGATTGGACAACGTCGCGGCGGCCACCAAGGCGGAATCGCTGATGCGAACACCATGGTGCAGCTCATACTTCTCCTTAATGCCGCGCAGGATACTAATGGTATCGGCCACGGTGGGTTCTTCAACCATCAAAGGCTGGAACCTGCGGGCCAAGGCGGCGTCTTTCTCGACGTATTTGCGGTATTCATTCAACGTGGTCGCGCCAACGCAGTGCAGCTCCCCCCGGGCCAAAGCCGGTTTGATCAGATTGGCCGCATCCATTGCCCCATCGGTTTTGCCTGCCCCCACAAGGGTGTGCATCTCATCGATAAAGAGAATTATCTCACCCGCTGCGGCGGTGACTTCTGACAGGACAGCTTTCAAGCGTTCTTCGAATTCGCCACGGTATTTTGCGCCGGCAATCAGCGCCCCCATGTCCAAGGCGAGAAGCTTTTTGTTGCGCAAAGACTCTGGCACATCACCGTTGACGATGCGTAAGGCCAGCCCTTCGGCAATCGCGGTTTTTCCCACGCCGGGCTCCCCAATCAGGACAGGGTTATTCTTGGTGCGGCGGGAGAGCACCTGCATGGCCCGACGAATTTCTTCATCGCGCCCGATGATGGGATCAATCTTCCCGTCGCGGGCTGCCTGTGTCAGGTCATGGGCATATTTCTTGAGTGCGTCATACGTTTCTTCGGCTGAGGCACTGTCGGCGGTGCGACCTTTGCGGACATCCTCGATCACAGCATTGAGGGCCTGCGCTGTCACGGCGCCGGCCTCTAAGGCGTCTTTGGCTTTGGATTTGACCATGGCCAGCGCCATCAAAACCCGTTCGACAGGGACAAAGCTATCGCCCGCTTTCTGTGCGATTTTCTCGGCTTCTGTTAGGACTTGCACGAAACCGCGCTCTGCCTGGGGTTGTGCGCCACCTTGCGCGCTTGGCAGTTTTGCCACCGCTTGGTCAACAGCCTCACGCACGCGATCTGCGCTGCCGCCCGCGCGGCCAATCAAGGCCGCTGCAAAGCCTTGCTCATCGTCCAAGAGCGCCTTGAGCAAATGTTCGGGGGCAAGATTTGGATTGCCCTCTCTGAGAGCAATGGTTTGAGCAGCCTGCAAAAATCCGCGCGACCGCTCCGTGAACTTCTCCAAGTTCATGGGACTTCTCCTTCTTCAAAGCATCCCGTTCAAGACCTGCCCAAAGCGGCACAGGAATATTGGGACCTGGGCTACATATGGGAAGGGTACATATGTTCTGCAAGAAATCCACATACCGAAAAAAGGGAACTGTTGCAGTAACCGATCTAATCGGTCACGTTCATGTTTTGACGGTTTTCATGCCGCGTCGGTCCCCGCTGGGTGCAGAAGTTTGGCCTTGAACAGACCAAACGGACGGAAAAGCATCTGCGCTGCGCCGGTCTGGATTGGCAAGTGAACAAGACCTGTGGCGGGCGGTAGATGCCAACGGGCAGATGGTTGATTTCCGCCTGACTGTCCAGCGGAATGCAAAAGCCACGAAGGTCTTTTTGAACAAAACGATTGAATGTGTCAGGTTGCATAAGGGCTTATGGATATTGGATAAATACCGAGAATTGCAATTATCCAACAAATGTGTCACACACTAATTCGAACTTTAGGTTTTGGAGAGCGGATGTTGGGACCTCTTAAACAGCTTGGAAGCCAAAAATCGCCTGACACTCCGCCACCGGTTGAAAGTAATCTTGACCCTGGTAGAGCCATGGTGAACCGAAGCGCGTTGGCACGTGCGCGGCTGAGTAAGGCAAACGCTATAAGATCGGCAAGAATACGTGGGATATACAACACCATTCCATCGCAAGCCGCCCCTGATATAGCGACAGCACTCTCCGGGCTTCCCGCAGCACTTTCAGGTATCACATCTGCGGTGCCGGGGTTAAACATAGAACTTCCTGTTGTTCCCAAGCGGCCGGGGGGAATGATCAGTTGGGCCATATCAAAGCTTGTGACCACGATCAAAACGGCCTTTTCATCCCTCATACGCGGATGGAGACTGCGCTATCCCTTTTGGTTTTATGGAATACTGATCGCACTCATCTTGATCATTTTGTATCCAATTCTCGGCACACTGGGCATCTTGTTTGGACTCATCGGGGGTCTTTTAGATGTCGTCGGGAGTATTATTGGTTTTGTATTTGGCCTCTTTACCTCTGCCACGGAATAACGATTCTAACACAGATGTAGGCCAGTATGTTGTCTTAGGTTGCAATGGTTTCCAGCTTTGGTCGGAAGCTGAACGCAGGCCAAGGGCCTGTGCAGGTCACAACCGTATCAGAGCCAACAGTCTGTGACTGCGTGTCCACAAGCGCATGAAAGCGATTGATCTCTGAACGATCCACTAGGGCGGCAAAATTCCCGATAACCTCTAAATCCGGGGCCGGTGTCAACGTGGATTGCACAGACGCCCAATCTCGAGAGAGGTTTTGCAAAGGTTCAATCAGGGCTTCAGCGCGCGCCGTCTTGCTGTCCTGTGTCTCGACAGTATGCGCTTTACGGCGTTGAAGGTAATTTAGACCACTGGTTGCACGGGCCGCGTCTTCTAAACGGGTATCGGTTTGTTTCTTGATACTCACCTTGATCGCCCATTCATCAGCACCGCTGACATGACGAAAATACGTCATAAGGCTCTGGCTTTCGGCGGCAAGCGCCTCTTGCAATGCAGCCTCAGACGAGAACACAGTCGCAAACCCAAAGGGATATACCACGCCATCTGTATTGACATGTTTTGTCACGTGATCATGGAACAAGAGCCAGTCCGCCACATCTTGCAAGCCGGTGATAGTATCGGCCGATGCCAAGCGGCTAACAACGTTCGCAGAGATATCTGCCACGATTGCCGTGCCTAAAGGTGTCTTAAGCATTTGGAGATTTTGCCCATCAGGGGTTAAAGGCCAATCCTGGGGCAGGTCACCAAATGCCAGTGCAAAAGTATACAGAGCATTGCTCATGTCTTGAAAACCTCAAAATCCGTCGCTTCGAAACGGACGGTCACAAACCATAAATACATGGATAGCATAACTGTCTCTACGTCTCTGGGTCATGGCCTTTAACCTCGGCGTGATCGACATTCACGCGGTCTGCGAGCAGTCGTTCTAGCCGATCCAAACGCTGATCGACACGCGCCAATGCCGTATCCTGCGCGGCCGTATTGCCTGAGGCCGCGGCAGGCAATTTCCCGTCCTGGCGCCACCAATCCATGCCGATTTGCTCAGCCCGATCGACAGAACAGATCAACAGGCGAATTTCGATGGTGAGAAGTTCGACATCGACGATTTTAATGCGGATGTCGCCTGCAACAACCACGCCTTTATCGAGGATACGCTCCAACAGATCGCCCAGGTTGGTCGTATTCGTAGAGTGTACCAAAGTGTCTGCCTGCCTGATGCCGCCCATCCTACTCTGCCTCACTCAATGGTGGTTAAAGGACCAAGGTTGATGGCCAGGTCCTCTGCCCTGATGCCAAATTCCTGACATAACGCATCAATCTGGCGGGCCTGCTCCATCAGAACACAGCCCACACGTTCAGATTGATCTTCATCCAAAGTGCCCTCTTCGATGCGCCGAAGAGCTTGGGCTTCCAACAGGTGGTGGATCAGATCGACCAAAGATAGAACCAGCTTGGCCAACCCGTTTTCCCCATCTGCATCAAGCCGCGCCAACTGCTTTGACAAAAGCCCTTCAACTGCGCTTTGTGCTGTGTCAAGTTGAGTATCTCCCGGGGGGCTCATGCGGGTTGCCTTCGTTTTGGCGGGGGCAAATTGGGAAAGGCACGGTCAGCAGCGGCAATCAGCACAGCGACGTCAATATAGATCATTTCGACATCCGCAATCGATATTAAAATTTGTCCCTTCAACACAACACCAACATCCAGAAGCCGATCCAAAAGGTCACACAGGGCTACGTTGTTGTGATGCGCGCTCATGATGCCTAGCTCAGATTGTCTAAGCGGTTAAGCAAAATTTCCTCTTGCTCTTCAAAAGCCGCCGCCTCGATTTGACCGGCCTCATATTGTAGGTGTAGACGGCGCAAAGTCTCCATCGTCGCGGCACGCTCCTGTTCCCGTTCCTGCTGAACCGCCTCGTCAACTTTCCGCGCGATGAACAACAAGCCCTTGAATGGTCCGGTGATGATGGATGTTAACAAAGCACCCCTCCTTTAAATCCGAACGTCAACAAAGTTGAACGGCGGCAGCGGGCCGTCGATCTCAAGCAGATGGGTGTCGTCAAAAATCTCCCCTAACTTTTCGACGGCAGAATCGAACGCCGTCAGCTTTGATCGAGAGACAAGGCACGCCATGTTTGCGATCACCGTTTCATCTGCTGGCGAAAGACTTTTTATCTGCGCACAGATAGGATCCAAAACCGATTTGACCGTGTGCTGCTTTGTGTCCCGATCACTGTCCAGGGCGCGCTCAAACTCTTGGCCCAAGTCTAACAGATCGTTTTGACTGGCAGGGCCGCCGCGAAAACAGCTGTCGCGTCTGTCACGCAGGCCTGCATTGGCTGCCACCATAGCGGTGAATACATCAACACCTTGCCACTTGAGGCGCAGCCCCATTTCCACACAGTTTGACACCTGCTGAAGTTGCTCCTGAAGGATAGCCCTATGTGTCTCAAGCACCTCTCTCGCTGCAACCTGATCATCGAATATGATACCAAATGTCATTGGCAATATATCGTTCTCTGCGCTGAGTGCTGCAATAACCTTGAAATGCGCTGACAGATGTTTCCGTTGTGCCCGGACACTCGGTGATCGGATTTTGCTGATCACCATGGCGATGCCGTGTTCAACACGTTTTTCCAACGGTGCCTCGTTCAGTCCCTTTAAACCTTCCGGCAGCGTTGCATCAGAAGACACCACTGCGTAGGCATAACAACGTCCCGTTAACGCGCTTATATCATCTTTCGCCATGATCTATCGTTGCCCTTTTCAAACGCTCCTCAACGGATCGACTGTTGACATGCCCAAGACGCGACCTTGCATGTCAGTTGTGACGATATAGGTCATCTCGTCGTATATCGCACGTTTTATATCGCCCTGCACAACGGTCAGACTTGGGTTTTCCACAAAGGCCGCGAACTGTATCCGCCAGCCCTCGTCCGGTACGGAGGCGACATTCTCGATGCGGAGTTGGCCAACCGGTACATTCTGCATCAAAAACGCCTTTGCCGTTTCAATCACATCTTGTGTTGTTGCAGTCTTTGATTTTGGCGTCGCCCGGGTATTCGTTTTAGGTGTCGTCCGGCTGGCTGGTTTTGTGGCCACGTGTGTCTCCTTTTTTCTGCAAAACGCCAATTCACCCTTGGCTTAGTATTTGAACAGAAATCTGCCGACGTCAAAATGTTCTGAGCGGTCCGATGTCTTGTGTTGCGCCCCAAGTCTGCCCGGAACAGGCTGTCGTGTGTCGCCCTCTTGCTGCGCGGTCTCCTGAAGGTGTGTCGCAATCTTGTTCCGGGCTGTTGTCAGTTCCCCTTCCAGGTCCGCTAGGGTCTGCCGCAATGTATTTACACGCCGTTCCAATGCCGCCAATTCTTTTTGCCGACGGACTTTCTCAAGCTCAAGCAAACTCATCTTTTGATAAAGCTGGTGCCCTGTTACACGCTTGTAGGCATCTCGGTATGTTTTACGTTGTGTCATATCTTAGTCGCCCGAAAGAGACCCATTTGAGACAGGTTTACAAGAAGGTTTTGCCGTTTTCTGAAAAGCAAAAGGTGCTTCGACAGGCCAAAGCGTGCCCAGGTCGTGATGTAAGATATCTTTTACCGCCCAAGCAAACACCTCATCTTCTGGCTTGGTTTGCGCACCAGACGACGCCAGCACCTTGCCCAAGGCGATGCCTTCGCGAATTGACACATCCGTGCTTTTGTCGATCTCTTGCTTGCGGTCTAACAATGTGACGATAATTTCTGCGGTTTCTTGTGAAACACCGCTACGCGCTGTGATAATCTCGCGTTTTGTTTGTGTGTCAAATGCATCCAACTGTAGCGTGATCATCCGATCCAGCAAAGCATCGGCGGCTTGATAGACCCCCACGTATTCTTTGGAATTGGATGTAAAGATTGCCCGGAATTCTGGGTGCACGTCAATCAGGCTTTGTGTGTCTTTGTTCACTTTCGGCAGCGTCAGAATCCGTTCCGCCAGAACACTTAGCAAAGGGTTGTTCGCCTCAGGCGGTGCGCGATTGAACTCATCGTAGATCAGCGTGTGTCCATACCGACATGCCGAGGTGAGGCGGCTGTCAGACCAGATCGCTGTCTGCTGTTCTTCCGTGCGCACGACAGAGCGTACGTAATTGTCAACAAGCCGCATACTTCGCAATCCCATTGCAGAACCAACCAATGCAGCACTGGTCATTTGATGATCGCCTGTCACAAGCGTGACAGGTCGTCCCAGTTGTGCGGCGATGTGAAAAGCAATCGTTGTTTTGCCCGACCCTGCGGGTCCTGACATATGAATGGGATAACCGGCTTTGAGATACGTCATGGCGCGTTGCGTGATAGCATCCACATAGGGCGTGCTGACGAAGAATCCGCTGGGAGCGACCTTTAAATTTTGTTGGCGAGGGTCTTGTTCACCATGATCCCGGATAACTTTCAATCTGTGTCCTATTCCCGATTGAGGGCGAGACGCACATAAATAGCTTGAGCGACACGGATCCTAATCGTCTTTGCTTTTTATGACCTTTTTGTTAGGCGCTTTTGGTGTTGCAGACATCTTTGATTTCATGTCTTGTTTTGGCGATGGCTTTTGCGTTGATTTTAAGGGTGGAATGAGGGTCTGCACTGTCTTTTCAACAACGGATTCCGCCAAACCTTGCACATTCTGCGCTTGCACATGCGCTTTGCGTGCTAGGCCAAGCTGTGTCGCTATATCTTTCTGTAGCGTATCGGCAAACACAGAAAGCCGCGTATGCAAGTCTTTGGACGATACCGCGCGCCGGTCTGCCCGTATTTGCGCCTCTTGTTGTGCTTGTGCTTTGAGAGCCGTGATATCTTCTTTGAGTTTGGCTTTTGATGCAGAAAGATTGGTACGCAAGGCTTGTGTTGACGCTTTGAATTCTTCAGCGCGTGTGCTTTGATCCGCCGCAAAGCCAGACAATAAGTTTCGCGTGTCACGTGCAAGTTTTCTGATATGCTCAACCCGATCTGATGCAGCCTTGGCACGTTCGGATCGATTTAATTCTATCTCTTTGTATAAAGAAGCCAATGCTTCTCCAAAGGAAGACATCGCCACACCTTTCATCAATCGTTCAGACGCTGCCAAGACCGCTTCGAAGTTTATAGCACCTACAAAACCGATCTTGGCAATTTCGATATTGTATCCAGATTTAGGCCTGAATTTGTGACGGTACTGCGGCTGTGGCAGTCAGACCGATGGCTTCGGCATACTTTAAGTAAGTTTCAACGGAAGCAACGACCACACGTGCTTCTATGGTGACCAGTTCGATGCCGACAAGTGCAACCTTTACAAAGGCATCAATGACGATACCGCGTTCAAGAATTCGATCCACCACCTCTGCAAGGCTGGAACTGTCTGTTGATTTCTGAATTTGAGCCATTCTGGCCTCCCTGTTACCCAAGTAGTGGAACGCATTCCAAAGGAAAGTAATGTACACGTAACCTGTAGATAACTGTTAGCATCGATATCTTAACTTGGTCAACATATCTTTATCCGCACTCCTGCAAACACTTTTACTATGTAGTATCACGCATAACATCGCACTGTTTTGGGCGGCCCTGTCGGGCGGTATCAGATACATACGCAAGGATCGGTTGCTGTTGCGCTTGGCCATCGTTCTGGGTGAGGGTCAGTTTATCAGCCAACTCTTCACAGTCGCATGACCCACCAAAGCCATCAACCTACCTGACCAGCCTAAATCAATTCATACAACAGCCCTATATTTATCTCAGCAGCGATACGCTGAACGATATCTTGGCCCTACCAGACGCGGGCTGTTTCTGTTAAACAGACAGAAAAAGGCCAATGGCCGCAGAAGGTGGAGCAGGGTAATTCATGGAAGCAGACGTTTTAGCCGCCGCTCAAGAGGTTGATTTTTCACTGATCGCTCTCTTCTGGCGGGCGACATTCATCGTCAAGGTGGTAATGGTGGCGCTTTTTGCGGCCTCTATCTGGGTTTGGGCCATTTACATCCAAAAGATCTTACAGTTTCGCCGCGCGCGTGCTGAAAACTCTGCGTTTGATACGGCCTTTTGGTCGGGGGAACCTTTGGATCGCCTTTATGCAGGTTTACGTGATCACCCGATGACCGCTAATGAACGCATTTTTGTCTCAGCAATGCAGGAATGGGAGCGGTCTCATCGGGGTGACGGTGGGATGATTCCAGGTACGATGGCCCGGATTGAACGGGCCATGGATGTCGCTATTGCGCGGGAGCGGGATCGTCTGTCCTCTGGGTTGACCGTTTTGGCCACGACGGGATCAACCGGGCCATTTGTGGGTCTTTTTGGCACGGTTTGGGGCATCAAACATGCGTTTGAGGAAATCGCGATCCAGCAAAACACCAACCTTGTGGTTGTGGCCCCAGGCATTGCAGAGGCGCTTTTGGCCACAGCCCTTGGCCTGATGGCGGCCATACCCGCGGTGGTGTTTTTCAACCAGCTTAATCGCACCCTTGATCGGGTGACGTCTAATTACGAAGCGTTTGCTGATGAATTCGCCAGCATCGTGTCGCGGCAGATGGATGGCTGAACAGTGAGCGTGGGGGTACCACAAACCACAGCCCAGAGCGGTGGGCGTAGGCGCAGGTATCGCCGCGGCGCACCGCCGATGTCTGAGATCAACGTGACACCATTTGTCGATGTGATGTTGGTGCTTTTGATCATCTTCATGGTGGCCGCCCCGCTTTTGACCACGGGTGTGCCAATCGAACTGCCGGAAACCGCGGCCCAACCCCTGCCGGCAGAGCAAGAGGAAGAGCCTTTGACATTAAGCTTAACACGGGATGGGCTTGTTTTGCTGCAATCTACTGAGATCCCGCGCGAGGACTTGGTGACCCGTCTGCAAGGTGTGGCGGCGGAGCGCCGGTCCGACAAGATATTTTTACGCGCGGACGGGGCCGTGCCCTATGCAGAGGTGATGGTGATCATGGGCGCTTTGAACGCAGGGGGATTTCGCGATATTGGATTGGTAACCGATCCAGGCGGGCCGACGCTTGCGGGACGTCAAACGGAGGCGGAAGAGTGACATGGAATTGCGCGAAGGCTTCATTGCCTCGGGTTTGGGTCATGGGCTTGTTTTGGGATGGGTCGTCTTGGGGGGCTTTTTTGTCCCCCGCACGACCGATCTGTCAGAACTTTCGGTGACCGAGGTGAGTGTGATCAGCCATTCCGAGTTTTCCGCCCTGATGTCTCCAGAACCATCGGTTGTGCCGGTTGCCCCGCAAAGACCTATTGATACTCCGGTCGCAGAGCCATCGGTGGCACCACCGCCACCCACTCCACAGGTTGAAGATGTGTTGCGACCAACCAATCCACCGCAAGCGCCGCGCCTGGCCGTTTCTCCCTCCCCCGCACCGTCCCCAGAGGCGGCGATTGCACCCGTTGTTCAAACCTCTCCACCCCCTGAACCAACGCAAGACCCCGTCGAAGAACAGGTTGAGGATACACCCCAAACAGCGCCAGAGGCCGCGACAACACAGACCGTGACAGAGACAGAGCCCACATCCTCTCCAGTGGTGGAAAACTCAATCCGTCCAAGCCGCCGTCCTGCACAGGCTGTTGTGTCGCCGCAATCTACGGATGAGCAAAGCGCGCCTGACGATCTTGCCACAGCGATTGCTAGCGCGGTTGCCGAGGCACAGGTGCCCTCTGCCCCAAGTTCCACCAATGGTTCTTTGCTGACCACGACAGAGATCGAAGTTCTAAGACAAGCCGTGCAATCGTGTTGGAATGTCGGCTCTTTGAGTTCTGCGGCGATGCGGACAACCGTGACGATTGGGTTTTCCCTTCGGGCTGATGGTACGCCGATTGCAGCCTCCTTACGGTTGATAGAGGCAACTGGTGGGGATACCGCCGCCGCCAGCCAATCTTTTGAGGCCGGGCGTCGGGCGATTTTGCGCTGTGGGCGCACAGGATTTGACCTACCGGTTGAGAAATATGACTTTTGGCGCGACATAGAAATGACCTTTAACCCTAACGAGATGAGAATTCGCTAGATGATGCTGCGGTTGCTTACGCTTTTGACCCTATGTTGTGGCCTGACCAGTCAGGTGTCTGCCCAAGAGCCACTTCGACTTGAAATCTCAGACGGTGTGATTGAGCCGATGCCGATTGCGCTGACGGACTTCGTGCCGCAGGAAAGTCTTGCGACGGATTTGGCGATACGGATCACACGCCTTATAGCAGCCGATCTTGCCTCTACCGGGCTTTTTCGTGAAATCCCATCCACACGGCATATTGGACGGGTCACAAATTTTTCCAGTCCCGTTCAATATGCCGACTGGAAAGCGATTAACGCTCAAGCGTTGATCACCGGCTCCGTATCGGTTCAGGCGGATCGCGTGGTGGTGCAGTTTCGACTGTTTGACGTATTCGCCGAAAGTCAGCTTGGGCAAGGCATGCAGTTTGCTGGCAGCGCGGAGAGTTGGCGGCGTCTAGGGCATAAAGTTGCCGATGCTGTCTACTCTCGGATCACAGGCGAAAGTGGTTATTTCGACAGCCGTGTGGCTTTTGTGTCCGAACGGGGACCTAAAGATGCCCGTCAGAAACGTCTGGCAATTATGGATTACGATGGGGCGAATGTTCAGTTTCTGACAGGGGCACAGCACCTTGTTTTGGCACCCCGGTTTTCGCCCGATGGGCGTCAAATCTTGTATACCAGTTATGAAACAGGATTTCCACGGATTTACGTGATGGATATTGCCACGCTTCGCCGCCGTGTGTTGGCAGAGCGCGAGGGCAATATGTCCTTTGCGCCCCGGTTTTCGCCCGATGGTCAATCGGTTGTCTTTTCCGCCGAAACCAGTGGCAACACCGATTTATTTGTTTTGAATTTGCGCACCGGAGCTTCCTTACGGCTCACGTCTGATGCGGCCATTGAAACGGCCCCAAGCTTTTCGCCCGATGGCAGCCAGGTTGTGTTTGAAAGCGATCGCACGGGGGCACCGCAAATCTACAAGATGTCCGCCCGGGGTGGGACAGCGCAACGTGTTAGCCGAGGAGAGGGACGTTACGGGACACCCGTCTGGTCGCCGCGTGGGGATCTGATTGCATTCACCAAACAAACCCAAGGACGGTTCCATATCGGCGTGATGCGCACAGACGGAACCGAGGAGCGGTTGCTGACAGGGGCCTTTCTAGATGAAGGGCCAACCTGGTCGCCAAATGGGCGTGTCGTGATGTTCACGCGAGAAACACAAGGGGAACGTGGGGTTCCTACCCTCTATTCCATCGATATTACAGGGCGCAATTTGCGCCGCATTCCAACCCCAGACGCAGGATCGGATCCGGCATGGTCTCCGCTTTTGCCATGAATTATGATACGATACATATGATTTTGAGGATATATGCATGAGATATTTTAGAGTGATGATGTTTGGTTTAGGCTTTGCCTTAGGTGCTTGTGGGCAAGGTACGCCACCGTTTTCAAACCCCTCCGAGGACTCGCTGGATGGTATATCGTCAACCCTTCCCTCTGATGATTTGACCGCAACAGACCCATTTGACGAAGGCCAAAATAGCCTGGCGTATTTTCAGCAAAATGTTGGTGATCGCGTTCTTTTCCCCGTAGATCAAAGCGCTTTGACCGCGGAGGCCCGCGCCATTTTGACCGAGCAAGCCGCGTATCTGATACGCAACAGTGGCTTTACAGCCCTTATCGAAGGCCATGCAGATGAACGCGGCACCCGAGACTATAACCTGGCCTTAGGGGCCCGCCGCGCTGCCGCCGCGCGGGATTTTTTGGTGAGTAACGGTGTCTCTGCGGATCGATTGCGCACAGTGTCCTACGGCAAAGAGCGTCCGATCGAAATATGTTCTCAGGAACGGTGTTATGCCCAAAACCGTCGTGCGGTCACGGTTTTGATTGCCGTTCAAACGGGGCTTTAGACATGTTGCGGATTTTTCTTTGCTCTGTGTTTTTTGCGACCCCGGTTTATGCCGATACGCTTGCCGATATCCGGCAAGAGCTGTCTGTGGTGTACGTGGAAATTCAACGCCTCAATCGAGAGCTCTCCACGACGGGCGCGCCGCAAACAAACACCTCTGGCAACAGTGTTCTGGAAAGAATTGATGCGATTGAGCGTGAGTTGCGCCGTTTGACGTCTGAGACGGAAACACTCGAACTACGGATTGAAAGAATCGTGGCAGATGGGACCAACCGCATTGGAGATTTAGAGTTCCGCCTTTGTGAGTTGGAGGTGAGTTGCAACATAGAAACGCTTGAGTTTGGTTCTACGCTGGGGGGGGAACGCGCCTCGCTTGAGCCCACGCCCCCCGCTGTGGCATCCGTCGCGCCCCAAACCTCTGAACAAATCGATTTTGATCGTGCGTATCAGGACCTTATAAATCAGAACTACGCATCCGCTGCAGATGCGTTCAGCCGCTTCCATCAAGCATACCCGAACGGCCCCTACACAACCGATGCCTATTTTTTCAAAGGTCAGGCCCAGGCGGCCCAAGGACTTTGGGCAGAGGCCGCGCGCGCCCATTTGGAAGCCTTTTCAAGCGCCCCGAATGGCCCACGCGCGCCGCAAGCGCTTTTGGCATTGGGGGGCGCATTGGGGGAGCTTGGGCAATTCAACGAGGCTTGTATCACACTTGGTGAGCTACCGCTGCGGTTTCCGAACGCCACCCAAATCAACACCGATGCGGCAGAAAAAATGGCGGAGTTTGCGTGCCGGTAAAAGCAGAGGGGGAGGAAGCACGGTTTTTTGATGCGTTCCACACCCATATTCCGCGCGATACCGCTTCGAAAATTGGTGTGGCGGTGTCTGGTGGTGGGGACTCCATGGCGTTGCTGCATCTGGCTGCGCGCTGGGCGTCTGAGGCGTCGATTCATCTTGAAGCTGTAAGTGTCGATCATAGATTGCGTCCCGATGCGGGGCGTGAGCTGGATCAGGTGGCAGACCTTTGTCAAAACCTCAAGCTGCCCAACACACGGCTTTGTTGGCAGGGTTGGCACGGTCATGGCAATCTACAAGCGCAAGCACGTAATGCGCGATATCGGTTGATGGCGGACTGGGCCAAAGATCGTGGCATTGATCGGATTTTGCTGGGACATACCAGAAATGACGTTGCCGAAACCTTTTTGATGCGTCTTGCCCGTCGCGCAGGTCTGGAAGGGCTGTCTGCGATGCAGGCACAGTTTACACGCGATGGTATCGCCTGGTGTCGTCCATTTCTGGACTTTGCGCGTGAGGACCTGCGCGCTTACCTCAGGCGTCATGCGTTGCAGTGGTCGGAAGACCCCAGCAATGACGATCCCCGGTTTGACCGCGTAAAAGCGCGTCAGGCGCTACCATATCTCCAAGTCCTTGGTATAGACATTGACGTGCTTGCGGGCTCTGCCCGACTTCTGACCCAAGCCAAAGAGGCTTTGGCCCATTACGCGCGACTTGAGGCAGAGCACGCCATTATTGCAGACAGGGGCGATCTAATCATTAAACAATCGCCCGAAATACCAGGCGAGATCCGCCGGTTTCTTTGGCGTGCCGCTTTGGCTTGGATCGGTGGGGCATCTTACGCCCCGCGTGCAACGGCATTGGAGGCTGTTATGATCTCAACACAGCCGCAAACGCTTTCGGGATGTTTCATCTCTCCCTGTCCTCAAGGCCACAGAATAACACGCGAATATCACGCGGTGTCTCAGACGACATGTGCAACCGATCAGCTTTGGGATCACCGTTGGCAGGTGCGTGGGCCGCATTCAGACGCTCTGCACATCGGCCCGCTTGGTGAAGCAGTGTCAGAGCTGCCGAATTGGCGCGATGCGAAACTTCCCCGCCAAAGTCTGATGGCAACACCCGCTATCTGGCATGATACCACGCTTGTTGCTGCACCTCTTGTTGACCCAGATGCAGGATGGACGGCGCATATTGTCACATCGTTCGACAGGTTTTTGCTTGACCGTTGAATTTAGTGGCGCGATCTTTATTTGTATTGAAGCAAAAGTGACCGTAGTCTCACATAACAGCATATTTAGGAGTATACTTCCTTGGGCAACGCGAAAAACATTGCATTTTGGGCCGTATTATTCATTCTGATTCTTACGCTCTTTAATATCTTCTCTGGAAATCAATCATCGCAATCGTCACGGACCGTGGCCTATTCTGATTTCATACAAGAAATTGAAAGTGGGTCTGTGAGCGCCGTGACCTTGGATGGGGAGCGTATCAGATACCGTTCACTCGACGGTCAGCGTCGGACAACGATCAAACCCGCCGATGTCGATGTGACAGAGACATTGCTGATCAATGGTGTGACCATAGATGCAATGCCGCAAGAGCAAACAGGATTTATGTCATTGCTGACCATGTGGTTGCCTTTGATCGTTTTGATCGGCGTTTGGATCTTTTTTATGAACCGCATGCAGGGTGGCCGTGGTGGAGGTGCCATGGGTTTTGGGAAATCGCGGGCGAAGCTTCTGACAGAGAAGCAGGGGCGTGTGACATTTGACGATGTTGCTGGCATTGACGAGGCCAAGGACGAACTTGAAGAGATTGTCGAGTTTTTACGCAATCCACAAAAATTTTCACGCCTGGGCGGCAAAATTCCAAAAGGGGCGCTTCTTGTTGGGCCGCCCGGAACCGGTAAAACACTTTTGGCGCGGGCCATAGCGGGGGAGGCTGGTGTGCCCTTTTTCACAATATCGGGTTCTGATTTTGTGGAAATGTTCGTGGGTGTTGGTGCTAGTCGTGTCCGAGATATGTTCGATCAGGCCAAAAAGAATGCGCCGTGTATCGTGTTTATCGATGAAATCGATGCCGTTGGACGCTCACGCGGTGTGGGCTACGGCGGTGGCAACGATGAACGAGAACAGACTCTGAATCAGTTGCTTGTAGAAATGGACGGGTTTGAAGCCAATGAGGGCATCATCATCGTGGCGGCCACCAACCGCCCCGACGTGCTTGACCCCGCACTGTTGCGCCCTGGTCGTTTTGACAGACAGGTGCAAGTGCCCAATCCCGATATTAAAGGGCGTGAAAAGATCCTGGGCGTTCATGCCCGTAAAGTGCCGCTGGGCGCGGACGTTGATCTGCGCATTATTGCCCGAGGAACACCCGGATTTTCGGGGGCCGATCTTGCCAATCTCGTGAATGAGGCGGCTTTGATGGCAGCCCGAGTTGGGCGGCGTGCCGTTACGATGGAAGATTTCGAGAATGCCAAAGATAAAGTCATGATGGGGGCAGAGCGCCGATCCATGGTGATGACCGAGGACGAAAAAACCCTTACAGCCTATCACGAAGCGGGACACGCTATTGTGGGGTTGAATGTGCCACAACATGACCCGATCCACAAAGCGACGATTATTCCACGGGGACGAGCGTTAGGCCTTGTGCTGAGCTTGCCAGAGCGGGATCAGCTTTCCGTAAGCTACACGAAATATAAATCCAAGATCGCAATGGCTATGGGAGGCAAAGTTGCCGAAGAACTCAAATTCGGCAAAGAGAATATCACTTCTGGGGCGACGTCTGATATCCAGCAATCCACCAAAATTGCCCGTGCAATGGTAACACAATTTGGCTTTGATGATGATCTTGGCCATGTGGATTACGCCAATGAGCAGCAATCTTATCTTGGGGCATATGGCGGTGGCACGAACCACAGCCAAGATACCCAAGCGAAGATTGATGAAAAGGTCAAAGAGATTATCGACGAGGGTTATGAAACCGCGAAACGCGTGTTGACAGAACAGAATGAGGCTTGGGAAAATCTTGCTCAGGGCCTTTTGGAATATGAAACGCTGACCGGCGATGAGATCAAAAAGGTCATCAATGGGGAGCCGTTGAACCGCGATGATGACGACACTGATTTGCCGGCAGGCGGGTCAAGCATCACAGCGATACCAAAGACAAAGGCGCGCACCAAGCCGATTTCTGATGGGGATATGGAGCCAGAACCGACCTCATAGACTCTGTCAGTGTTCCTTTTATCACGGCTAATTTAATTGCATGTCATAATTATAAGCCTTTAGGTTGCACTATAAGTGAACCAATATGGAGTTTGACATGTCACGTTCTTCACTCTCGCGACGCATGTTTTTAACAAGTGTTGCCACATCGCCTTTGATCGCTGCGACAAGCGCGCAGGCCGCAAGCGATGCAGCCGACGATAATTTTCAATTCGAAGTGCAACGCAGTTTGCCCGAATGGCTTGCGCGTTTGGATGCGCATGAGTTTAGCATCTTACGAGTAGGTGGCACGGAAGTGCCCAAAAGCAGTCCGCTTTGGGAAGAAACCCGTGAAGGACAATATCGTTGCAAAGGCTGTGACCTTCCACTCTATTCCAGCGAATATAAAGTTGTTCTGGATATCGGTTGGGTCTTTTTCCAACACTCATTTGAAAATGCTGTTCTGACTGGAATCGATTTTCCAGACCAACCTGATAGCGAAAAACCAAAAGTGCAAGCGCGTTGCCGTCGATGTGGGAGCCATCTTGGCCATATCGTGAGTATTGAGAATGAGGTCTTCCATTGTATCAACGGGACCTCTTTGAACTTTATCGCAGCGTAGCAACAAATTTCACACGATTGTTTGATGGACACCCCAACCAAGGCTTGGGATGTCCGTCACCTATAAATTTGGCAGAATAGTGAAAGTCTGGTCCACAACATGGGAAGAAAGGCTTATATCGGTCTGTTTTGTTTCCGTATCCTGCACAAATTGTTGCAATAACATAACAACACGGAGATGTTAGAAATATAACTTTCCGACGGCTTACTAAAGTCTTGACCTCTTGTACTAAGCTTGCCAATGATCAAATCGCTCGGGTAGGGCTGGATGCCAGTCTCAACCTGTTTCGAGACGAGGGTGTCGGACTTCCGGCTCTCCTAAACCTAGAAAGGATCATATTATGACACGTACTCTCACAGCAGTAACACTCGCCGCTAGCCTTGCAACTGGCACATCCGCTTTCGCAATGGGTGCTGAAGTTTCTTCAATGCTTTCCAAAGTGTGCTCAGAAGCGCAAACACGCGGCATCATCAGCAATTGTTCTGAACTCAACGGTCTTACAGTTGGTCAACTTCTTTTGATCGCAAACGCGTTCACTGATGGTGACAGCAACAGAGAAATGAACGAAGCCGCTGCTTCAATTATCAGAGATGCAAACAAATAATAGCAGTTCAAGAAAATACTGCATAATTAATTGCCAGGTATCAAAGCCTGGCAATTTTTTATTGAAGATCACAAGCTGGTAATCTTCCTGCGATCAGGAGGGCATACATGTTACCGAGCAAGGATCTGCATCCCCCGGGTTATGCCACCCAACGTCATCGGCACCATTTGGCCCGCAAAAATTTCCGAGATCATGCCCACAGATGGCGTATATCGCCAGGCGCGTTCCTCTAAAGGATTGATCCAAAGGCTACAGGGCCAGGCCTCCCGTGCGCGGGTTAGCCAGACATGGCCAGCTTCCGCATTCCAATGCTCATTCGCGCCCCCTGGCACAGCAATCTCATAGGGACTCATGGACGCATCGCCCACAAAGATACATTTGTAATCCGTGCCATAGGTTCTGAGTACATCCCAGGTTGGGATGTGCTGATCCCACCGCCTGTGATTGTCGCGCCACACCCCTTCATAAAGACAGTTGTGGAAATAGTAATATTCCAGGTGCTTGAATTCTGAACGCGCCGCTGAAAACAGCTCTTCCACGATCTTGATATACGGATCCATCGAGCCCCCTACATCCAAAAACAACAGCACTTTCACAGCATTGCGCCGTTCTGGCCGGGTTTGGACATCGAGATAACCGTGTTCGGCTGTTGCGCGGATTGTGCTGTCCAGATCAAGCTCTTCCGCAGCACCGTCGCGCACCCAAGCCCGCAGCCGTTTGAGCGCCACTTTGATGTTGCGTGTGCCAAGCTCCACCGTGTCATCGAGATTGCGAAATGCGCGCTTGTCCCACACTTTCACAGCCCTTTGATGTCGGCTTTCGTGTTGCCCGATGCGAATCCCCTCCGGATTATATCCATAGGCCCCAAAGGGGGAGGTGCCCGCCGTTCCGATCCATTTCGATCCTCCTTGGTGGCGGCCCTGCTGGTCTTTGAGCCGCTCTTTGAGGGTTTCCATCAGCTTATCGAACCCGCCCAAGGCGTCGATGTGTGCTTTTTCCTCAGTGCTCAGATGTTTTTCAGCCAGCTTTTCCAGCCAGTCTTTGGGCAGGTCCAGCGTGTCTAAAACAGTCTCGGATGTGATTGTCTCTAACCCCTTGAAACATTGCGCAAAGGCTTGATCAAATCGATCGAGGTAGCGTTCGTCTTTGACCATGGTTGTGCGGGCAAAATAATAAAACGCCTCGATATCATAGGTGCAAAGCCCCGCCGAGAGCCCTTCAAGGAATGTCAGAAATTCCCGCAGTGTGACTGGCACGCCTGCATTACGAACCGCATCAAAGAACCGCAGGAACATTGCGCTTAGATGCCCATGCTACGGGCCAGGATGATTGTAAAGATCGCTCCGACGATAAAACCTATGATTGCAAAGACCGCCGCATATTGTGCGATATCGAACCCATTGCCTTTGCGCCTGTAGGCGAGCCATCCCCCGAAAATCGCGCCAAGACCTGTTGTAAGAGCAAAAATAATCATGGCCGAAGTCCTTTTTAATAGCCCTTAAGTATTTTACGGATCACAGGACAGCCCCGCAACCTCTGTGGCTAAAAGAATTATTTGTGATATGTGGATTTGGCTGCATATTTATTCGGTGTGCGGTACGTTGCATCCGATTGGTCAAGCCGCTTTTCAAGATAGTAAAAGCTGCTCTCACCTTCGTAGTTAGGCAAAAACCCGAAAATCGAGTATCCCAACGTCTCGTAGAGGTCACGTGCCTTGTCGTTTCGGGTCTCAAGATGAACGCGAATGCAGCCTTTGTCCTTCGCGAATTGTTCTGCAGATCTCAGGAGTTCACGGCCCAAACCTTTCCCTCTGTGCCTCAGTTCTACTCAAAGCTCTGATATGTGCGCAGATTTAAAGGCTATTTCCCCTTTGCAGCCTCCAGTCATAATCCCGTCGGACGTATTGACCTTAAAGAGAAAGACATCAGTTTCATCTTCTCGTAGGGCTTGCCTTGGAAATTTTACCGCATAGAAAGAATAGAGGGAACCGGAGAAATGGCAAGGTTTGGATCATAGCTGAGTTTCTCCGCAACCTAAATGTGCCAAAACCCACACATTTCTGCCACCGGCGAAAATGATCGTTATCTGACACGACAACACCTGAACCTTGCGGAGTATGGGGCTGGCTTAACCCTAAGTATCTACGGTGCGTTTTGTGTACTTGATGAATGGTGTTTTCATCCCGACGCGGTCATAAAGCATGCGTCCTTGATAGTTGAACTCCTGTGTCATCCAGTAAATTTCCACAACACCGCGTGCCTGCGCGGCCTCTGAAACAGCTTCAATCAAGGCCCGCCCCACACCACGGCCCCGCGCTTTGGGGTCTGTGAACAAATCTTGTAAATAACAAGACCCTTCTGGCCGGCGGATATTTGGGTGAAACACATAATGGGCCAGGCCGATGGGGCCATCCTCACCAATGGCCAATATGCCTTGAAAACGCGCTGGATCTTCGCTGAGCAAGTGTTCAAAAGCGTGTCTGTACTGCGCCAGCGGTTCTTCACTTTCGTAAAATTCTAAGTATCCGCGCCATAAATCGGACCAGGCGGCAAAATCGCCTTCTTGTGGCGCGCGCAGAATAAAGTCGTGCATGTCTTACCGCCCCGCTCTGTTCATAAAGGCCAGCCGCTCAAAGAGCGCAACATCTTGTTCGTTCTTCAACAACGCGCCGTATAGTTTAGGCAGGGCCGAAGTTGGGTCTTGGCGCAAATCTTCTGTGTCGAGGTCTTCGGCCAGAAGCAGCTTTAACCAATCGAGAACTTCAGAGGTTGAGGGTTTCTTCTTCAAGCCCGCTTGATCCCGAATGGTGAAAAACTGGGTCAGTGCTTGGGTCAAAAGCGTGTCTTTGATCCCAGGAAAATGCACGTTCACAATGGCTTTCATCGTCTTCATATCAGGAAAGCGAATGTAGTGGAAAAAGCACCTGCGTAAAAATGCATCTGGCAGTTCTTTTTCATTATTTGAGGTGATGATCACAATCGGCCTGTGCACAGCGCGTATTGTCTCGCCCGTTTCATAGACGAAAAATTCCATCCGGTCCAGTTCTTGCAACAGATCGTTTGGAAACTCGATATCCGCTTTGTCAATTTCATCGATCAAAAGCACAACGCGATCGTCTGTCGTGAAGGCCTCCCACAGTTTTCCGGGCTTGATGTAATTCTTGACATCATGCACTCGCGCCTCCCCCAACTGGCTGTCGCGCAGACGGCTGACGGCGTCATATTCGTAAAGGCCCTGATGCGCCTTTGTGGTGGATTTGATTGCCCATTCGATCATTGGCACGTTTAAACTTGTCGCCACTTGCCGGGCCAGCTCTGTCTTGCCGGTTCCGGGCTCTCCCTTCACCAGGAGGGGCCTTTGCAGCGTGATGGCGGCATTCACAGCTACGGTCAAATCATCTGTAGCCACGTAAGTATTGGTGCTTTCAAACCGCATGTCGGTCTCCTTCTCGCTTGACTTCGCTTAAGCCTCACGGGCCGTAGGCGCAACAGACATCCGCGTAATGCAAAGAAATCTTAGGGGAAGTTTTCAATACGGCCCCTTCAATCGGCCCTTGGCAGGGACGCCGCATTCCGTTATCGCAGCGGCAAGGAGCGCCAAAAGAATGACAGACGCCATAATG
>CAWUJT010000027.1:0-22009 GCA_963922715.1 uncultured Thalassobacter sp.
TTAAAATCAACCTCTGGGTTTATCGGTATGATACGGGAAGGATTGAGGGTCTCGTGACTATAATGATAGTGACGTACAATATGCGCCATATTTACCGTCTCGGCAATTCCTGGATGTTGGTAAAGCTCTCGCGTATAATTCCAAAGGTTTGGATAATCGATAATCCGCTTGCGATTGCACTTAAAATGTAGGTGATAGACCATGTCAAATCGTATCAGCGTTGTGAACAGTCGCCAATCTGCCTCTGTGATCTGATCACCCGTTAAATAATGTCGGTCCCCCAAAAGCTCTTCCAGCCACTCAAGTGCTTCAAAAAGCGGGACAACAGCTTTGTCATAGGCGCTTTGGCTGGTGGCGAACCCGGATTTGTAAACACCGTTGTTCACGTCATTATAAATGCGGGTATTGATGACATCGATTTCATCACGCAGAACTTCAGGATAGTAATCTGATGTGTTCCCAGTCAGGTCGTTAAACGCCGTGTTGAACATGCGTATGATTTCAGAACTTTCATTAGAGACGATGGTGTCACGCTCTTTATCCCACAGCACGGGAACGGTCACCCGGCCCGACACATTGGGATCAGCGCGCAGATAAATCTCACGCATGAAGTCTGATCCGAATAGGATGTCGCCCGTCGCGCCTTCGAAATTCGTTTCAAACGTCCAACCATCCCCCAACATATCTGGATGCACAACGGAGATGTCTATGATATCCGCCAAGCCCTTTAGGGTGCGGAAAATCAATGTGCGGTGGGCCCAGGGGCAGGCATAAGACACATAAAGGTGATAGCGGCCAGGCTCTGCTTTAAATCCACCCTCACCTGTGGGGCCAGGGCGGCCATCCACGGTAATCCAGTTGCGAAATGTCGCTGTACTGCGCTTAAAGGTGCCACCTGTCGATTTGGTATCGTACCACGTATCGCGCCATATGCCATCAACCAAAAGTCCCATAACATCTTTCCTTATATTTCGACATGAAAATAGAGGGTATTATGTTCATATAAATGCGTATAGAAGCGCAGGCGTTCTTCGCAAATGCACACGTCATGATTTAGAGTGCTGTCTTTGGGCCCAAAGGGTCTTCAATGACATAATCCTCCCAATCGTCCTGGTGGATATCCATTTCAGAAAGCGCCCAATCTTTTGCAGAAACACCAGCGGTGTGGACGGAGTTTGGGTCTCCTGTGATCAGAGGATGCCAAAACGGTAAATCCTTCCCTTCATGGCGGCGTCGGTAGGCACAGGTTTCTGGCATGAAATACGCCACCTCAGCCATTGTTTTATATGTCAGCACAAGGCATTCGGGCACATAGCGTTTGCGGTTGGCATAATTTGCACACCGGCATGTGGAGGCATCAAACAGGCGGCAGGCAATGCGCGTGAAGACAACTTCCCCTGT
Organism: uncultured Thalassobacter sp.; assembly: GCA_963922715.1. GTDB lineage: Bacteria > Pseudomonadota > Alphaproteobacteria > Rhodobacterales > Rhodobacteraceae > CAWUJT01. The sequence continues at coordinate 1,402 of CAWUJT010000027.1, forward strand.
GTCTTCATCTTCCAGCTTATTGAGGCAGCATTTGCCACATCCATCGCACAACGCCTCCCATTCATCTTGCGTGAGGTCTTTAAGCGGCAATGTCCAAAATTCCGGTCGCATGTCTATACCGTCTTGAGCCATTCGCGGGCTGCAGCACTGTCACGATCCATCTGCGCGATAAGTGCGTCAAGGTTGGGGAAACTCTCCTCTGGACGCAGATAAGCCACCAAAGCGACAGAGATGGGTGTGCCGTAAATATCACCTGTGAAATCAAACAGATAACTTTCAAGATTTGGGGTTTCGCCGCCAAACATAGGCCTGACCCCAAGTGAGGCGACGCCATCATAGCTCCCCTTATGTGGGCCGCTTAAAACATCTACCAAGACGGCATAAACACCCAGCCGCGGCACGTGCAGCCCTGTCAGCTCCATATTTGCTGTGGGATAGCCCAACGTGCGCCCGCGTTTCTCACCATGCACAACAGGGCCTTCAAGACGATGCCAGTGCCCCAGCATCGCGGCGGCCTGTTCGGGTAAACCATCGGATAATGCGCGACGTATCGCTGTGGACGACACGGGTTTTCCTTGATCTTGTAAGAGAGGAACAGCCGTGACACCAAACCCCAAAGAGGCCCCAAGACGCCGCAGCGTTTCCGCATTGCCAGCCCGGTTCTTACCAAAGCAAAAGTCAGATCCAACAACCACGTTCCGAAGGCCCAAGCCTTCAAACAAAACGTCTTTTACAAAAACGTCAGGAGAGAGCTCAGACAGAGAGGTATTGAAGTTCAGCTCATAAAGCCGCTCAACGCCGAGTTTGGCCAATCGGTTTGCCCGTGCCGCAGAGCTCATCAAGCGAAAGGCTGGGGCGTTAGGGGAAAAGAACTGGCGGGGGTGCGGCTCAAACGTGACAACGCCCAGGGGATATTCAGGGTGACGCGCACGATCAAGCACATGTTGATGGCCCAGATGTATGCCATCAAAATTGCCAATCGCGGCAGAGGCACCGCGCAGATGTGGTGCGACAAATTGATAATCGCGGATAATGTCCATACTTTGCTTTGGTTAATGGACCTCTTGCGTCAGGGCAAGATCAGTTCAGCTTACGAGAAGGCGCGCGCACAACCGCTTCGCCTGTTAAAACCTTTTTGCCCTCTATGAGACATGTTGTGGCCAGCGTAACCCGACGATGGGCAATGTCCATGTCGATGACGCTCACATGGGCCTCCACCCGATCTTCGGGCCGCACAGGGGCCAGAAATGTCAAGGTTTGGCTCAGATAGATTGTGCCGTGTCCGGGCAGTTGCTCTCCGATCACAGCAGAGATGAGGCTGGCCGTCAGCATGCCATGGGCAATGCGCCCATGAAATCGTGTGTTCTGCGCATAATCTTCATCGAGATGGACAGGATTGTGATCTGTGGAAACAGCCGCAAACATCTCAATGTCTTCACTGGTGATGACTTTGCTCAAAGACCGCGTCATACCAATTTCAATATCTTCGATGCAAATCGTTCCACGGCGCACATTATCCAACACAATCATCTCCGGATTATAAGCCTTTACGATAGGAGATGACATATTACGCCCAAATAAGAAATAATTTTATTTCCTAATAGGCTTTTGGTGTAACAAAATTACCTTAAGGTCCCAATGATATAATTTGGTGATATATTTTCTTGGGCAAGAAATGCAGTCAATTTTGTGTCATCAGGATCGCCTAAGTCGGGCGTGCCCGTGTCAACAGCCGCCAACCCGCCAGAGATAAACAGAATATCAAGTCCCTCTCTTATGGCACCTGAAACATCTGTGGCAGGCCCATCCCCAATGGCCAGAATGTCAGTGTCGGGGATGTCTTGCACTTGTAAAAGTCTCCGACGGGCAAGATCGTAAATCGGAGGATGCGGTTTCCCGAAATAGAGGCTTTCGCCCCCCATGTCCGTGTAAAGTTGCGCTAAGGCCCCGGCACACCATTCTCTGCGATCCCCGCGATCAACCACGATGTCGGGATTGGCGCACAAAAATTTCAGCCCCTTTGTTTTGGCCAAAAGCAAAGGCCCACGCATGTCGTTTGGGTCTGCAAACGGATCGAAAGGACCTGTACAGACGATCCCTTCGGCCTCCTCCAGGGGGACGCGTTGAATGGCCTTGGGATGCTCTAAAATTTCAGGTGGTGTGAAAAACGGATCATCGTGTGGTACACCGATATGGTAGACTTTTTCACCCACAGCCCCCAAAAACATAGCGGTCCGTGCGGAATCGCCTGAGGTTGCGATCCCATCCCAACAATCGCGTGGCACGCCCATCCCATCTAGCTGTGCGACAACACCCCGCCAAGGTCGGGGGGAGTTTGTCACAAAAATAACGCGCCCACCGTTTTGTCGGTAGCTTTGCAAGGCTTCAACGGCCCCTGGATAGGGATGTACGCCGTTATGAAGGCAGCCCCACAGATCCACAAATAACGCGGCATAGGCATCAGATACCTCTGATAGAGAGCGGATCACTTTTGTCATGTGAGTGTCAGCACCGGGATGATTTGCTTTTTGCGAGAGACAACACCAGGCAGGACGACGGTATCTTTGTCGCCAACATCCACGTTAAAACTTTTGTGGACCAGATCGCGTGTCAGATCATTGGGCAACAGAAGTGTTGCCTCTTCTTTGAGGATATCAATAACGAACAATAAAACCTGATCCACACCGTCTTCTTTGGCGACAATCTCCATGGTGGACATCAGGCTGTCCTTCCGCCCCAGCACACTTGCAGGCGTCGTGGTCTCAAGAACGCTCACCCGAAATTTTGTCCCATCGATGGCATATTCTTTCGAGTCCATGCGCAAAAGTTCGGCATCTGAAAACGCGGAAACATCTGATTTTGCCGCAAACATCGCGTCGGCATAGGTCATGATATCAAGGTCAATATCTGCCGCAAGGCGCTCGGCGACATCACGGTCATGCGCTGTTGTGGTTGGGCTGCGAAACGCAAGCGTATCGGATAGAATACAGCTGAGCAGCGCCCCTTTGATGCCTTTGGGGGTCTGATCCATATCATCCCCTATAAGATCGGTCAGAATGGTAGCTGTAGACGCCAAGGGCCGCAGTGTGATTTCAATGGGCCCCTTTGTCTCTAGGCCGCCCACAAGTTTGTGGTGATCGATGATTCCGCGGATATCGGCTGTTTTTATAGTCTGAGGCAATTCTGCAGGATTATTGGTATCCAGAATATAGACAGGCTGGTTCTCAGCAATGTCCGCAATAATACGCGGTTGTGTCAGGTCCCAATACTCAAGCATAAAAGCAGCCTCTGTATTTGGTTGTCCCAAAAGAACTGCTTCGGCCTCTTCCCCCCGTATTGTCTGGAGGTACCAAGCCCATGCGATGGCTGAACCGGTGGAATCCGTATCGGGGGCTTTATGTCCGAAAACAAGAGTCTTCATCGTATCTATCCTTGGTTGGGTTTTCCCAAGCCTCTAACAGTGCGACGCGATGGAGGAAAGGGATGAACGCTGCCAACCTCATAAATCTGATTTTCTATTTCGAAAACAGTACTCGACAACACATTAAAAACGTTTCGTTTTTAAAAGATTTCGATCTTTTTCTTGGCCTTATTTCCAGAATAATCCAAAATTTTGCCATATTTCATGGATAGAGTGATGTTCGATTAATGGATTAGATATGTTGATTTTTAGATGAAAAACAACGATCATAATTTTAAACAACGTATAGAAGCAATAAATCGCAAAGAAAAATTCCGCAAACGTAAAGATGTAAAGGTATTTTACGAAGTGCGCGATGACGGATTGATCGTGCCTGTCATGAGCGCAGAAGGTGGCATCCGGTTTCCCTTCCAGTGGCTGTTTTTTATATTGATTGCTTTGTTGTCTCTCAAAACATTTGTGCATGTTTATTTTGATGAACAGCAATTGACGGCGTATCTTGAAAACCTTTACGATAGAGGGCTAACATTACAGATTGTTGCAATGATGTTAGAGAATGAACCCATTACCGATTGGCTTGTTGATCAAACAAATGAAATGCTGGCGGAGTTTTTCCAGTAATAAACGCGAAAACGCCGCAGTGTGCGGCGTTTTGTTGAATGATACACGAGATTTGTTAAAACCTATGGATGTCGCCGCGACTGAGGCCAATATCGCAAAGTTCTTTTTCAGACAGAGAAAACAAATCTTTACGTGTTTGGCGTTTGTTATTCCAAGCATCGATCATGTCAAAAACTGACGTAAATGCAATCCAAAAGCCACGGGCAATCGTACGGGTGATATACTGTGTTCCCATCGTTTTATCCTTTCCTGACCGAGAACTGTGATCTCTTTCAAAACCGCTGATATTATCATATCCATTGTGTCAAATATGAAGTGAAATTGGGATCAGCAAGCATACATTTTGCATATCAAACATGCAAAATCTGCATAACAAGAAAATGCCATAATCTGTTGTGATGAAACAGAAATTTTGCGTCATAATGGTCGTATTACGATATCGGTTTGTCGCATTTTGCACACTCCAAAGACCTGTGTAAATTATTTCACCTAGCCCAAGTTCACAGCGCGTGATAGTTTTGTCGCAAGAGCAGAAAAATGGTGATAAATGCGCATACTTGGTATCGATCCTGGGTTGAGGTGTCTCGGCTGGGGTATCATTGAAAGACAGGGCGCACAGTTGCGACACATTGCCAATGGGCAATCGACGCCGCCGCATTCTGCGCCGATGGCGGATCGTCTTTGTGTTTTGTTCAAGGATCTTTCTGACGTTATCGCCTTTTATCAACCCGATGCTGTTGCCGTCGAACAAACCTTTGTGAACAGAGATGGTGCAGGCACGCTCAAACTTGGCCAAGCCCGGGGGGTTGCTCTACTGGCCCCTGCGCTTGCTGGCCTTGAGGTTGGCGAATATGCCCCCAATACGATCAAAAAAGCGCTTGTTGGTGTTGGACATGCCGATAAATCACAGGTGCAACACATGGTCCAGCTGCAGTTGTCCCACGTCAAATTTGCGGGCCCAGATGCCGCAGATGCACTTGCCATTGCGATCTGCCACAGCGTTCACCTTCAGACCGCGCATCATATGCGCACGATGCTCAGAGCTGCCGAATGATTGGCTTTCTCACCGGACAGATTGCATATACTGAGAAGGACAGTGTGATCTTGGATGTGTCCGGGGTGGGATATGTGATACATGTGAGCGAGCGCACACTTATGGCGTTGCCCCCTTTGGGGGAGGTGGTCACGCTTTACACCGATTTACTGGTGCGGGAGGACCTTTTGCAACTCTTTGGCTTTCTCACACCTGTTGAACGCGCCTGGCATCGCTTGTTGATTTCTGTTCAAGGCGTTGGGGCCAAGGCCTCTTTGGCGATTTTGGGAACCTTGGGCGAAGACGGGGTTGCCCGTGCCATCACTTTGGGAGATGCAAATGCCATTAAGATGGCCCCGGGGATCGGGCCAAAAATTGCAAGCCGGGTTGTGAATGAGCTGAAGGATAAAGCGCCGAATGTGATGGTCTTGAGTGTTGAGAGCACGCGCTCCGCTGACATGGGCAAACCCAAACACACTATGACGCAAACGATACAATCACCACCCCCTGCGCCTGACGGCACCTCTGATCACGTTGAAGCGATTTCTGCACTCTCGAACCTTGGATATACGCCTGCCGATGCCGCACGCGCTGTCACGCAAGCACGTGACGCGGGCACTGAGGGCACGGGTGACTTGATCAAAGCCGCCCTCAGAATGCTTGCCCCACATGGATAAGCCCATGGACCCTGATCCTCTTTTGCGCGGCGAACCCGATATCGACGATCAAGATAAGGCGTTGCGGCCCAAAAGGCTTGATGAATTTATCGGCCAAGCTGATGCGCGCGCCAACTTAGCCATCTTCATTGAAAGCGCACGGTTGCGCAGCGCCGTGATGGACCACGTTCTGTTTCATGGGCCGCCGGGATTGGGTAAAACCACTTTGGCGCAAATCATGGCGCGGGAGCTGGGGGTGGGGTTTCGTATGACCAGCGGGCCTGTCTTGGCCAAAGCCGGAGATTTGGCGGCGATCCTGACGAACCTAGAGCGCCATGATGTGTTGTTCATCGATGAAATTCACCGATTGAACCCCGTCGTTGAAGAGGTGCTCTATCCCGCGATGGAAGATTTTGCGCTCGATCTTGTGATTGGAGAGGGGCCCGCGGCCCGCACGGTGCGCATTGATTTAAATCCTTTCACCCTGATCGGCGCCACAACGCGCCTTGGGCTGTTGACAACGCCGTTAAGAGATCGGTTTGGGATTCCAACACGGCTTCAGTTTTATACCGAAGATGAACTCCATGACATTGTGACCCGTGGCGCGCGCTTGATGGGCGTGCCTGCAGATGACGATGGCGCACGGGAGATTGCGCGCCGTGCGCGCGGCACCCCCCGTGTTGCAGGGCGTCTGTTGCGCCGGGTGGTTGATTTCGCTGTTGTCGCAGGAGGGGGAACCATAACGCAGGGCTTGGCCGATGACGCTTTGACCAAGCTTGGGGTTGATACCTTAGGGCTCGACGGGGCCGATTTACGCTACCTCACTTTTATTGCGGATCATTATGGTGGTGGTCCCGTGGGCATTGAAACCATCGCCGCCGCCCTCTCGGAAAGCCGCGATGCGCTTGAAGAAGTGATTGAACCCTACCTTCTGCAAACGGGTTTGATCCAACGCACCCCACGCGGGCGGTTGTTGGCCAACCGGGCTTGGCGGCATCTGGGACTGGAGCCACCTCAGCAGGATCACAAGCAAGATACATTGCTTTGACACTTTCTCTTGATTTTTCAGCCAATCAAACGACAATGAGAGTCATGCGAATGCTTTGCATTATAGTTTGTATTTTTTTGCCGACTGCATTGTCCGCTCAGGACCGCAGGCCATCGCATTGTATCGCCGTTGCCGAAGCGGATCCAACGATCCACTACATCCACAAGGCTGCTTTCCGCGCGCCCCTGCCGGACGATTTTACCGTCCGCCTCAGTTATATTGACCATGCGATGTTTCTGCTGGAGACCCCCGGTGGTCTGACTGCTGTGACCGATTATGTGGGCTTTATTGGCACAACATCCCTGGTGCCGGATGTGGTCACAATGAATATTGCCCATGACAGCCATTGGACGGCCTTTCCCGATGAACGCATTCCCCATGTGCTTCCAGGCTGGTCGCAGGAGGACGCCGGCACCCCCGCCAATCATTATCTCGATTTAGGCGAAATGCTGGTGCGCTCGGTCTCCACAGATATTCGGGACAGATTTGGCGGGCCAGGCCGACCAAACGGGAATTCTATTTTCGTGTTTGAGGTGGGCGGTTTGTGCATTGGTCATCTGGGCCATCTGCATCATGAACCCACTGCAAACCAATATGCGGCCCTTGGACGGCTTGATGTTGTCTTGGCCCCTGTTGATGGCGGGCTCACGGTTGATCTGGGGACGCTGTTTCGCATTCTTGACCGGCTCAAATCATCGATTGTGATCCCTATGCATTGGTTTGGCCGTGGAACACTCAATCAATTTTTGTCAGACATGTCAGAAGGCGGATTTCTGGTGGAAACGCAAGATGCGTCTCACCTTGAGGTGTCGTTAAGAACACTCCCACGGCGTCCAACGGTGATTGTACTGCGCCCGCGGTTTCTAAGCGATAGCGAATAAACGGAATATGTTCTATTCCGCAGAAACGATCCTGCCTCAACTGCATCAGAAACTTCCAAAAGGCAGCTTTAGACCTGCAACGAAAGCCTATTTGGAGGAACCCCGAGGTCGGTTTGAGAGTGCGGGCGGTGTTGTGCTGGCACCATCATCGGTGGAAGAAATGTCAACCCTTTTGTCGATTTGTCACGCAGCATCTGTGCCAGTCATCCCCTATGCAGGGGGAACAGGCCTGGTGGGTGGCCAGATCGGCGGCAACGACCTTCCACCGCCTGTGATCGTGTCAATGGAGCGTATGACAACAATCCGAAGCATTGATACCCTTGGCAACACTTTGACTGTAGAGGCCGGGGTGATTTTAGAGCACGCACAGGATGCGGCACAGTCGGCCGGGCGCCTTTTTCCCCTTATCTTGGCCTCTCAGGGGTCGGCTAGAATTGGCGGGCTTCTGGCCACCAATGCAGGGGGTGTGAATGTCTTACGCTATGGCAATGCACGGGATCTTTGCCTGGGGATTGAGGTTGTTTTGGCAGATGGCACTGTTTTGCAGTCACTTAAAGGTCTTCGGAAAAACAATATGGGGTACGACCTACGCCATCTCCTTATTGGGTCTGAGGGGACATTGGGAGTTATCACAGCCGCGACGCTGAGGCTTTTCCAAAGACCTACCTCAGAAAGTGCTGCTTTCTTTGTGGTTTCAGATCCAAGTGCGGCACTTGATCTTTTGCATCTTGCCCAAAACGTCTTGGGAGAGGCCATCACAGCTTTTGAGTTGATTTCAGGTGTTGGACTTGCCTTTTTGCAAGAGGTTGGTCCTGACGTAACCTTCCCGTTCGAACAAATCCCAGACTGGATGGTTTTGATTGATGTTGGTTTCATGGGCCAGATCGACGCGCAGCAGGCTATGGTGCAGTTTTTTGAGGTGGCGTTCGAGACAGGCTTGGTGCAGGATGGTGTCCTCAGTCAGTCTGAAAGCCAGCGCACGGCGTTTTGGACTTTGCGTGAAGCAATCCCAGAAGCCAATCGACGGATTGGATCGGTTTCATCTCATGATATTTCCCTGCCATTGGGGGCACTTTCTGAATTCATAGCGCAAGGGCCAAAACAATTGTCCCAGATCGGAGAGTTCCGGATTAATTGCTTTGGTCATTTGGGCGATGGCAATTTACATTGGAATGTCTTTCCCTTGCCAGGGCGTACCCGGGCAGATCACGAAAATCAGCGCCTGGACATCAAACGCTGTGTACACGATTTGGTGAATGCGCTGGGCGGGTCTGTCGCTGCTGAGCATGGTGTGGGGCGTCTCAAGGTCGAAGATCTTGAGCGCTATGAAGACCCTGGAAAACGCAACGCTATGCGCGCCATCAAACACGCCTTGGACCCAAAGGGTATTCTCAACCCTGGGGCCGTTCTGCGGTTATGAAGCCAATTTTTTATGTGTTATTGAGAAAATTCATCTAAATGTGCCTGTCACCCTTCCAATAACCATGAAGGCGCGCGCAGATCGCGTGTTTGCAAACCGGGTGATCTCTATATCTGTGGCGTGCGGCAGTATATCAGAACAGAATTTATCAAACTGCCGCATGAAGTGAAACACCGTGTCCCGAAACACAGGATCAGATTTCATCCGGTTCGATGTTAATGCCAGCGAGGATCGATCACGAATACCCCCAAGGGCTGCAATCTCGCGTCCTCTGTCCCCATTCACAAATTTACGCCAAACATCTGGTTTGGCGCGATCCGGTACCAAATCATCCATATAGATACCGTCTTGACTCATTAAGGTTAGAACATCCTGAGACGCCTTAATAAGTTTTGCTATTTTATGATCTTTCAAAGCGCGACGCAGTATTTGAAACCCTTTTTTATCCGCTTCTGTTTCGGGAAAATTAACCGCACAGATAATCTCTTCCATGGTCAATGGATTTGGATGCGGCAGCTCATCCATACGTGTGCCAAGAGCAAGGCTTGCCTGTGCATTATCATCAAGCTTCTTTTCTGTGTGGATACTCCGAAAGTGCGGGATTATTAGAGTATCAGGGTGATCAGCAATCTGATCCACCTCGTTTTGGGGAATAGGCAAGGGGCGCTCGGATATTTTTTCGGCACCTACATTGGACGAAGATTTCGCTTCCGGTTGTAATTTTAGAAAGGCAAGCCGCATTGCATCAAATGAAACCTGTAAACGACTTGCGTTTTCGTGCATTGATTGCAGCATTTTTGCGACGGAGACGATGATTAAAATCAGCGCCAGCGGTAATACAACGACCAAAAGAATTGTGATGATCGCAGTAAAGAGCTGAGGTGTCACGCTTGGTTCAAGAACAAAGAAAATAACACCCAAAACAAACAGCCAAACACAACTGAAAAGTAATCCTATTGATTCAACCGGCATAAGATGGGTTTCAGTTTCTTTCTTTGTCCGGGGATAGGTCTCTGATGGCTTTGAAACAGATGTCAGGGTTTTTACACGATCAGATTTTCTGACGGGGCGTATTTTATCAGACATCGTCTCAATCCGTTACTTCGTCACCGATAGGCCACAGATAGGATTTCATAATCCCGATGACCGCCGGGCGTGCGCACCTCAACACTGTCGCCTTCCTCTTTACCAATAAGCGCACGGGCCAGAGGCGATTTGATATTGAGAAGACCCTGTTCAATATTGGCTTCTGTTTCGCCCACAATCTGGTAGGTTTTCTCTTCCTCTGTCTCTTCATCAATGAGGGTCACCCGCGCCCCGAATTTAATCGAGCCTGACAGTTTCGATGGATCGATCACTTCGGCCAGAGAGATCAAGGCCTCAAGCTCTTTGATGCGGCCCTCGATAAAGGATTGTTTTTCGCGCGCCGAATGATATTCCGCATTTTCGCTCAGATCTCCGTGCTCACGCGCTTCGGCGATGGCTTTTATGACCGCAGGGCGTTCTTCGGATTTGAGTTTTTTTAATTCCGTGTTCAGGGCATTAAATCCTGTGGGAGTAACGGGAATTTTTTCCATTTTGGGCTCCTAAAAGGGCTATAAACCCCATAATCCAAAATTAGTTTAAAAGACTATGCAGCGCTGGGCAACGGTTCTAAGTTTATAGGTTTAAAGGATCCTTACCCCTGTGTGGCAATAATTTTAGCTTGTTTCACAATCACTTCAGCTTGACGGATAGAAGCAATATCGACAAGACGCCCTTTGTAGGTTGTGGCCCCTGCGCCTGTCGCTTTGGCTTCTTCCATTGCCGCGAGAATATTATGGGCCTCTTGCACATCATCCTCAGACGGTGTGAAAATCTCATTGGCAAGGTTGATTTGGCTGGGATGGATTGCCCATTTGCCCACCATGCCAAGGGTGGCCGAGCGCAAAGCTTGGGCGCGAAAGCCATCCACATCGGAGAAATCGCCAAACGGACCATCAACGGGTAACACACCATGGGTGCGGCAGGCCGCAACGATGGCTGTTTGGGCCCAATGCCAAGGATCAGACCAATATTTTGCCCCTTCGCGATGCATATAGTAGTTTTCCTGAGTCCCCCCAATGCCTGTGGTTTGCATCCCCATAGAGGCTGCAAAATCCGCCGCTCCAAGGCTCATTGCTTCAAGACGAGGGGAGGCCGCGGCAATTTCGTTCACATGGGCCAGGCCAGAGGCGGACTCGATAATCACCTCAAGTGCGATGGGTTTTTCGCGGCCCATAGCCATTTCAACCGCGCTCACCAGGGCATCGACGGCATAGACATCCTCCGCACGGCCCACCTTTGGGATCATGAGTTGATCCAATCGCGGCCCTGTCTGTTCGAGGAGATCGACAACATCACGATACCAATACCCGGTATCGAGGCCGTTGATCCGCACACTCACACGTTTTGTGCCCCAGTCTATTGTGTTGATGGCCTCAATCACATTTTGACGCGCTTGCGCTTTGTCATCCGGTGCAACGGAATCTTCTAAATCAAGATTAACGACATCGGCAGCCGATGCGGCCATCTTTGGAAATAACTTGGGATTGGACCCAGGGCCAAACAGTTGGCAGCGATTGGGACGCGCAGGGCTTGGGGGTTGTGGTCTGAAGCTCATCTTGGGTCTTTCGGTATCTGTGGTTAGTCTTTCTTCTTAAGAAGTATTTCAAGACCCTTCATTGTAAGTCAGAAAAGGCCGCTTGAAGTCTTTTAACAGCCTCTACAACCCGCACACGGGGCGTTGCGATATTGAAGCGAAGAAATGTTTCTCCACCGGTGCCAAATGTCGGGCCATGATTGGCGGCGATTTTCGCGTCCTTCTCAACCCGTGCGGTAAAATCGCTACGTGCCATGCCGGTGCCGGAGAAATCGACCCATGAAAGGTATGTCGATTGCAAAGGGATTGATCGCAGCCCGGGGATTTCTGCGATGCCTGCATCGAAAATTTTACGGTTGCCATCAAGATAAAGCATCAACGCATCAACCCATGCGGCGCCCTCGGGGCTATAGGCCGCCTCTGTCATAATAAGGCCGAAACTGTTTGCAGACATCCCCAAGCCATTCATCAGACTGGCAAAAGTCGCCCGCAATTTCGCATCTTTGATGATGACATTTCCGGTATGACAGCCCGCAATATTAAAGGTTTTGGTAGGGGCCGTCATCATGACAAGCCGATCCTCTATCCCAGAGAGGGCTGTCATGGGGGTGTGCGTGTGACCGGGGTAGACGAGATCGTGATGGATTTCATCGGAGACAATAATCAAATCGTGACGCTGGGCAAACGCCGCAACACCTTCAAGTTCCTCTAAGGTCCAAACGCGCCCATTCGGATTATGGGGGGAGCATAACATCAAAAGACGCTCATGACCGGACATCAGAGTGTCATAGTGGTCAAAGTCATAGGTATAATGACCATTCTCTTCAACGAGAGGACATTCCACAACCTGCCGGCCGGCGGCTTTAACCACCCTGGCAAATGCGTGATAAACGGGTGTGAACAGCACAACACCATCGTTTGGTTGTGTGAAGGCATGAACACATAACGCTGTGCCATTGACCAATCCATGGGTCGTGAAAATATGATCTGGATTAACCACCCATTTATGCCGTGTCTGCATCCAGGAACAAATGGCTTGGCGATAGCTTTCATCATTGCCGTAGTACCCAAAAATGCCATCATGTTGCATCTTTGCCAAGGCCGCAGACACACACTTTGGGGGACGAAAATCCATATCCGCCACCCACATGGACAAACCGTTCTGTGCAGAGACGCCATAGCGTGCCTCCATTTCATCCCACTTCATCGAATGGGTGCCACAGCGATCAATGATCTCATCAAAATTTAGGGTGGTCATGTAAATCCTCGTCTTCTCGGAACGGCTGACATGCGTTTACTTCACTGCAAGGCCTTATTGCGCGCCCGCGTCTTCACTAGAATGCTCCCGCGGTGGGCGGCCGATGGCATCTCGCAATTCATAAAGCTCAATGAAGTTATCGGCTTGACGGCGCAGCTCATCTGAAATCATCGGCGGTTGTGACCGGATCGTAGACACAACAGACACGCGCAAGCCTTTGCGTTGCAGTCCTTCGATCAGGGGACGATAATCGCCGTCTCCGGAAAATAGAACAATGTGATCGACGTGATCGGCAATGGCCATGGCATCGACGGTTAAATCAATTTCCATATTGCCTTTTATTTTCCGTCGCCCTTGGGCATCGACATATTCTTTGGCGGTTTTCGTGACCATCTTAAAGCCGTTGTAAGCCAACCAATCGACAAGAGGGCGGATGGGTGAGTATTCTTCATTTTCCAAAAGCGCCGTATAGTAGAATGCCCTTATCAGCTTGCCACGACGCATAAATTCCTGCCGGAGAAGCTTGTAATCGATATCGAAGGATAGCGCCTTTGCTGCTGCATAGAGGTTTGATCCATCAATGAATAAAGCAAGACGTTCATCACGATAAAACATTTAAACTATCCTATTTCTATACGCTTTTTAAGATGGCGTAGCTGTTACAAATTATAAATATTAGTCAAGACTTTTGATCTAAAATTGCAGCTTTAGCTTGATTGTTAAGATCATAGAGCGAAAATTTGTAATCTTCAATCTCGCGTTATGATCCTGTCTGTGAATAACTTGGACCCTCTTATTATAGGATTTTAAAATCCCCGTAAGATATAAACTTCAAATAAACATCCTTATGTACTCTTGATCGTATGTGTGCAGCATCTTCTCTACCGCAACATTTGTCCGCCGGGACGCTATGTGCCATTGTGGTCACATATGATGATCGCCTTGATCAGCTCCGGCGCACGCTAGAGCAGCTTTGTTCTGTATCACACGACTATCTTACAGGTATTGTTATCGTCGATAACGCGAGCAGCGATCGGACGAAAAATTGGCTCAGAAAGCAAACGGACCTTCGAATCCACATTATAACATCGTCCTCAAACCAAGGCGGCGCTGGGGGGTTTGCGACGGGTATGGAATTTTGCCAGCAGAGATATGATCCAGACTGGATGGTCCTTATGGATGACGATGGGCGACCATTCAACGACACACTTGAAAAATTTCACCAGAGTTCACGCACGGCTGCTGAAGCCTGGGCTGCAGCCGCTTATCTTCCTAACGGTGACATCTGCGAGATAAACCGCCCCTCTTGTGATCCTTTCCGCAGCCCAAAGGTCTTTTGGCAAACGCTTGTAAAGGGTCGTAATGGGTTTCACCTTGGGCCAAGCGATTATGAAAGCAGTAAAATGCGTAAGGTTGATGGTGCGTCTTTCGTTGGGTTTTTCATATCGCGCAAAGGGATTAGACGGGCGGGCCTTCCCCAGGCAAAACTTTTTTATGGTGAAGACGTGATCTATGCGCTCACGTTACGGGCGGCGGGTGGTAAGCTGCTTTTTGATCCTCAACTGCGGTTTGAGCATGATTATCAACCGGCAAAGCCCGGGGGCTCTGAACTGGTGCCTCTTTGGAAGACATATTATAATTATCGCAGCCTTCTTATCGCATATCGCATTTGTGCTGGCCCGTTATTTCCTTTGGTTGCCGTTGCGGCGGCCTGTAAATGGGCTTTGCGCGTGCGCCACCATACCGGAGCGCGTAAGGTGTTTCTGCGCCTCCTGTTCAGAGCACTGCGTGACGGCATATTGCACAGGCTTGACGTTCCCCATTCTGACGTGCGCAGTTGGGCAGAAGAAGGGAACGAGGTATGTCACAGAACGTCCAAGTTTACGACACCAGAAAAGCCATGCTTGGCGAAGGCCCACTCTGGCATCCACGCCGCCAACAACTCTTCTGGTTTGATATAGAAAACCACAGTCTTTTGTCGCGCCAGGGCGATACGCCTTTGCTGTGGCGCTTTGATCGTGCCGTTAGTGCCGCAGGGTGGATAGATGAAACCACCCTCCTTATTGCCACCGAGACGGGCCTCATCACATTCGACCTCGACAAAGGCATCGAAGCGCCGCTTTGTGACATAGAGGCAGATCGTGCCGAAACACGGTCCAACGATGGACGTGCCGATCCATGGGGGGGCTTTTGGGTTGGCACCATGAGTAAAGTCGGCGCCCCCGGCATGGGCACGCTTTATCGATGGTATCAAGGTCACTTGGACGTGATCGCAACAGATTTGGGAACGCCCAATGCTCTGTGCTTTGATAAATTTCGCGCACGCGCCTATTTTGCGGATACCAAAGCGCGGGTGATCTGGTTCTTGTCGCTTAACCCAAAGACGGGTTGGCCAACCGGAGAACGCACACGTTTTCTTGACTTGAACGAAACAGACCAGAGCCCAGCATTCAAACCCGATGGCGCGGTGATTGATCAAGACGGATGCTTATGGAATGCACAATGGGGCGCGGCGCGCGTTGCGCGCTATAGCCCCGAGGGTGTCTTTCTTTCAGCCTATCACCTGCCCACGGGCCATACCTCTTGCCCCGCTTTCGGCGGACCGCATTACGACACACTGTTTGTGACAACCGCACAACACAAACTGCCCGCCACGCCCGCCTCTTGGCACGCGGTGGCAGGGCAGGTTTTTCAACTGACCCCCGGTGTTAAGGGTGTGCCCGAACCCGCCGTGACGCTTTAAGCGGCATGTTGTTGCGTTTTCGCTGGCATCGGCAAAGGCGGATGCACAAAGGCTGGTGTTGCCCCCCCACGGGTCAGAAACACCTGGGCTGTGTGTAAAGCTTCACGGATGCATACGTCCATGTCCAGATAACGATATGTCCCAAGGCGTCCGATAAAGGTCACCCCGTCTTCGCCTTCTGCCAGAGCGACGTATTCCGCCAGCAAAGCTTTTTCATGGGCCAAACGAATAGGGTAGTATGGAATATCATCAGGTCCACAGGCCCGCGGGGTTTCTTGCGTTAAAAGGGAGTGCTCGTGCTGTTCCCATGGACTGAAATAGTGATGCTCGGTGATTCGTGTATAGGGGATATCGGCGTCACCATAATTCATCACCGCACAGCCCTGATAGGGATGCTCTGATCGGAAGCGCTCAAAATCAAGGGTGCGGTAGCCCAATCGACCCAGACGGTTGTTGAACCAACTGTCTAAAGAGCCGGAATAGAACACATGACCATAACGTTTCGCATGTAAAGGCACAAAGGGGCGTTCCAGATGCACATCGATATTCGGATGATCCAGGATACGTGTGATCAGAGCGGTATAGCCCTCCTCTGGCAGAGCTTCATAGCGATGGAAAAAGTAGCTGTCGTCATAGCTAAACCGCACCGGCAACCGTTTGAATATGGACGCCGGCAGATATTTTGGCTCCATGCCCCACTGCTTGTGCGTGTAGCCCCGAAAAAAGGCTTCATAGAGGTCAGGACCAAGAAGGTTGAGCGCTTGCTGCTCAAAGTTTTGGGGATTCGCGCAATGAAGCGACTGGGCCGAAATAAACTCTTTGGCCTCATCCGGGCCAAAGCTGCGTTTGAAGAATTGATTGATGGTATGCAGGTTGATCGGCAGGCTGAAAACCTGCCCTTGGATCGTTGTTTTGACTTGATGACGATAGGGGCGAAAGGTTGCGAAGGTTTGAACATAATCCCACACCGCTTGATCGTCGGTATGAAAAATGTGCGGACCATAGCGATGCTCCAGCACACCTGTCTGAGGGTCGCGCAGTGTGTGGCAGTTGCCAGCCACATGATCGCGCATCTCGAAAATAGAGACTTTGTGACCAACTTGCGCAAGTTCGCGCCCCAACACCGCGCCAGAAAACCCCGCACCAACAATAAGAACGTCCATTTTGCCCCCTCAAACAAATGCAAGTTTGCTAAAGGTCTAACAAAATCATTGGGGTTGTCTTAACGCAGCACGTGGAAAGCGCTTATTCAAAAACGCTCCATCTACCAACGGCGACAATCATGATCCGCCCGACAGTCCCGCTTAGAGCACTAAACATTTTGACGGACAATGACGCCGCGTCCCCTGTTGTTTCGAGGCTGGCCCAACCGCCCGAACCAGAGACAGGCTTATAGCCGCAACTGATCTGTGGCGGGGTGATAAAAGGGATCGGATAAGACAGTGCCGCCGCCAGGCTTTCAAAAACTGCGCCCAGGGCGGTATCAGCGGTCAGATCACCGCTTTCCAACAGGCAAATCTGTGTGCCGTCCGCCCAGCGGATATACTGCCCGTCTTCCGTTTCCCCGCTTTCAATCACACCGCCCGTTGGCACACCGACGCTTTCGCTGACAGGCGCAATAAGGTTGCCCGGCCCATAGACATAATCGGCGCGCGCCAAACGACCCTCAGAGACATCGCTGGCACTTGTCTGCACGGCGGCCCCTGTCGCAACACCCGTCGCAGGATCAAGGCTGAAAGCCGTTGTCCAATCGGAACCATCCGCAGAGACTTTGATCGAAAAAGCATCGCTGCCCGCGCAACCCATCTCTGCCCGTCCTGACCAATTGCTCTGAAACAAAAGGCTTGCTGTCTCGGCCGTAGCGGCCTTGTTGATTTTCAATTGGTGCCCCGCCCCTTCATGGGTCAAAAGCGTCGCTGCACTGGTCACCGCAAGGCGATTGACCGTATCGGCGGTTGTATTGATGCCGAGTGTCTCAAACGTCTGTGCCACCCAGGTGCTGCCATTGAAGATCAGAAATTGGCCCTCTGTCAGGTTAAACGCATGCCACCCGGCCTGGGGCAGATAAAACTGCCAGGATGAATCGCTCCATAAAGCGATGGCCTGATCTTGGCCACTCCAATCGCCTGTTGCCGCAGCACCCACAATATGCCGCTCCCCTTGCGCAGGATTGTCGGGAGGACTGACTTGACCCTGGGAGGTCACAGACGCCTGAACCAACACATCCAGGACTCTGATGGCTTCATTATGGGTTACATATTTCTGGGCTTGGCTTGATTGAATATAGGGCAAGCTTAGAACTGCTGAGTTCTCTGACATCACACACCTCCGGGTAAAACGAGGCAAAGGTCGGCATGAGCACTTAACGAAACGTTAAAGTGTCTGTGATGGCGCATTAAATTTGCGCTTGCGCAAATCATTCGACATTCTAGGAAAACGATGAAATCCTAGAAGAGGACATTAGAGGCCAATCTATGCAACGCAGGAAAATCGCGGCAGGAAATTGGAAAATGCACGGCATCGGCAAAGATCTGGTCCATATTAAAGCAATTTCCCAGGCGGCGCGCCATCTGACGATTGAAACAATTATGTGTGTGCCGGCAACATTGCTGCATCGGGCGAAAGAGATTGGCGTGTTATTGGGCGGTCAGACCTGTCATGCTGCCCCCTATGGCGCCCACACGGGCGATATTTCTGCACCTATGTTACGTGACGCGGGCGCTGACTATGTTATCCTTGGACATTCTGAACGCCGCACAGACCATAGTGAAAGCGATGCAAACATCGCCGCAAAAACCCAAGCTGGATGGCAGGCAGGGTTGACTGTTATCCTATGTATTGGCGAAACGGTAGCTGACCATCGGGCGGGCCGAACTCAAGGCGTGCTTAGTGGGCAGATTGAAGGTTCACTCCCGTCAGGGGCGACCGCAGCAAACACAATCCTTGCCTATGAGCCTATCTGGGCCATCGGTACGGGGCGAACCCCATCTTTGGACGATATCCAAACTGTGCATGCTGCGGTGCGCGCGCAGCTTCCAGACCCTATGATCCCGATAATCTACGGTGGATCGGTAACCCCATCCAATGCGCCGGATATTTTCGCACTCGAAGATGTCGATGGTGGACTTGTGGGTGGGGCGTCGCTTAGGGCCCAAGACTTCATCCCAATCCTTCAACACTTAGAGGAGACAGTGCTATGACCAGCACACGCCCCATCAAAATCGCCCCGTCTATCTTGTCTGCGGATTTCGCGAACTTTGGGTGCGAGATTGAAGCGATTGAGGCGCAAGGTGCCGATTGGGTGCATATCGACGTGATGGATGGGCATTTCGTTCCGAACCTCACCTTCGGCCCCCCCGCTGTGAAGGCGTTCCGCAAGCACGTCAAAACCGTGATGGATGTTCATCTGATGATTGCACCGGTTGACCCGTATATTGACGCTTTTGCAGCAGCGGGTGCAGATATTCTGACAGCACATGTGGAGGCCGGGCCGCATATCCACCGCACGCTTCAAGCGATACGTGAAAAAGGTATAAAAGCTGGGGTTGCACTCAACCCAGGCACACCAGCCGAAGCCGTCAGCGATCTGCTCGACTTGGTGGATGTGATCTGTGTGATGACGGTCAACCCTGGCTTTGGCGGACAAAACTTCATTGATATGACCGCGAAGGTCCGCAAACTCCGGGCCATGATTGCAGAACGCGACATTGAAATCGAGGTTGATGGCGGCATCACACCCGCCACAGCCCCTTTGGTGGTTGAGGCCGGTGCCACCGTTTTGGTCGCGGGATCGGCTGTGTTCAAGGGTGGCTCTGTTGACGCGCCCGAGATTTATGGCCAAAACATCACTGCCATCAGGCGCGCAAGAGACCCAAAGGAGTAACCCATGGCCGCAACCCCACCCGTCTGTGACTTTGGCTGGTCCGCCCCGGATTTTGAATTGCCCGCAACCGATGGCAAAACCTATAGGCTGTCCCAAATCAAAGGCCCAAACGGCACCTTGATTATGTTCATCTGCAACCATTGCCCCTATGTTCTGGCGGTGCTGGATCGGATCGTCAGGGACGCGCGCGATCTGCAAGCATTGGGCGTCGGTGTTGCTGCCATTTCCGCCAATGACGCCACAACATACCCACAAGACAGTTTTGAAAACATGGGGCGAATGGCACAGGACCAAGGCTTCTCATTTCCTTACCTTTATGATGAGTCGCAACAGGTGGCCCGGGCCTATTCTGCCGTCTGCACACCTGACTTCTTTGGCTTCAACGCGGATCTTAAGTTGCAATACCGCGGTCGCCTTGATGCCTCCCGCGCCCAAGCAGGCCCTGCTGATCTCAGGCGTGATCTGTTTGAAGCCATGAAGCAAGTCACAGAAATAGGCCAAGGGCCTAAAGATCAAATCGCCTCTATAGGGTGTTCGATCAAATGGAAAGTCACTTAAAGGCCCTATCGCTGTTCTGAGCATCGTGGATAGCAGAGCACTTTAGGCGTGTTACTTGTTCGGAACGTGGAAAACTTGATGACGAATAAACCCGAAAACGCTCAGGTCTTTCTCAAAGGTTATATTGATGTGCCTGACAACAGGCTGGCAACTGTCAGAGAGGCCTTGCCTGAGCATATCGCGCTGACCCGTGCGGAAAAGGGTTGTATCGCATTTGAAATAACAGAAGATAATTTGACCACCGGGCGCTTTAACGTATCGGAAATCTTTGAAAACCAAGGCGCATTTGAGGTCCATCAAACCCGGACAAGACATTCTGATTGGTTCACAATAACAGCTGGGATACCCAGACAATACTCTGTCACGATTGGGAAACGTGAAAACGATTAAGGCTTACCAGTGCTAACTTGTATTTGATATGATCGGGTTGACAGATTTGATCTATGATAATTTCCAGGACTGTCAT
>CAWUJT010000028.1:0-21770 GCA_963922715.1 uncultured Thalassobacter sp.
AGAGCTGAAAGCGCATCTGAAAGCCTTTCCCAATAAGGGCCAAGCTTGCGTGCAGGCAAAGCTTGATTTCACGCAAGCCCATTATGCGAACATTGATTTTCTGGATAGCAAAGGTCAGCAGGCGTTGCTGCATTTATCGCTTCGGCACAAACATGCCAAGGCGGTGCTGAACACCCGTGATGCCGCAGGGTGGGGTGCGGAGATTGTCACGCCCTGGACGCGCCCCAAAGAGCCACGGATGGATTTTGAAGCCTCCTTCCATCCTGAGGGCTCTGTGACACTTCGCGTCGACGGCAAGACACTTTTTTCTGTAGACCCAAAAACATCGGATCACCGCTTCTCAAACTTACAGGCAATCGCGCATCTCGATGTGCAGGGGGCCTTTGTCTTCCAAAGCCTTGAGGTGGAGAGCCTCTTGGACGGGTGGTCGCACCGTTTGGAAATCCACGGCCATGCTCACGCATCTTTGCGCACCAATGATCTGATGCTTTATGATGTTCTTGGTCCAACAGGTGTGAAAGTGAGCACGGAACGCGTACCGTTTGACCATATGGAAATGCGTGCCGTTATCCCGGGCTGGCTGTGGCGTCGCACCCAGGGGCACGAGCCCCTAAAGCTTTGGCTTAAAGCGCATCCCGGGCAGGTCTGGCAGATGACCCGGGCCGATTTGCGCCAGCATGTTCTGTCACTTCTGGAAACATGCGATCTGAGAACCGATCCGTTTGTGGCGTTGCAGGTGATTGAGCATTGCAGCTTCTCTGGTATTGTCGATGATCTGCCCACTTGGGCGATGCAAGCACTTGAGGGCATTATTGATCACTTTAAGCTGCCACCGGGACCTGCTGTTGATCCAATCTATGCGGCTGCACACACAAGACCACGGCCCCGATCTCAACCCATCAGCCCACATCTTATCGCCCAAGCGCAGCTGGTTGAAAGCTTACGCCAAACACCTTCTCTTGATCTTGAGACCGCAGCGTGGATTGCATTTCGCAGTGTCCCTGCCCGGGATCGCCATCATCTGTTTTATAGCGTCGTGGAGGTTTTTCTGGACAAAGGCGAAATCGCGCTTCTGGCCCGTCTTGTCGATACGTTTGAGATACAGCTTCACCCCGAAACCGCCTGTGAGAGAACACTCGCAATGCCGCTGGCTGCATTGAAAGGCGATATCAGCGACCTGTTGGACACACTGACCACATTGAAAGAAGCAAACCAAGGCTGGATATCCACGCGGGCAATGGGATGGGGCATCAATAAAGTGCTAGATCGTCCCGATTTACAGTCAGACAGGTGCCAAACTCTTATTTCAGAGACAATGGAGGTTTTGCAGGCCCTTGCTCTTTCAGACATAAACAGATTGCACTGCCGATGCCTGGTGTCCTTGTCACACAGGCTGGTGCAAGAGCTTCCCCTTTTGCCAACCCCTGATGCCGAGGCATTGACAAAAGACATATTACAGCTCTTTGGGCTGATACGTGGCTTCTGGGAGGGTTTAGAGAGATCAGAGTTACCCGGCCTCTTGGCAGAGGCTTACACACGTTTTCAGACGATACAACACAAAGACAGCATCGCCTGGTTCGTTGCGCATGACGTCCGACAAAGCGCACAAATTGCCCTCGATTTTTTAGGACCGGCAGCGTTCCCGGTCCAAAGTGATGTCATGGCTGGCAGCGTCAATCAGGCGCTACGGCTTTGCGCGGCGCCGGAGAGAGGGGAGATTTCTCAGAACTCTAAGCATAGTGAAAAAGTGGCTGAGATAATGCCTGATCTTTATATGCCCTTTATACCAAAAGACGATTATGAAACGCTAGAGCGGCGCGCCCTTGTCGCGGCACAAACACTATTGCGACGTTCCCAGCCACCAGCGATTGCGCAACAAGACAACATCACGCGCTTGATTGCGCGGCTTTCACACCCTGGGGCGGTTTATTCCGGCATCGCACTGGGGTTGAGTGTGATCACGGCCTGTGTTTTGCGCGGCTGGCATGCGGCCCCTTTGGCCCTGATCCGTACCATGGAAAATAACCTGGACCGGACGAGCGATCTAAACGCTGTTATGCAAAGTCCCGCCGTGCAGGCCGTTCTGCCGCGTCTCAAGGCACATATCCCGCCTGGTCTTTTGACACCGGGCGGGGCACTTGCAAGGATGCTCCGTCAGAGTGCCGACCTGCCAACGTCAACGCAATTGCCTCTTCCCGCGCACCCCGAGGCACTGCTCCATGATACACTCGTTGTGATTATCACCTGTCGATCACGCCTTGCGTCACATATCCCACCCATACGGGAAACTTGGCTACAAGACCTCAAGCAGCACGGTGTGGCCCATGTGATTGTCAGCGGGGGCGGGCCAAGCGGAGGACGCTTGACAGGGGATCACCTTGAGATCGACGCTCCAGATGACTATGAGCATTTGCCGCTTAAAATTCTGAAGACGCTGCAATGGCTGCATGAGAATACAGACTTTGCCCACATCCTGAAAATTGACGACGATTGTTATCTGAACGTCTCTGCATTTTTTCAGGCCCGCAGTTACAAAAAAGTCCATTACTATGGACGCGCATTGACCTTGCGGCCTGGGCAGATGGATCGCAGTTGGCATCAGGCCAAAGTTCAGTCAAAGCACCGCCGATATGCGTTTGACAAATCGCCTGAGCCGTCTGTGTATGCGGATGGTGGGACCGGCTATGTGCTGAGCCGCTATGCCATGGATGTATTGTGCCAAACCGCGCAAAGCCCCCTGGGCCAAAGGCTCAGAGAAGTCTCTTTTATGGAGGACAAGCTGATTGGCGATCTTTTGGCGTGCTCTGGCATTCTGTGTGACAGTGCAGGCTACTGCACGACAATACGCAGGAGATCCAGCCCATCTGGGCCGCCTGTCTCCACCTGGGTGAGTGGCTTTGATCCTAGCCGAGCCAATCCTGTGAAGGTCGTTCATCTCGATACCCCTTCGGCGCAACACGCAACGCACGCCCGTTTGCAAAGCCATGATCTCAAGCCGTCTAAGATTTGGCCTACAATGCTCAACCCAAAGCTCGGCCCGCAGAGCAATGCTCTGGAGCTTATTTCACCGCCCGCACGCCTACGCTTGGCACGTAAGGTACCTGTTGCCGTTGTGGCCGTGATGCGCAATGAAAAGCTGCGGCTGGGCGCTTTTCTGGAGCATTACCGTGCCCTTGGGGTTGAAGCTTTTCTGATCGCGGACAACCTTAGCAGTGATGGCACGCGCGAAGCCCTGGCGGCTGAGCCGGATGTGAGTGTTTTCTCTGTTGATACAGATTATGCCCAGTCCAGCTATGGTGTGCTGTGGCAACAGGCCCTTTTGGCGCATTACCGTCTTGATAAATGGAGCCTTATCGCGGATGCAGATGAATTTATCGCGCTTCCACCAGGGGAAACTTTGCCAGACGTCGTCCATGGTGCAGCTTTTGCAACGGCAGAGGCCGCGCGGGTGTTTATGTTGGATCTCTATCCCAAGGGCAGGTTGCATGACGTAGACTTTACCTGCAACCCGTTTAATCAGGCGTATTTTTGTGACCGGCATCCCTTTTTGGAAACCTCTGCCATGGGCGGGCCGTTCTCCAACGCGCCAACTTGGACCAGCGCCTTGCGCCATAGGTTGTTGCCGGGATCACGGTCTGAGATGTTTGTGGCGCAGAAAATTGCACTGTTGCGGTATCATCCGTTCATGCGGTTTTCTGAAGGACTTCATTACGTGGCAGATGCGCGCCTCAGTCAGCGCGAATTTATCTTCGGTCATTTTAAATATGCAACTGATTTTCAGGATAAGGCACAGAATGAAGCGCGACGCGGGCAACATTTCAACGCGGCTGAGGAGTATAAGGCCTATCACACTCTCTCTATGAATACGCTTTATGATCCTTCGCTTTCAATGCCTTGGACAGAATGTTCTTTTGTTAAGAAACGGTTGACCCAATCAAAATCGGAAAAGGTTTAGATACGCGGCATTTGCAAGGTGATGTCTCTGGACCCTTTGCGATAGACAAGCCGCCCTTGTCCGATCGCAACAACACGTCCGCCGTCGAGTCTGTCTCCCACTTCGACACGGCGCACACGTCCTGAACTCATACGGACCATGGCTGCTGGCGCCGCGGTTTTACCAAATGTGCCAATCAGTGCCAGGCGGTTCAACACAAGGGCATTACGCTCGGTCGCGGCTTCCGCAACCGAACGGGGTGAGGGCGAAGAGGGTTGAATCGACGGCGTCACAGCAGCAGAGGTTCTTTGTGGTTCCTGTGTCTGCGCCGTTGCAGCTGCCACAGTCTCAGAGAAGTTTGCCGGACGTTGAATGGGCCGTAGAGATTTTGCAACCACAAGCGGGCTATTTGTGGGGTCTGCTTCTGATTGAGAAAGTGACGCTTGGCTTGCCAATCGCGCCGCCTCTGCAGCCAACTCTTGCGCACTGCGTGGACGTTTTTGGGGCCGTATGCTCCGCAACTCTGTAAGTGTAAATCCGTTCCACTGACTGCGTTCAACGGTATCTCTAAAATTCTCAGGCCGTGCTTTGGGTTGTATCAGTGAAAGATCAATCGGTATGGCCTCTTCGCTGACATCAGTGATACCCTCACCCTGCACAATATCTTCTGATACATTTAACGTGTCTTCCGCCGGTGGTGGCGGATCAACCAACGGGGGCGAATACAGCGTGTTGAGTGCAACGTCGCTTTCAAGATTTAAAGCCAATGGTAATGTCACCCGTATAGGGGGCGTATCGCTAAGCAACAGCGCGGCAGGTTCAAGTGCGATAGGATCGTTATTGTGCACTTTATGATCAAGCGTTGTGATATGAATTGTTGTGATACTGTCGCTGGTTAAACTCAAAGGTGCGTCAGGACGGCCAATCCAGACACCGTCTGTTTCAAAGATATGTAAGACTTCTTGTGGTGTTGGTAACTTTAGCGAAGGGTTCTGGCGAAGATTTGCTTGCATCGGTGTAGGTGAGACAACGGAAGCAGATGGTAAGATTGTGCTGGGTTCGGTTACATCTGTCAGAACAGGCACTGTGGTCAGGGCCATCCCACTGTCCAAGGGTGTGTCGCTTGTAGGAAGCAAATTTGCCGCATTCGTGACAGGGACATCTATCGATATATCTTCAATATCGGTGATCTGTGAAACCTCTGGCGTTGCTGAATTCTGGTTGCGATGCGGTGCTGAGGAAAAGAACCATGCGCCGAGCCCTGTGGCGAGCGACAGAAAAATTACTGACGAAGCGACAACGGCCCGCGCTTGAAAAAGCCTCCGGTCGAGGTTTTTTTGACGGGGCAAGGTGCGGGGATCCTGCGCCCGTGTTGTTGCCCCATAGGGGGAAAGCCTCTCGGAAGAGATGGCTTCCTCATACGCCGCATAGGATGTGACCTTCTGTGGTTCAGTAAGGTGTGTGATGACGCTTGCGGCGTTGTCATCACTAATTTCGATGGGATCATCTTCAGGGGTAAATTGCGCACCTTTCAGATACGTTTGCGCTTTTTTTGTCAGACCAAAAAAGGGCGCTGTGTTGTAATGTCCTGCATCAGGCATGGCTGTAAAAGCAACGGACTGGAAGCCATGAATTTCTGCAAAACTTTCCGCCTCTTGCAACGTGTCTTTTGCCACAACAGCAATGTGGATGTTCAGATTATCACGATCCGTGGGCGCGGTGTCGAAGACAAGTTCTGACAGCTTATAAGGTGTGGCCCCGTCAAGTGCCCCCGCCGCTGCAGTGTGTGGATCGCGTCCCGCTAAGGGAACGGTCATATAAAGCAGTTGATCGTTTGGCAGGATCAGGAGCGTGGTATAATCTGGGCCACATTCTTCTTCGGCAAGGCTTTTCAAGTCTGAAAGACCTTGAGAGAGACGCGGCATATCCAAGGATATTGTTTTTATCACGCGCCAGCCTTGCGCGTGACGATTGCGGCCAAGAAGGGATATACCCTCGACAGAAAGGGAAAGAGCCAGATCTGCTTTCATAAGACTGATTTTACATGAAAACCCTAACTATTTATAATTTAGTTTAACGTCTCACATAAATTCGCAACAAGAAAAACCGATCTTTCTGCTTTATGGCGGAAATGCGTGCATCTCTCCCCCATTCAACTGACCGCTTTGGACAAGGCTTGATCTAGATCAGCAATCAGATCGTTGGCGTCTTCAATACCAATGGACACCCGCACGACATTGGGTGCGGCGCCGGCGGCTTCTTGTTGTTCAGGGGTCAACTGTCGGTGGGTTGTTGAGGCAGAGTGGATGATCAAAGACCGGGTATCGCCCAAGTTGGCCACATGTGAGAAAATCTCAAGACTATCTACGAGTTTCACACATGCTTCATAGCCCCCTTTCACAGCAAAGGTGAAAAGCGCCCCGGCCCCTTTCGGACATATGTTCTTACTACGTTCATAATACGGCGACGATGGCAGACCTGCGTAGGTCACAAAATCGACACGCGGATCGGCCTCCAGCCAACTGGCAATCCTGACAGCATTCTCAATATGACGTTCCATACGTAAAGAGAGCGTTTCAACTCCCATCAACGTGTAATGTGCCCCTTGGGGGTTCATGGTCATGCCCAAATCCCGCAAGCCGATGGCAATACTGTGAAAGGTAAACGCGAGCGGGCCAAATGTTTCATGGAACTTTAACCCATGGTAGGCGGGTTCCGGGGCGGACAATGATGGGAACTTGTCGTTGGCAGACCAATCGAATTTACCCGAATCGATGACCGCGCCGCCTGTGACTGTGCCGTTGCCGGTTAAGTATTTGGTGGTCGAATGGACAACGAGTGTTGCGCCCAGCTCAATCGGTCGGCACAGATAGGGCGTGGCAGAGGTGTTGTCGATGATCAGCGGCACCTCTGCCGCGTCGGCAATAGCTGCAATTGCGGGCACGTCCATAATGTAACCCCCAGGGTTTGCAATCGCTTCTCCGAAAATCGCCCTTGTATTGTCATCAATCGCGGCTTTCACGGCCTCTAGATCGTCGAAGTCAACAAATTTCGCGGACCACCCAAAGCGTTTGATCGTTTGGCTGAATTGTGTGACCGTCCCGCCATAAAGCCGGGTGGAGGCGATGATGTTACAGCCTGGCTGCATAAGCGGAAACAGCGCCATGATCTGTGCCGCATGCCCTGAAGAGCAGCACACAGCGCCAACACCACCTTCAAGGGCGGCAAGACGCTCTTGCAAAGCTGCCACTGTTGGGTTGGTGAGGCGAGAATAGATAAAGCCTACCTCTTGCAGATTAAACAGGGCGGCTGCGTGCTCGGCATCTCGAAAGACAAAGGCGGTAGATTGATAAATCGGCGTTTGGCGCGCACCTGTTGCTGGATCGGGCCGGGCACCGGCATGCACTTGAAGTGTGTCAAAGCCATAAGTAACCTGTTCAGCCATGGGAGTTTTCCTTTGTTATCTTAAATCAAGAGATTTTCTCTTAGCGCCAAGTCTTTTATAAGTCCATCCTGTGTATCCTTGCCCTGGACGTTAGGCCACGGCTGAGGCATATCTTTATCTAAGTTCTCTAATGCGGATGAGTGTCATGTTCAGTTTTATTAAGCGCGTTGTGACCTGGTGGCATGGCCAAACCATCGGGACACAGCTGTACACCTGGCGCAAAGGTTTGCGCGTGGGAGAGGATAATCAAGGCAATATCTTCTATCAGACACACGATGGGAAACGCCGATGGGTTATTTATAATGGAGAAGCCGAGGCCTCAAGAATAGGTGCAGAATGGCATGGCTGGTTGCATCACACCTACAAAGAGCCGCCCACAAAAGCTCCGCTGCCACGCAAAGAGTGGGAAAAACCCCATCACATGAATCTGACGGGTACATCAGAAGCCTATGTTCCAGCGGGATCGCTTCGCAAAACCACGCCAGTGGAAAGACGTGATTACGAAGCCTGGTCCCCGGAGTAATCGATTATGTCAGAAAGCCGTCTTGAGATTGTCGTTGGTGCGGGTGTTTTGGTCCTCGCGGTCGGCTTCGTGCTGTTTATGCTTCAATCCACGGGCACGACCTTTGGCTCGCCGGCCGATCAGGCTGAATATACCGCCTCTTTTCGATCCGTTGATGGGATCTCGATCGGCTCTGATGTTAGACTTGCTGGTGTCAAAGTGGGCACGATCACTGGATTGGTCCTGAACCCGCGGACATTTCGCGCCGATGCGAGTTTTGTTGTGCCTGCGGATATAGAACTTCCAGACGATACATCGGTAATTATCTCATCTGAGGGCCTGTTAGGGGGAAATTTCGTTGAACTTGTGCCTGGCGGTTCCTCGTTTAACCTTGAACCAGGGAGTGAGATCTTGGACACACAAGGCTCTGTCAGTCTTGTGTCACTCCTGATGAAGTTTGTAACCTCTGGTGGAGACGAATGAAGCACCTCGCAGGTCTTTTGTGTATTTCTATCGCGTCTACCGCGTTTTGCCAAAGCATTGTGACAGAACAAGCCGACGCGGCGCTGTTGCGTGGACTGGATAGGGTGTCCGGCGAAGTGGTCGATATTGAACTGCCCACAGGCAGCGCGATTGTCTTTGGCACTCTGCAAGTCATAGTGAACGAGTGTCGGTATCCTCAGGAAAATCCTGCTGGTGATGCTTTTACACACCTGAGGATTTATGATTTTCAGAATGAAACACATATCTTTGAGGGTTGGATGATCGCCTCATCCCCCGCGCTGATGGCCTTGGATCATTCACGCTACGATGTATGGGTTCTGCGCTGCCTCAGCACTTCTGAATGAGGCGGGTTTTCTTCGACCTGGAAGAAATTAGCGCTCTGCGTTAGCGCCTTGCCCAGACGCTCATGGTAGTCAATGCGTGAAATCTCTATAGCGCCCAAGGATTGAAGATGTGGCGTTATATATTGCGTGTCAAACAGCTGAAAACCGCCCATCCAAAGACGGTGTGTAAGATACGCAAGGGCAACTTTAGAAGCGTCCGAGCGTTTTGAAAACATCGACTCCCCGAAAAACGCCGCCCCCATGGCTATGCCGTAGATGCCGCCAACCAATGTATCTTTCTCCCAGACCTCTAACGAATGACAATGCCCCGCATGATGCAGGGTGGTATAGGCCTGCATGATGTCAGAGTTAATCCAGGTTTCTTTCCGGTCTGCACAGTGTTCAACAACAGCCCCAAACGCACGGTTGAGTGTAATATCAAACACACCAGAGCGAATGCGCCGCGCCAAAGAGCGGGAGATATGGAAACTGTCCAAAGGCAATATGCCCCGTCGAAGCGGGTTAAACCATACGATCGTCTTAGAGCCACGGCTTTCCGCCATAGGAAAGACGCCTGCACCATAGGCCCGCAAAAGCAGTTCTGGCGTCAAAACCGTGGTCATCTTGATTTCAGGCAATTGCTGTTTTTCGTGGTAAACTTAACATCAATACCAACGCGATTGCTGCAGAAAGTGCAACGCCAATCATCAATGGCACGGGCGTGCCATCGAAAGTAAGGCCAATAGGCACGGCAATAACAACAGCCAACACAGTTGCCAAAGCCGTTGTCGTGGACGCGGCCATACCCGCAATATGCCCAAGAGGTTGCAGGGCCAACGCATTGAGATTGCCAATGGCAAGTCCTCCAACGGAAAAGACGGAACATTGCCACACCAGAAAGGCCCAAAAGAAAACGTCCACGTTGCCCGCGCTTATGTACCATAAACCAATTCCGCCTACGGAAAGCGCAAGATGGGCCGCCATGGCCCCTGTGACAATTTTCTGCATGCCAAATACCATGACAAAACGCGCGTTCAAAACGGGGGCCGCTGCCGCAAGCAACGTGACCAACGCCCACCATTGCGGAAAACTGTCCCCACGCCCAAAGGTGATGTCGTAAATCTGCTGGATGGAGGAAAGCGTTGCAAATATCATCCCAAAAGCGCAGCCGAGGGTCAAAATGGCGACACATGTGGTGCGTGTTGTGATGACTTCCCAAAATGCTTCGATAAGGTTTGACCAATTGAGCGGGCGTCGATGGTTATGGGCCAAGGTTTCGGGCTGGCGCAGCCCAAACCAAACAGCATAAAACAGTGTGAACAGAACAAACGCCGTGAAGATGTGTCGCCACCCAAAGACATTTGCAATACCTTGGCCGATGAAAGGGGCAATGGCTGGAACAAGCGTAAAAACCATAATCACGATAGAGACGATTTGGGCCATGTTGCGCCCCACGAATCGATCCCGGATGATGGCCATGACAGCCACTCTTGGACTAGCCGCGCCAAGTCCTGCGATAAACCGCAAGATCAAAAGCACGTCTAAACGCTCCACCTCGACAGAGGCCGCACTCGCCACACCACACACCAATGCACCACTTAACACAATCGGGCGTCGTCCAAAGGCATCCAAAAGCGGGCCGGCAAAAAATGTCCCGATGCCCATGCCAAGCACGAAGCTTGTGATTACAAGCTGAACATGATTTGTCTCATCTGCTGCAAGGTCGATGGCCATATCAGGCAGCGCGGGCAACATGGCGTCGATCAGAAACGCTACGCTTGCGGCCATCATCGCCATAAGCGTGATGAATTCAACGCGCGCGAGGTGTTTTTGGGGTGTTCTCATGCCCTCTTTTTGCAACTTAAAGGTAATTCGTCTAGTAAAATAAATTGCAAGCGGGGCAGAAAGGCATGACGACCCAGATGAGTGTGTCATGGCTTGTCTGTCGTTCACAAAGCTTGACAGTCCTCAAGACCAAGATCAAGCAATGTCCATGACGGAAAAGCGCCCGAAAAGAGAGCAACAGATCTTCACGCTTCTTGTCGAAGTCGGCAGAACCGCTGGAGATGATCTGCCAAAAGATGCAACTGGGGCGGCTTTGATGGTGTACTCCTGCGGTGTTGATGAGGCTGAAGCTGTGCGTGAAACGGTGGCTGTGTTGAAAGTTGCAGGCCTTTCCCCGTTGGCGGTCACAAGCTACGGCACTCTGGAGGAGCGTCTGGCCGAGGGGCACGATATCTCGCCCGAAGACAGCGCAATGATGCAGCGGGCCAAAACGGAAAATGCTGTCATTGTGGCACAAACCACCGCGTTTTTTGAATGAAGCGCAGGGTGTGGCTGCCCTATTCTGCTGCGAAAGGTATTTTCCTCAAACCGTTGAAATTACTGATTTGGGCCACAACGCGCTGCATAATCTTGCGCATTTTGGTGAAATTTCCAGAAGGTGCGATCTGGATCTCATCCAAATACAAGGCGCGATCAATCTCGATTTGCAGCACATGCTGGCCTGATCTCGGTTTGCCGTATTTTTGGGCGATATAGGCTCCGGGAAATGGTGCATTGCGCGCTACTCTGAACCCTTCCGCCTCGAATATATTTTGCACACTGTCGATAACCCAAGGTGCGCAAGACGTCCCAAAACGATCCCCTAAAACGATATGTGGGCGATGGGGCCGCCGCGCCCGCGGTGCCATGATGGCTTCATGGGGCATTGAATGCACATCAATCAGGATCGCTTCATCACACCTGGCGCGCGTTGCATTCAAAAGATCTTCAAGGGCGCGGTGGTACGGATACCA
The DNA here is from genome assembly GCA_963922715.1 of uncultured Thalassobacter sp. Classification (GTDB taxonomy): domain Bacteria; phylum Pseudomonadota; class Alphaproteobacteria; order Rhodobacterales; family Rhodobacteraceae; genus CAWUJT01. The sequence continues at coordinate 11,507 of CAWUJT010000028.1, forward strand.
AACTTGGGTTAATCTTTCTTGTGCCTCGGTCTGGCTAATTTTGCCACAGTATATGGCACGCCCGTTTGACACCACACGCGGGATAACCCCAAGACCAGACGCCACACGCGGTGAAGTCGTTGCTGACGCGCAGCCTTCGATCACAGCCGGGTCGAGCTCGTCTGCTGCGCGGTTCAAATCAACAAAAGCTCTGGGCGTTTGAGCAATCAAAAGCGGTGCACCGTGCTCGGGCGCTGTTTCCAGCAAAAGATCGACATAGGCATCCTCCGATGACCGGATAGACTTTTCGTCAAGGACGCTCTGCTCTAAAAAACGAGGGGGGTATTCCCGCCCAGAATGGGGCGAGGCAAAAACCACGGCTGAGCGGAGGTGCCCTGGCATCATAATACGGTACGGTGTCGTCATAGATACCAATATAGCTTTGAATCCATAAATGCCAAAACCTCTTGCATGAATGTGCGGGGCATTCTATAGAAGGCTCCATTCGATGAATAGGCGCGGGGTCCGCGGCATTCGTTATGGGCGATTAGCTCAGCGGTAGAGCACTTCGTTGACATCGAAGGGGTCACTGGTTCGATCCCAGTATCGCCCACCATGAAACGCTCTGAAAAGGGCCCCATCAACCGCGCCAACGGCGTGAAAGAGGACAAGACGATGAAGGTTAAAAATTCGCTTCGTTCGCTTAAAAGCCGCCACCGGGATTGCCGGGTGGTCCGCCGTAAAGGCCGGGTTTATGTCATCAACAAAACCCAACGCCGCTTCAAAGCGCGACAAGGCTAAGGCGCGTTAAAGCAGTAGACTGGTATCTTTGGCGGCCCGCACAAAATCCGCAAAGAGGGGATGTGGGTCAAACGGTTTGGATTTCAACTCTGGATGAAACTGAACGCCAACAAACCATGGGTGATCTTTATGCTCTATGATTTCGGGCAAGCGTCCATCGGGACTCATACCAACGAAATTTAGGCCGCAGGCTTCCAGTTTTTCCCGGTAAGCCAAGTCCACTTCATAGCGGTGGCGGTGGCGCTCTTCAATGGTGGTTGAGTTATAGACTTTTGCGGCAATTGAGCCCTTGGTAAGCATGGCTGTATAGGCCCCCAGTCGCATTGTCCCGCCTTTATCGTCTTCAATCTTTCGCTCGATCTTGTGATTGCCCTGCACCCATTCTTTCAGATGATAAACCACGGGTGTGAAACGTTTTTCGCCCATCTCATAGTCAAATTCTTCCGATCCGGCATCATTCAGATGCGCAAGATTACGGGCCGCCTCAATAACGGCCATCTGCATACCCAAACATATCCCTAAATAGGGCAGCTTGCGGGTGCGGGCGAATTCTGCGGCTTTGATTTTACCTTCTGTGCCGCGTTCGCCGAACCCCCCTGGAACCAAGATTGCCTGGAAGTTTTGCAAATGCGGGGTTGGATCTGTACCTTCAAAAATTTCCGCATCGATCCATTCTGCATTGACGCGTACCCGATTGGCGATACCGCCATGAATAAGCGCCTCTGCAATCGATTTATAGGCATCCTCAAGTTGGGTATATTTGCCCACAATGGCCACCCGCACTTCACCATCCACATTCTGAATCCGGTCAACAACATCCTCCCATCGGCTGAGGTCAGGCTTAGGGGCGGGGTTGATGGAAAAGGCGTCTAGCACAGCTTGGTCCAGCCCTTCTCGGTGATAGGCCAGGGGCGCTTCGTAAATCGAGGCAAGATCTTGCGCCGCAATGACGCTTTCGCGGCGGACATTGCAAAACAGTGCCAGCTTGTCGCGTTCTTTCTGGGGGATTGGTCCCTCAGAGCGGCACACCAGAATGTCGGGTGCCAAGCCAATAGAACGGAGTTCTTTGACAGAATGTTGGGTGGGCTTTGTTTTCAACTCACCACTGGCTTTGATAAAGGGCAAAAGCGTCAAATGCATGAAAATACATTGGCCACGGGGCTTTTCCTGTGCGAACTGGCGAATGGCCTCAAAAAAGGGAAGGCCTTCGATATCGCCCACGGTGCCGCCAATTTCACACAGCATGAAATCGACTTCATCTTCTCCGATCGAGATAAAGTCTTTGATTTCATTTGTCACATGGGGGATCACTTGGATTGTTTTGCCCAAGTAATCGCCCCGGCGTTCTTTTTCCAGGACGTTTGAATAGATGCGGCCGGAACTGATCGAATCGGTATGTCGCGCTGCAACACCCGTGAAGCGTTCATAATGGCCAAGATCCAGATCTGTCTCGGCCCCGTCATCGGTGACAAACACTTCCCCATGTTCAAAGGGGCTCATGGTGCCGGGGTCGACGTTGAGATAAGGATCAAGCTTGCGCAACCGCACCGAAAAGCCACGGGCTTGCAACAAGGCACCCAAAGCGGCAGAGGCCAGGCCTTTGCCCAAGGACGAAACAACACCACCTGTTATGAAAATAAACCGTGCCACTGGCAAAAACCCCCGTGTTTTTGGCAGACAAACATCTACCCACGGGATTTTATGATAACACCAAATCATAGGTATAAGCAAGGGCCAGAACGCAATATCCTGTGTGCGTTATTGGATGTGCCCCCCCGCACAAAACAGTTACGGGACAACACAAGGGGCTAAAATGGGATCATCTTGCTTTTTATATAAACCAAACCTGAGCCGCTCAGAGCCATCATTATAGTTTATCCCCGTCACTTCCCCGATCTGTTGTAAATTGCCGGTCTCAGTATCTGGCAATGCTTCGACAAACGCTACAGGTAAAACCGCGCGGGTGCCTTGTTGTGGCATAAGGATATAATCCAGTGCAGCTTCCGGGGCTGTGAAAGAGGTTGCCTTATCCGCATAAAAGGCCAAACTCACCTCTTGATATCCGGCAATAACAAGGGGCGCGGGCGCACAACGGTCAAAACTTGCGTCCAAACGGGCAAGCTGCGGGCTCAAATGAAGGGTACGCACATAGGGCAATGTAACCCCGAGCAATGTCGGCAAAAGAATGAAAGCAGCACCGATGCTTCTATAAACGGCTTTTTGCTTTTGTCCTAAAATGATTGCTTGGATACCGTGCACAATCGTCAGGCCACCCAAAAGACCAAGGATCAATGGCGCCAGCATAATACGGTCCAGCCAAATCGGCAGTGCAACAATAACGGCAATGATCACCGCGCCACCGACAAAAAACACGAATGCTGCAAAGATGTTGAGAACCCTCCATTGCATCTTGGTTTCGGAAAAAACCCACAGTCCGATGAGTGCCCCCAAAGCGGGCAGAATGGGCATGATATAATGTGGTAGCTTTGTTGTCATCACTGCGAAAACCGCCCACGTGGGCACGACCCAACTAATAATGACCCGTAGGGCCGGGGTTTGCCAATTTCGAACCGCTAAGGGGAGCGCCAAAAACACAAACGCCATCCACGGCCAAAAGGTGATCCACATCGTCATCAGGTAAAACCCAGGCGGGCCATCGTGTCCTTCGCTGGCGTTATTGACTTTGCCTAAGAGATCGCGGCCCAAGGCCTCTGCATAAAAGGCCCAATCCGTCGCAAATCCTATGGCAAGATACCAAGGTGCCGTCAGGATAAACATCACAGCGAACCCTCTGAGCAGCCTGAGCGCGGTGAGAAGTCGCAGGGATCGATCCCAAATCGTGAGTGTTAACACCGTGCCAGCGGCCACAAGCCAGATGATGGGGCCTTTGATCAATGTGCCCAAGGCCAGGCCAACCCAAAACATCCAAACGAACCAAGGTGTCTTTTGTACCTCTTGATGTAAATAGACCCGAATAAGGCTGCCTTGCGCCAAAACGATACTGGCCAGCAAAGCGGCATCTGTCTTGGCAATATGACCTTCAATCGCGGTTAGGGTCGATGTTGCAACGACAATCCCCGAAAACGCCGCTGGCCCGCGGCCAATTAGGGGCAAAAACGCCCAAAACGACAATAAGGCCGCGGCTATAATGCCAAGAAGGGAGGGCAGCCTATATACCCACACCGGCGCATCTGCGCCCCAGCCGGATAGGTGGACCACTCCAGTTTGAAGCCAATATATGCCGATGGGTTTTTTCCAGCGGGGCTGATCCAACAGGCGTGGCTCGATGTAGTTGCCACTTTCAACCATCTGCTTTGAGGCTTGGACAAACCGCGCCTCATCACGTTCTGTCAGGGGTAAAGAGGCCTGCCCTGGCAAAAGCATAACCAAAGCCAACAATACGATTGCAACACACGCTATGGGTGTAGAGGCCTCGACGTTCTCAAACAGTTTCACACTTCGTCGTTCGAGAGCGTCGAGAAAACGCCGCATAAGTCTGGTCAGTCTACAGCCGGGGGTAAAAGCGGTGTATTCGCAGACGGTGTCGTTTGCGACCCATCCAAAACGGGCGGGAGCAACACATCCAAATCAGGAGGCTGTACGGTCTGCGTTTCTTCCACTGTGCCGTCCACCACAGAAAACGCGTCAGAGTTTTGCGTCGCTAGAACAGTCAAAGCGATGGATGTGCTAAAGAATGCAGCTGCAAAAACCCACGTCAGTTTGCCCAACGCTGTCATTGCCGGGCGTCCGGTGGCCGCCCCACCACCGCCCATGCCAAGGCCGCCGCCCTCGGAACGCTGCAACAAAACAAGGCCAATCATGCATAAGGCCAGGATCAAATGGATGATAAGTATGACGTTTTCCATGACACTCGTGATTTTCTATCGTGTATCATTACCTAAAGCTGGAGCCTGACAACTGCAAGGCAAATCGTTTTGATCAAAGCTAACTTTCCACAACGAAACTATTTTTCTTTCACGAAAGAACGGCTAGTAAAATCAGGGTTTGATTAAGGGAGCATGAGAGATGGCCAATGTTGTGGTGGTGGGCGCCCAGTGGGGTGACGAAGGCAAAGGCAAAATTGTTGATTGGTTGAGTGCGCGTGCCGATGTGATTTGCCGGTTTCAGGGCGGGCATAACGCGGGCCATACGCTTGTTGTGGGCGAGGAGGTTTATAAGCTCCACGCGCTGCCTTCCGGCGTTGTGCGGGCGGGAAAGCTTTCTGTGATTGGCAATGGTGTGGTTTTGGACCCCTGGCATCTGCTCAAAGAAATTGCGGCCCTGAGGACCCAAGGCGTTGTGATCACCCCCGAGACGTTGATGATTGCGGAAAACACGCCTCTTATTCTGCCCATTCATGGAGAGTTGGATCGCGCCCGTGAACACGCGTCCAATGCCATTGCAAAGATCGGCACAACCGGTCGAGGCATTGGACCGGCCTATGAAGACAAAGTCGGTCGTCGTGCTGTGCGTGTTGCCGATTTGGCGGATGAGATGACGTTGCGGGCCCGTATTGATCGTGCTTTGGCGCATCATAACGCCCTGCGAAAAGGTCTTGGGCTTCATCCCATTGATCCTGATGCCCTTCTGGCAAGCCTCACAGAAATTGCCCCGAACATTCTGCCCTATGCTGGCCCCGTGTGGAAGGTTCTCCAGGACCGTCGGCGTGCAGGCGCGCGTATTCTGTTTGAAGGGGCACAAGGCGCGCTTTTGGATATAGATTTTGGCACCTATCCCTTTGTGACCTCTTCTAATGTGATCGCAGGTCAAGCCGCCACTGGCGTCGGTCTTGGCCCGTCGGCCATTGATTTCACATTGGGAATTGTGAAAGCATACACCACCCGTGTGGGCGAAGGACCATTCCCAACAGAGCTGTTTGATGCTGATGGCCAACGCTTGGGCGAACGCGGGCATGAGTTTGGGACCACCACAGGCCGAAAACGCCGCTGTGGTTGGTTTGATGCCTGTCTGGTGCGGCAAAGTTGTTCGATTTCGGGGGTGAACGGCATCGCGCTCACGAAACTTGACGTGTTGGATGGTTTCGAGACACTCAAAATTTGCACCGGATATAAACTCGATGGCCAGACGCTCGATTATCTGCCAACCGCCGCCCATGCCCAGGCACGGTGTGAGCCGATCTATGAAGAACTGTCAGGCTGGTCATCCTCAACCCAAGGCGCGCGGCGTTGGGCCGATCTGCCTGCGGAGGCGATCAAATACGTCCGCAGGGTGGAAGAGTTGATTGAATGCCCTGTCGCCCTATTGTCTACATCACCCAAACGCGAAGACACCATCCTTGTCACAGACCCTTTTGAAGACTAAACACATGCCACTTTCGTATAAATCACGCCGCCGCTTGTCTGTTCTTATTCTGCTGTTGGGATTGCCGCTTTACATTGGCCTGGCGCTTTACATCCTCAGTCTTTTTGAACGGCCTTCGATTTGGATTGAGCTTGGGATTTACACAGTACTGGGCGTTTTGTGGGCATTCCCACTCCGGGCTGTCTTTCGTGGCGTTGGTCAAGCCGATCCTGGCCAAGATTAAGAGCACACACTAAACGGTGTTCAGTCCAATTCTGACCAAGGCCAAGGTTTCACCTCACTGGCCGCCGTTTGATAGCGGGCAGCTTTTGCAATCCAGATGCCGATATCCGTGCCAAGATCCGCCAATCTTTCGTTCGGTTGCCGATTGTTCAGGAGCAATAGGACAAACTGGACAACGGTCAGCGCTGTCAACAGTGTTTGAGCGAGTGAAATCATGAAAGCGATCAAAATCATATAGACAAGTCGCATCCACAGGCTTTCTTCGGCTTTCCCATGCCGGGGGGCATTCAGCTTAAAACCATCATCCATGGGGCACTTCCTTAAAAAACGCGGCACTTTGTCAAAAGTGCCGCGCCTGACAGATGAAGTCCAGAGGTTTTACGCCTCTTCCAGCATCCCTTTTGCAGAGGCAAGCTCTCGTATCTTGGTTTGCAGCTTCTCAAACGCGCGGACTTCGATCTGACGAATACGCTCCCGACTGACGTTATATTGGCCCGAAAGATCTTCCAGCGTGACGCTTTCTTCATTCAAACGCCGTTGCACGAGGATATCGCGCTCACGTTCATTCAATACCGACATCGCTTCTTCCATCAGGGCAAGGCGAGTCTTCATTTCATTATTTTCAGCGTAGGCGTCAGCTTGATCGGCGTCCTCATCCTCCAGCCAATCCTGCCATTCGGTTGCGCCCTCACCATCGCTGGCCACCATCGCATTCAGTGATGAGTCACCACCGGACATGCGACGGTTCATCGAAATTACATCGCCTTCTGTCACATTAAGATCATGGGCGATTTTTTGCACTTGTTCGGGGCGCAAATCGCCTTCGTCAATGGCACCAATTCTGTTTTTGGCTTTGCGCAGGTTGAAAAACAGCTTTTTCTGCGCACTTGTCGTGCCCAGTTTCACCAAACTCCAAGACCGCAGAATATATTCCTGGATAGAGGCCCGAATCCACCACATTGCATAAGTGGCCAAGCGGAAGCCTTTTTCGGGATCGAACCGCTTCACAGCCTGCATGAGGCCGACGTTTGCCTCTGAGATCACCTCGGCTTGCGGCAGACCGTAGCCCCGATACCCCATGGCGATTTTTGCCGCCAGACGCAGGTGAGATGTCACGAGTTTGTGGGCCGCACCACTGTCTTCTTCCTCCACCCAGCGCTTTGCCAGCATATATTCTTCTTCTGGCTCAAGCATGGGAAACTTACGAATTTCTTGAAGATAACGGCTGAGGCCCTGCTCCGGGGACGGGGCCGGGAGATTTGCATAACTAGACATGTATATCTATCCCTTACGAAGAGATTAACGGATTTTCCATTTCCTTAGATATGGGGCGTTAATGAAATCTTTACAAGGTGAAGGCGCTATCAAGGGGGATGAGCCCCATCACATGTTTGTGTGGATTTGTATCTATCTCCAGAGATCAAAAAACATCTTTGTGAGGTGGATTAAAGCCGTTTAACCCACAGCACGCGCATGGCGACAAGTCCAAGGGCGAGGTACAGATACAACAACGATTCGCGCTCCCACACTTTCTCTTGCATCACGAAATGCACTGCGCCGAGGATCACAACAACGTAGCTGAGGCGGTGCAGACGCCCCCAAGCCTTTGGGCCAATTCTGCGGATTGCCCCCTGCCACGATGTTGCTACCAGCGGAATTAGAAGCAGAAAGGCCACAAACCCCACCACAATATAGGGCCGTTTCACCAGATCCGCGCCAATCTCATCCCAACGCAGCGCCAGATCCAAGATCATCCAAGTCAAAAAGTGCAAAAGAACGTAGGTAAAGCCCAAAAGCCCCAACGTGCGGCGAAATTTGATCAGGTTGATGCGCCCATAACGCATCAAAGGTGTGATCATCAGCGACGCCAGCAAGAATTGTAGGCCCAACAAACCCAATCTGTGCTCAAGCTCTTTGACAGGCTCCGGCCCCAAGCGTCCATCTAAACACAACCAAAATATCCAGAAAAATGGGATCACGCCCAAAGTATATACCAGCCATTCGGGCACCCGACGCGCATTCTGAGAGATATGTTGGGTGAATGGCACAGCAGGCATTAAAAATGCTCCGCGAGATCCATCCCTTCATAAAGTGAGGCGACTTGGTCCTCATAGCCGTTGAACATCAACGTATCGATCCGGCCTGCGAAAAATCCCCCCCCAATGACGCGCTCGCTGGCTTGGCTCCAGCGCGGGTGGCTGACATTTGGGTTGACATTGGCGTAAAAACCATACTCGCGGGCATTTTGCATGACCCATGTTGTTTGCGGCTCATCCGCGACCAAACTGATGCGGACAATGGATTTGATTGATTTGAACCCATATTTCCACGGCACAACCAGACGAAGCGGCGCACCGTTCTGATTGGCCATCGGTTCCCCGTAAATCCCTGTCGCTATCAGGGTAAGCGGGTGCATCGCTTCATCCAAGCGTAATCCCTCCCGGTAGGGCCATTCGATAATGCCGCGTTGTTGGCCGGGCATTTCCTGTGGCCGAACAAGCGTTTCAAACCTGATGTAACGCGCCGTATCCTGAACGCCGATTTTCGCCAACAATTTGTTGAGTTCAAATCCATTCCAAGGGATCACCATCGACCAAGCTTCAACACACCGAAAGCGGTAGATGCGTTCTTCCGTTGGAATATCCCCGATCAACTCTGCGATGTCGTAAGTACCAGGGTTGTCCACAAGACCATCAACCGTAATCGACCAGGGCGAGGTGGTCAGCATATGGGCATATTTGGCCGGATCGTCTTTGCCTGTCCCGAATTCATAGAAGTTGTTATAGGTTCGTATGAGCTTGAGTTCTGTCGGCTCCAGCTCTTCAGACGCCTGCAAAGCGCCAGGCGACATCGCCATAGCCGCGGCCCCGCCCGCAAGGATTTGGCGACGGTTCAAGAAAGCCGATTTTGGCGTCACATCAGCCCGTGTAAGATCAGGTTTCCACATCTGAATACCTCCAATAGGTTTGCCAATCACATGGCAGACAAAAGCTAACGCCGTCAAACAAAACGACGGGGCTCACGTAAATGTCAGTATCGACTGTTTCAGCGTTACCCGTAATCAGACCGATGCATGTATGCGATAACATATCTATCACGAAAATGTTAGTCGACGGCGCAATACATCGTTCCAACTGATTGTTTGTTCAATTTTCATCAAGAGGAAAAACATGACACATATCAAAACGACCATCGCTGCAACTTTGTTCAGCTCCATAGCTTCAATGGCCTTTGCCGGTGGACATATGACAAACGAGAAAACAATCGTTGAAATCGCGTCTGAGAATGCAGATTTCGAAACTCTTGTTGCCGCTGTTCAAGCCGCAGGATTGGTTGAAACACTTTCCGCAGAGGGCCCATTCACAGTTTTTGCCCCAACAGATGCGGCGTTTGCCGCGCTTCCAGAAGGCACATTAGAAAGCCTTCTTCTGCCTGAAAACAAAGACCAACTCATTGCGATCTTGACTTATCATGTGGTGCCAGGTGCCGTAATGTCGACAGATCTAAGCGACGACATGACAGCCGCCACAGTCCAAGGTGGAGACATCATGATTGATCTCGACAGCGGTGTTATGGTGAATGATGCCACAGTCGTAAGCGCTGACATTGAAGCCTCAAACGGCGTTATCCATGTCATCGATAAAGTGATTTTGCCCACAGGCTAAAATTCTTGAACGACCAAAACAAAACGGGCGCTTTTGTTGCGCCCGTTTTTTATTTCAGTGTGAAGAGAACGGTTTTCAAAGCATTAATGCAGGACAGCATCGTTTGGTGTTGTGTGACGTGTTGTCGCAATGCGATCCCCGATCATCAACCCATCGGCCCCCCGGGTTAAAGACAGTTCTGTTCCATCAGGAACGTCGCCTGCCAATAGCATCTCTGCCAGAGGGTCTTGCAACACGCGTTGAATCACACGCTTCAAAGGCCGGGCCCCGAAGAC
>CAWUJT010000029.1:0-21189 GCA_963922715.1 uncultured Thalassobacter sp.
TGGAGGCGAGTGGGGGAATCGAACCCCCGTACACGGATTTGCAATCCGCTGCGTCACCACTCCGCCAACTCGCCTTTGTGATTTAAATTCAATAGATTACATAGTGAAATAAAAACTTTATAAATCAACTCTGCCCAAGAGTCTACCCGTTCATATTCTGTTGATGTTCCATGCAAACGGCTGATCCTTAGCATTAACCCGAGCTTTGCAAATATCGGCGCGCCATGAAGGTCTAAGCTAATATATAAGTGAGCGTATTACAGGTATGATATAGGCATTCTTCACTTCACAAAATTCAATTTACATAGCGGACGCGCATCGTCAACGCATACTTTCAGGGGCAGAACAAGAACAGAACGGTGTAAACTTTTCTGATATTTGGTGTAAACTCTCCAAATAATTAAATATAGTCAATAACTTACAAGGTATATGGTAGGCCCGGAGGGACTTGAACCCCCAACCAAACCGTTATGAGCGGTTTGCTCTAACCAATTGAGCTACAGGCCCATCAGATGTCCTGAGTATCATGACTACATCAGCCGTCAAGATGAATTGCACCCCTTTTGAAAAAGCGTTAAGAAAGTGAGACTTTGACTAAGTATCGAGAGAAACCATGACCGTTTCACACAAAGGGGTATCTTACGCCGATGCGGGTGTAGATATTGACGCAGGAAACGATCTTGTCAAACGCATCAAACCGGCGGCCAAAGCCACACATAGATCCGGTGTGATGGATGAATTGGGCGGGTTTGGTGCACTTTTTGACCTAAAGGCAACAGGCTACCGCGATCCGATTCTGGTAAGTGCAACAGATGGCGTGGGCACAAAACTCCGCATCGCGATTGACACAAATCACCTGCATGATATTGGCATCGATCTGGTTGCGATGTGCGTCAACGATCTGATTTGCCAAGGCGCAGAACCGCTCTTTTTCCTCGACTATTATGCGACCGGCAAGCTTTCTGTCCCAAAGGCCACAGCAGTCATCGAGGGCATCGCCCGCGGCTGCAAACAAGCGGGCTGTGCCCTGATTGGAGGCGAGACCGCCGAGATGCCCGGCATGTATGCCGCAGACGATTTTGACCTGGCGGGGTTTGCGCTTGGCGCCATGGAGCGCGGGGCGCACTTGCCGCAAAATGTGGGCGTAGGCGATAAACTGATCGCGCTTAGATCGGATGGCCCGCATGCAACGGGCTTTTCTTTGATACGGCACATTGTCGCGCAGGAGGGGTTGTCTTGGACAGACCCTGCACCTTGGGAAGCGTCTAAAACCTTGGGCTCTGCTCTTTTGGTCCCGACGCGTCTTTATGTCCACCCGGCCCGTCAAGCCATGGCGGCAGGCGGCATTCATGCCCTGGCCCATATCACCGGCGGCGGGGTGACAGAAAATCTACCGCGGATCCTGCCCAAAGGCCTTGGAGCCCAGATCGATTTAGGGACATTCAAACTCCCCCCTGTTTTCAGGTGGCTTATGGACACCGGTGGCCTGTCCCTGCACGAGATGCTCAAAACATTCAATTGTGGCATTGGACTAATTGCGGTGGTTGCTTCTCAACAAGCTGAAACTTTGATGGAGGTCCTCCGTGAGGCCGGAGAAGACAGCTGGTGCATCGGTGACATCATCCCGCAGGAGGGCATCGATTATATCGGATCACTCGATTGAGTGTGCGCGTTGCCATTTTGATTTCTGGCAACGGCTCCAACATGGTGAAATTGGTGAACAGTATGACCGGCGATCACCCCGGCAAACCTGGTTTGGTGATCTCAAACATCGCCACTGCCGGTGGCTTAACACATGCGAAAGAATGGGGCATCTCAACGGAAGTGATTGATGATGAACTCTATAAATCTGACCGAGAAAAATTTGATGAATCAATAGAAAACAAATTATTAGAATATGGCATTGATGTTGTTTGTCTGGCGGGGTTCATGCGTATTCTGGGCCCAGAAATTGTGAACACTTTCCAAGATCGCATGCTGAACATTCACCCCTCTTTGTTGCCGAAATATCCCGGCCTCAACACACATGCCCGCGCCCTTGATGCCGGGGACAAGGCGGCAGGTTGTACGGTCCATATCGTCACGCCTGAACTCGATGCGGGCCGCATCCTTGGCCAAGCGCGTGTCAGGATTGATCCGGATGATACACCGCAAAGTCTTGCCGCACGGGTGCTCCGGCAAGAACACCGGCTTTATCCCCTGGTGCTCCGACGGTTTCTTGAGGGACAACAATCCCCTCTTTTTCTTGCGCCTGAACTCTAGCTCTTGCACAGGAAAAAGGGCATGAAAGATCGCATGGAAGACAACATCAAAATTCTTGACACCACACAGGCCCTGTCTGCGTTCTGCAAACGGGCTGAACATGGCCCCTATATCACGATTGATACCGAATTTCTGCGAGAGCGCAGCTATTACGCAAAACTGTGTCTTGTTCAGATTGCGTTACCAGAGGACGGGCCGGAAACAGCTGTTCTTGTGGACCCTCTCAGCCCGGGGCTGAACCTAGCGCCGCTCTATGCGCTTCTTGCAAATGAAAATGTTGTCAAAGTGTTTCACGCCGCCCGGCAAGATATTGAAATCTTTTATCTTGAGGGGGGCGTGATCCCAGAACCGTTGTTTGACACCCAAATTGCGGCGATGGTCTGCGGTTATGGAGAGCAGGTGGGCTATGAAACCCTTGTGCGCAGCATTGCAAAAGCAACTTTGGATAAATCGAGCCGCTTTACAGATTGGTCGCAAAGGCCGCTGTCGAAGGCGCAAAAAACCTATGCATTGGCCGATGTGACACATCTGCGTCATGTTTATGAACATCTGAATACAAAACTACATGAGAGCGGGCGCCTATCATGGGTGAAAGAGGAAATGGCCACTCTGTTGGATCCTGCCACCTATTCGACCGATCCCAAAGAAGCCTGGTTAAGGTTAAAGATGCGCACAACTTCGCCGCGGTTCGTGGCCATTGCGCGCGAATTGGCCATGTTTCGTGAAAACTATGCGCAAGAGAATAATATCCCCAGAACGCGCGTGTTCAAAGATGATGCGTTGATGGAACTTGCCTCCACCAAGCCAACTGAACTCAAGCATCTTTCGAAATCACGACTGCTGCTTCGAGAAGCGCGGAAAGGGCCCATTGCAGAGGGGATCCTTGATGCGATCCAAAGGGGGGTAGAACTGCCCAATGACGTTTTGCCCAAAGTCCCCAGACCCAAAGGTCGCAATCAGATCAACACGGCTTTGGCCGATCTTCTGCGTGTTTTGTTAAAAGCCAAAGCAGAAGAGATGGGGATTGCACAAAAACTTATCGCCACGGCAAGTGACCTGGACGACATTGCCTCGGGCGATTTATCTGGACAATGGCGAGAGGGCTGGCGTGGGGACGTTTTTGGGGCCGATGCGCTCAAGCTCTATGACGGTAAAATCGCGCTGGCCTGTAAAGATCACAAAGTGCGCATCATCGATCTATGATCTACCTGTATAAAGTTCTTCCTGCGCTGATCAGTCCACTCGCTTTGGTGATTTATTTCATAGCGCTATCGCTCTTTGTTAAGACACGCTGGCCGCGGATTGTCGCACTCCTTTTGCTGTTTTCTATCAGCAATCCTCTTATCGGTCGGCAGACGATGCAAATTTTGGAACGGCACCACCCACCCATAGATATTGCCACTTTGCCTGAAATGAAAACTGTGGTGGTTCTGGGCGGTATAATGCGCACAGTCAGCCTGCCGAATGGTGAAATCAAACATGACTTCATGGACACTGTGGATCGCTTTGAAACGGCGCTTAACCTCATCGAAATGGGTAGAACTGAGCAGATCATCTTTACCAGAGGACAGTTGCCCTGGTCTATAGGTCCACCAGAAGGTGAGATTTTACACGCGCTTGCATTGCGTCGTGGTCTGCAAGAGGATCAGGTCCAATTGACAGATATCGCCGCGAATACTGCGCAAGAAGCCCGTGCTGTAAAGCGTCTTCTCGGCGAAGAACGGCAGATCGGTTTGATCACCTCGGCCTTTCACATGCCCCGCGCGCAACGGCTGTTCGAGAACGAAGGTTTTGTGGTGACGCCGATTGCCGTTGATCATCGCGCGGAACTGCAAGGACTTACACTACAGGACTTTTTGCCAGACGCGGAGGCTTTGGTGCAAACTTCGTTATTTTGGCGAGAAATGCTTGGACGCGCCTATTACACCTTGAAATACTGACATACAGATAGGCTTTTTCGCAAAGCGTGTTTTCGTCATTCTGTACCGTGCAAAAGTCGCAAACAAGCGATATGGTGTGAAAGAGCCGTCTAAGCTCAACCTATAACCAAACCAGGAGGTCTTGCCATGAAATCCCAAGCTCGCGTGGTCGTGATCGGTGGCGGCGTTGTTGGATGCTCAGTTCTTTATCACCTTGCCAAAGCCGGATGGCGCGATGTGCTGCTGCTGGAACGCTCTGAACTCACCTCAGGGTCCACATGGCATGCTGCAGGCGGATGTCACACGATCAACGGAGATCCGAATGTGGCGAAACTGCAGAAATATACCATCGATCTTTACCGCGAGATTGAAGAATTGTCCGGCCAAGCCACCGGCTTTCATATGACGGGCGGCGTCATGCTTGCCGCGACGCCCGAGCGGTTTGAGTGGCTCAAGAGTTTGGCGGCACAGGGCCGTTATCAAGGGATCGAGACAGACGTCATCACCCCAGAGGAGGCCCATGCCATCATGCCACTTTTGGATCCAAGTCAATTCATCGGGGGCCTGCGCACCTATGTTGACGGTCACCTTGATCCCTCCGGCGTGACCTGGGCCTATGCGAAATCCGCCCGTAAGCTGGGGGCTGAGATTGAACAGCACTGCAAAGTCGAAGAAATTTTACGCACGCCTGGTGGAGGATGGGTTGTCAAAACCGCCAAAGGCGATGTGAGTTGTGAGCATGTTGTCAACGCCGGTGGCCTTTGGGCGCGCGAGGTAGGGCGCATGGTTGGGATTGAACTGCCCGTTCTGGCCATGGAGCATATGTATCTGCTCACCCAGGACATGCCAGAGGTGGCAGAGATCAACGCGAACACCGGCAAAGAGGTCTGCCATGCCGTTGATTTTGACGGTGAGTTGTACCTTCGCCAAGAACGCGGCGGGATGCTGATGGGCACCTATGAGAAAGCCTGTGTGCCTTGGTCGGAACGGCAAACGCCATGGAACTTTGGCCATGAGTTGCTGCAACCCGATATCGATCGGATCGCGCCGTCGCTCGAAGTGGGTTTTCGCCATTTTCCAGCCTTTGAACATGCCGGGATCAAGCAAATCATCAATGGACCATTCACATTCGCACCCGATGGCAATCCCCTGATGGGTCCGGTGCGCGGCCTGCCCGGGTTTTGGGCCGCTTGTGGCGTTATGGCGGGATTTTCGCAAGGCGGCGGTGTCGGGCTGGCGCTGGCCAATTGGATCATGGATGGCGACCCGGGCTTTGATGTCTGGGCGATGGATGTGGCGCGCTACGGCGATTGGGCCACGCTGAGCTATACCAACCCCAAGGTGCAAGAAAACTACGCCCGCCGGTTCTCGATCCGCTTTCCCAATGAGGAACTTCCTGCTGCCCGCCCTTATAAGACCACCCCGATCTACGACATGTTGATCCGCATGGGGGCCCAGATGGGTGACAACTGGGGCCTTGAGACACCGCTTTGGTTTTCCCCCGATGGCACAGAAGACGTGTTCTCTTGGCGGCGCTCCACCGATTTTCCCCATGTTGCGGCAGAAGTCACCGCATGTCGCACCAAAGTGGGTTGCATGGAGATCAGCGGCTTTTCAAAATTCAAAGTCTCCGGTCCCGGGGCGCGCGCTTGGTTGGATCACATCTTCGCCTGCCAAATTCCAAAACCGGGCCGGATGACCCTGGCACCTATGCTCAAACACGATGGGAAGCTGCAAGGGGACCTCACCTTGGCCTGTCTTGGACCAGAGACATACTTCCTGGCCGGATCAGGCGCGGCAGAGGTGTTCTACATGCGTTGGTTCGAAGCTCATCTGCCTGATGATGGCACGGTGCAGGTGGAAAACATCGGGCTGGGGCTGTGCGGGTTGTCGATTGCAGGCCCAAACGCGCGAAGGCTACTCGCCCGCCTGACGCCACAGGATGTCAGCAATGAAAGCCTGCGGTTCATGAGCATCCGTGAAATGGACGTGGGATTTGCGCCTTGCCTTGTGGGTCGTGTCAGCTTTACCGGCGATCTGGGATATGAGATTTGGATGAAGTCCGAATATCAACGTCATGTTTTTGAAAGAATTTTAGAAGTCGGGGAAGATTTAGACCTGAAGATGTTCGGCCTACGTGCTTTAAATGCCATGCGCCTAGAGAAAAACTTTGGCGGATGGGCACGAGAGTATCGCCCGATCTACAGCCCCTTAGAGGCAGGGTTGTCCAGATTTATCGCCTATGACAAAACCTGTGACTTTATCGGCAAAACCGCCGCCTCGGAAGAACGGCAAAGCGGTGGCACGGTGCGGTTGAAATCCTTTGTGGTGGAAACACCAGATGTCGATGTGATCGGGGATGAACCCATTTGGCTTGGGGAAAGTGTTGTCGGGTGGGTCACCTCCGGCGGATATGCGCATCATTCTGGGGTCTCGCTCGCTATGGGCTATGTGCCGAAGGAAGTTCTCAACGATGATCAGCCTTGGTCCATCGAGCTGTTGGGGCAACGTTATCCCGCACGCCTACAACACACCGCTTTATTTGATGCCAATGCTGAGCGGATGCGTGGATAAGAAAATAAACTTGAAACAATACTTTAGTGTCCAATCTTCAGGTTCTTTTATTGGCTGCAGGGGCCTCATCGCGGATGCGGGGCGCGGATAAATTATTGCGCCGCATTGAGGGCACAACACTTTTGCGGCGGCAAGCAACTGCTGCTCTGGCAACTGGTCTGCCGGTGACAGTTGTGCTTGGGCAACATCATGCCAAGAGAGCCGCAGAAATAGAGGACCTTCCTCTGACACATCTCACGGTCTCTGAAACGGAAATGTCCGCCTCGATCAAAACCGGGGTTGCCGCCCTTCCACCTGGGCCGATCTTAATCATGCTGGCGGATATGCCTGAAATTGAATCCGAAGATCTGATGCGGCTTGTGCATGCGGCAAAAGCGCATCCAGACCAGATTTGCCGTGCTGTCACAGAAGATGGAACGCCTGGGCAACCTGCTCTTTTTCCCGCATGTTTGAGACCTCGGCTTCAAACGCTGACCGGCGATAAGGGTGCGCGTGACCTGATTGCAACAGAAGGTTATCATGCGGTTGAATTGCCAGACCAACGCGCTGTGGTCGACCTTGATACCCCTGAAGACTGGGCCGCTTGGGAAGCCCGGGCGCTATGAGGTGGGTCCCAACCTATAAAGCGCCCCCTCGCCCACGGACAAAAACCACAAACCGCAGTCAGGACCTTCGATCACATCGCGCACACGCAAGGTTTCCTCAAAGCGCAGCTGTTCAACCTCTTGCATTCCACGTGCCGGATCAAGCCGTGCGATGTAATCAAACTTCAACGACCCGACAAACAGATTGCCCGCCCACTCTGGGACACCACATCCCGAATGCACCACCGCGCCAGAGGGCGCCATGGACGGATCCCAGTAGAATTCTGGTTGCTCCATCCCCGGCTTGGCCTGGCCCTCTCCGATCGGTAGCCCTGAATAGTGCCGCCCATAAGCAATCACCGGCCAGCCATAATTTGCCCCACGTTTAACCAGATTGACCTCATCGCCACCGCGTGCGCCATGTTCGATGGCGTAAAGCGTGCCATCGGGGGCCTGGGCCAAGCCTTGTGGGTTGCGGTGGCCGTAGCTCCAAATTCCCGGTCGGACGTCCGCTTGCCCGATAAAAGGATTGTCCGCGGGGACAGAGCCGTCTTTGTTCACCCGCACCACACTGCCCACTTCTGTTGACAGGTCTTGGGCCAATGGACGATCCCCGCGATCCCCTATGCTAAGATAAAGTGTGCCCTCCAGCCCTTCAACAATACGAGAACCAAAGTGGCGTCCGCCGCGCGTGCCGGGCGTAAGTTCAAAGATGTCCCGCACATCTTCCAGCGCAGTGCCAGTGTCAGACAAGCGTCCAACCGCCAAAGCAGTGCCCGCACCACGACGCTGAGGTTTCGCGTAAGAAAAATAAATCTGCCGCGTCTGTTCGAAATCGCGCGGCACCAAGATGTCGAGCAACCCGCCCTGCCCTTGATCAAAAACCTGCGGCAGCCCAGTAACCTGTTTCGATGTGCCCTCTTCAATGTGCCAAAGGGTACCCCCGCGCTCTGTCACCAAAATCGTGTGGTCAGGCAGCCAGTCAACTGCCCAAGGTTCGACGAACCCATCAGCGATCTTTGTCAATGACATAGATCCTACTTGCGTATCGACATCTCTCGCATGCAGCGATTGCGTAAGTACGATAAAAAAGATGATTAAATATCTCATAATTTCACTCCATATTGCACACACATGCATCAGTTTTACAAAGATCAAGGCCCTATTCATCTCAAATGTGAGAATTTTTCTTTTCTTTCGCGGAACTGCACTCTAATTGACATTTCTGAGAATAACTCACAGGGAGAAAACTCATGAAAAAATTACTTTTGGCATCTGTTGCCAGCGTTGGGCTGGCCAGCGTCGCATTTGCAGGTGGACATGGCGAAGAAGTGAAACTCGGCATCATCCTGGGCTTCACCGGCCCGATTGAATCGCTGACGCCTTCAATGGGAGATGCGGCAGAGTTGGCCATTACAGAAGTGTCCGAAAGCGGCCTCTTTATGGGCGGTGCGAAGGTCAGCGCGGTCCGGGCGGACTCCACGTGCATTGACAGCGCCGCAGCAACCGCAGCCGCGGAACGCTTGATCACAGGTGATGGTGTCTCTGGCATCGTGGGGGCCGATTGCTCTGGCGTGACCGGTGCGATCTTGTCCAATGTTGCCCTGCCAAACGGGGTTGTGATGATCTCACCTTCCGCCACATCGCCAGCGCTGAGCCACATGAACAATGAGGACAACGGCCTCTTCTTCCGCACAGCACCTTCCGATGCGCGCCAAGGCGTTGTGATGACAAATGTGTTGATGGATCAAGGCATCATGGAAGTGGCACTAACCTACACCAACAACGACTACGGCAAAGGCCTGGCTGACAGCTTCCAAGCCGCTTTTGAAGCCGCGGGCGGATCCGTTACAATTTCTGCGGCCCATGAAGATGGCAAAGCCGATTATTCTGCCGAAGTAGGTGCCCTTGCCGCTGCCGGTGGGGAGCGTCTCGTTGTTGCCGGTTACGTGGACCAAGGCGGGTCTGGGATTGTACGTGCCGCCCTTGATACGGGTGCGTTTGACACATTCCACTTCCCCGACGGCATGATCTCGGCGGCACTGACAGAAAACTTCGGCGCAGAGATCGACGGCTCTTCCGGTCAACACCCTTCCCCCTCTGATGAGTTGGCAGCCGCCTTCACATCGCTTGTGGATGGCGCGTTTGATGCAACATCCCCATTCACACCTGAAAGCTATGATGCAGCGGCCTTGATTCTTTTGGCGATGCAGGCGGCGGGGTCCTCTGATCCTGCGGATTATGCCGAGAAAATCATGATGGTGGCCAATGCACCTGGTGAGCAGATCCAGGTTGGTGAACTGGCCAAAGCCCTGGAAATCTTGGCCGCAGGTGGTGACATTGATCTTGTGGGTGCCACTGGGGTGGAGTTGATCGGCCCAGGTGAGGCTGCCGGCAACTACCGTGAAATCGGATTTGAAGGCGGCATGGAAAAAACCATTCAATTCCGTTAATCCCGCGTTTACAAACGCTTCGACCTCCGGCTTTTGCCGGGGGTCTTTCCATACCAAGAGGCTGCAATGATCGAGGTGTCGAACCTGCATAAGCACTTTGGCGGTTTTCATGCCGTTGATGGCGCATCGCTACGGGTTGAGGACAGATCGATCACTGGCCTGATCGGGCCAAATGGTGCTGGAAAAACAACACTTTTCAATGTTATAGCAGGTGAACTTAAACCCACATCGGGCACTGTCACGATGGCGGCGGAAGATATCACTGGCTTGCCGCCGCATGTATTGTTTCACAAAGGCCTGCTGCGGACCTTTCAAATTGCCCATGAATTCAGCTCGATGACGGTGCGGGAAAATCTGATGATGGTGCCTGGGGCACAGCGGGGCGAGACGCTTTGGAACACCTGGTTTCACCGCCGTCAAATTGCGGCAGATGAACGGGCATTGGCCCAAAAAGCCGACGAGGTGCTTGAGTTTCTGACCATTTCCCATCTGGCCGACGAACGCGCGGCCAATCTTTCCGGTGGCCAGAAAAAGCTGTTGGAGCTTGGGCGCACCATGATGGTGGAGGCAAAGATTGTGTTTCTGGACGAAGTGGGCGCCGGTGTGAACAGAACGCTTTTGAACACAATCGCCGACGCGATCCTACGCCTGAACAAAGAACGTGGCTACACATTCGTGGTGATTGAACATGACATGGATTTTATCGGAAAGATTTGTGATCCCGTCATCGTCATGGCCGAAGGGAAGGTTTTGGCCGAGGGATCACTGGCCGAGATCAAAGCCAATGACGCTGTGATCGAGGCTTATTTGGGCGTTGGCTTGAAGAATAAAGTAAAAGCAGGATAACAGCTTTGACAGATCACAACCGTAGATCCTTTTAGAAATATGCGCATTGGGGGCAAGATGGGTGATCCGTTCTTAATTGGGGAGGCAATGTCAGGCGGCTATGGCAGTGGCCCGAACATTTTGCATAGCTGCACCATTGCCGCAGAGACGGGGGAGATCACTGTTATCGTAGGCCCCAACGGCGCGGGCAAATCCACCGCGATGAAAGCTGTGTTTGGGATGCTTGATGTGCGGGAAGGCGCTGTCCGGCTGGAGGGGGAGGATATCACCAAACTCTCCCCCCAGGATCGTGTGGCCAAGGGCATGGCCTTTGTGCCGCAAACGCAAAATATCTTTCCCTCTCTGAGCGTTGAGGAAAACCTCGAGATGGGGGCGTTTTTGCGCCGCGATGATATCTCTGGCACTTTGCATCAAGTCTATGACCTGTTCCCGATCTTGAAGGACAAGCGCGCACAAGCGGCAGGTGAACTCTCGGGCGGGCAACGCCAACAGGTGGCTGTGGGGCGCGCGTTGATGACACAACCCAAGCTCTTGATGTTGGATGAGCCGACCGCCGGTGTCAGCCCCATCGTCATGGATGAGCTGTTTGATCGGATCATAGAGGTGGCGCGCACTGGCATTTCCATCCTGATGGTGGAACAAAATGCGCGGCAAGCCTTGGACATTGCTGACAAGGGCTATGTCTTGGTGCAGGGGCGCAATGCCTATACGGGAACCGGGCAAGAACTTTTGGCCAACCCCGAAGTCCGCAAATCCTTTTTGGGAGGGTAATGAGATGTGGCGTATAATTCTAAGCTGTGTGATGTTGGCCTCCCCCGCAGGTGCTGAACTCAACTGCACGTTTGAGACCGAATGCTTTGAAGCCGAGCAATGCCAGCGCGGGGCCTTTACCCTCTCAGCGATTATGGATGGGGAGGAACTCGCCCTTGCGACAGAGATCGCCCCCTTAGAGGTGATAGAGTTTCGCACAACAGACGATATACTTTCCGCCTTTGCACGGGAAAATATTACGGCCTTTCTGTTCACACGCTCTGGCCCCGATGCCCGGCTAACGCTGCATCTGCCCGAACCTGGCACCGCCACCTATCTGGGCACCTGCGAAGGGGAGCTGTGATGGACGTCTTAAACGCCCTGGTGGTTCTTGCAAACTTCGTGATCGTCCCCGCCACGGCCTATGGCGCGCAACTGGCCCTTGGCGCACTTGGGGTGACGCTGATCTATGGTATCTTACGGTTTTCCAATTTCGCCCATGGCGACACCATGGCCTTTGGGACTGCGGTCACGATTATTTTCACGTGGGGGTTACAAGCCCGGGGCATTGGTTTCGGCCCCTTGCCCACAGCACTTCTGGCCCTGCCGTTTGGGATTGGGGTCACGCTGTTGCTGGTTTTGGCCAGCGACCGTGCCGTTTACCGATTTTACCGCACACAAAAAGCCAAGCCGGTGATCTTCGTGATCGCCTCGCTGGGGGTGATGTTTGTGATCAACGGGCTGGTGCGGTTTGTGATCGGCCCAGACGAGCAACGCTTTGCCGATGGGGAGCGGTTCATCTTCACAGCACGAGAGTTCAAGCAAGCCACCGGCCTGGCCGAAGGCTTGGCCTTGCGCAGCACCCAAGCCATCACAGTCATCGTGGCCGTGATCGTGGTGCTGGCGCTGTTTTGGTTTCTCAACCGCACCCGCACCGGCAAAAGCATGCGCGCTTATTCTGACAATGAAGACCTCGCACTTTTGTCCGGCATCAATCCCGAACGGGTGGTGCTGTATACTTGGTTGATCGTGGCGGCCTTGGCCACGATTGCGGGCGTTCTTTATGGGCTCGACAAAAGTTTTAAGCCATTCACCTATTTTCAACTGCTGTTGCCGATTTTTGCCGCTGCCATTGTGGGTGGGCTGGGCAATCCTTTGGGCGCGATTGCCGGTGGGTTTATCATTGCCTATGCGGAGGTCACCATCACCTATCCGTTGAAAAAAGTCCTGGGCTATCTGCTGCCTGAGATGCTGGAGCCCGATGGCTTGGTCCAACTTTTGTCAACCCAATATAAATTCGCGGTCAGCTTTGTGATTTTGCTGATTGTGCTTTTGTTCCGGCCCACGGGCCTGTTCCGGGGGAAAGCGGTATGATCCAGGACCTTACGAAAAAAGACACCCTGTTGTTTGCCGCTGTCGCTTTGCTGTTTATTCTGACCGGGGTGACCAGTTCTTGGAATTCATCGCTGTCTATTCTCAACATGGCCTTGGTGAGTGCGATCATGGCGCTGGGGGTGAACATGCAATGGGGCTATGCTGGGCTGTTTAATGTCGGCATCATGGGGTTTGTGGCCTTGGGCGGATTGGCCACGGTGCTGGTTTCGATGCCCCCCACGACAGAGGCTTGGGACGCAGGCGGGCTGCGTATCCTGTTTGCATTGCTCATCGGGGTTGCCACGATTGTGGCCGCCATCCAAACCTGGGCCCGCACCCCCAAAGCCTGGCGCGGCTGGGCGGTCTTTGCGGTTTTGGTGGGTGGATTTCTGATCTACCGCTGGGTGTTTGATCCGGCGGCGGCAGCGATTGAAGCCGTCAACCCTGCGGGCACCGGATATCTGGGCGGGCTTGGCCTACCTGTGATCATCGCTTGGCCCGTAGGCGGGCTGATTGCCGCAGGGGCGGCTTGGATCATCGGGAAAACAGCACTTGGCTTACGATCAGATTATTTGGCCATCGCAACCCTGGGCATTGCCGAGATCATCATCGCGCTGATCAAAAATGAAGAATGGCTCAGCCGCGGTGTAAAGAATGTCAACGGCATTCCCCGCCCTGCCCCCTATGAGATCGATCTGCAAAATTCCGAAGCCTTTGTTGGGCATGCCGCCAGCTTTGGGCTTGACCCTGTGACGGCCTCTACCCTAGCTGTGAAACTCACCTATGCGGGACTGTTTACCGTGGTTTTGCTGGGGTTGATCTGGCTCAGCCAGATGGCATTGCACTCTCCCTGGGGGCGAATGATGCGGGCCATTCGGGACAATGAAACCGCCGCTGCCGCGATGGGCAAAGATGTCACCCGCCGGCATTTGCAAATTTTCATCCTCGGCTCTGCTGTTTGTGGCATGGCAGGGGCAATGATGACGTCCCTTGACGGGTTGCTCACCCCAAGCTCTTATCAGCCTTTGCGCTTCACCTTTCTGATCTGGGTGATGGTGATCGTGGGCGGCTCTGGCAACAACTGGGGGGCTGTGTTGGGCGGGTTTTTAATCTGGTGGCTATGGATTCAGGTCGAGCCTTTGGGCCTTTGGCTGATGAGCGTGCTGACAGCGGGCCTGGCAGATGGGTCCTGGCTCAAAGATCATTTGCTGGCCTCTGCGGCGCATATGCGGTTAATGACCATGGGCATTATTTTGCTTGTTGTTTTAAGATTTTCGCCCCGTGGGTTGATCCCAGAACGCTAAGGGCGGTGGCGTAGAATTGAAAAGACACTTTCATGGCAAAAGACCCTTTCGATCCCAAAGGCCTCATCCGCGACAGCTTCAGTATTGACAACATCACTGAGGCAGAGTGCCGATCAATCTTTCTCGACTGGGCGCTGTCCATAGAGTCAGAGCTGTCTTTTGAAGAGGTCATTGCGCGTTTACTCTCACGCCACAAAGACAAGCCAACAGATCATCCGATGCACAAAGTGTTAAGTGCTGGCTTACAAAAACCCCCTAAGCCCGTGCGCCGTGGCCGACGCCACACGCATGGAACATCTGATACCACATCCGAATAAGCAGATCACAGACAAGACTAATCTGTTGTGGTCTCTTGCAGGCTATCCACAGCGGCCAACACAGCATCAAAGGGCAGAAGAATAGAAGCGTGACGGTTTTTATAATCGCGCGCGGGCAACAACACCTCAAGTTCTTGAAACGGGGCGCTCGGAGATGGGCCATCTGCCTTCAGCATGGCGTATAATTCATCCCGCCCCTTTGATAAGGTTGGCCGATCAAGCCCAATCACTTCGCGCCCCAAAATCGCTGCGGACGCCTGACCAAGTGCACAGGCCTTCACATCTTGCGCGAAGTCGGCAATCCGGCCTTCTTTCAGGATAATATCTGCCGTGACTGTCGACCCACATAACGGTGACCGCTTTTTCACGGTGGCCTGAGGCGCCGAAAGGGACCCTAAATATGGAATATCCGCCGCAAGGGCTAAAATTCGGCCGGAATAGAGTTTAATCATTTCTTTCTCAGCACTCATAGCATCCTCGCTTTCCTTGGGGTAAGTTAAGCACACATGATGCAAAAGCAAAGAGACTGCGCATGCAATTTGATCCTGAACAGCTCAATTTTAATGCCCAAGGCTTGATCCCCGCCATCACGCAAGAGGCCGATACCGGGGAAGTGTTGATGATGGCCTGGATGAACGCCGCATCCATCGCACAAACCCTGCAGACCAGGCGTGTCACCTATTGGTCGCGGTCACGGCAGGCCTTTTGGATCAAAGGGGAGACATCAGGACATTACCAAACACTTGTGGAGATGCGTGTGGATTGCGATCAGGATTGCCTTTTGCTTTTGGTCCATCAAACCGGCCCCGCGTGCCACACAAACCGGCGCACGTGCTTTTTCACAGCTGTCAGAGAGGGGCATGAGGTCGAACTCTACGCGCCAGAGACCTCGCCATGATAACACCATCCGTTTAGATATTGCAGCATGACACTCGATACACAGATTTCACGCATCACCGATCGCATCATCGAACGCTCCAAAGGTACGCGCAAAACTTATCTTGACCGTATGCGCCGGGCTGCTGATGATGGGCCGCGTCGGGCACATCTGACCTGTGGCAACCAAGCCCATGCCTATGCGGCCATGGGGGAAGACAAGCAAAGTCTTGTGCAGGCCCGAAGCCCGAACATAGGCATCGTGACCGCCTATAACGATATGCTGTCCGCCCATCAGCCGTTCCACGACTATCCTGACCGCATCAAGGCCGCAGCGCGTGCTGTTGGGGCAACGGCACAAGTTGCAGGTGGCGTGCC
Organism: uncultured Thalassobacter sp.; assembly: GCA_963922715.1. Lineage (GTDB taxonomy): Bacteria > Pseudomonadota > Alphaproteobacteria > Rhodobacterales > Rhodobacteraceae > CAWUJT01. The sequence continues at coordinate 15,638 of CAWUJT010000029.1, forward strand.
GGCCATGTGCGATGGCGTCACCCAAGGCCAAACGGGAATGGAGCTTTCGCTGTTTTCAAGGGATGTGATTGCGCTTTCTGCTGCCGTCGCCCTGTCCCACAACACGTTTGATGCCGCGCTTTACTTAGGCGTGTGCGATAAAATCGTACCAGGGCTGGTGATTGCGGCCGCAACATTCGGCTATCTGCCTGGTTTATTTGTCCCGGCTGGGCCGATGACAAGCGGGTTGCCAAACGACAAGAAAGCCGAAGTTCGGCAACGGTTTGCCGCGGGTGAGATCGGTCGCGGTGAACTGATGGCGGCGGAAATGGCCTCTTATCATGGGCCTGGGACCTGCACCTTCTATGGAACAGCGAATTCGAACCAAATGCTGATGGAGTTTATGGGTTTGCATCTTCCAGGGGCGAGTTTTGTCAACCCAAACACGCCGTTGCGGGAAGCTTTGACACAACGCGCCACAGAACGCGCCAGCCAAATCACAGCGTTAGGGCGGGATTACTGTCCCATCTGCGATATTCTGGATGAAAAGGCTTTTGTGAATGGCATAGTTGGTTTGATGGCCACCGGCGGGTCGACAAATCTTGTGCTGCACCTTGTGGCCATGGCCCGCGCAGCAGGGGTGCAGCTGACACTTGAAGATTTTGCAGAGATTTCAGAGGCCGTGCCCCTGATGGCGCGCGTTTATCCCAATGGGCTTGCGGATGTGAACCATTTCCATGCGGCCGGTGGGCTGAGTTTTATGATCAGAGAGCTGTTAGAAGCAGGGCTTCTTCACCATGATGTCAACACCGTTGCAGGTGAAGGGCTACACCTTTATGCGGCCGACCCCATTTTACGCGAGGAGCTCATAGCGTACTGTCCGGCCTCTAAAGCGTCTCATAATGAAAGGATTTTGCGCTCTGTAAATGTTCCTTTCCAAAGCACAGGAGGTCTGAAATTGCTTCAAGGCAACATTGGGCGCGCTGTGATGAAGGTATCCGCCGTCGCGCCGGACCTACACATTGTTGAAGCATCTGTACGTGTGTTTGCAAGCCAGGACGCGGTCAAAGCAGCGTTCAAAGCCGGCGCACTTGACGGCGATGTTGTGATCGTCCTGCGTTACCAAGGCCCCAAAGCCAATGGCATGCCAGAGCTGCACGGCTTGACCCCTGTACTTTCTGTGCTGTTAGACCGCGGACACCGTGTGGCTTTGGTGACCGATGGGCGGATGTCAGGGGCCAGTGGCAAAGTGCCCGCCGCCATCCATGTCACCCCAGAGGCGCAAGACGGCGGGTTGATTGCCAAGCTCCAAGATGGGGATCTTCTACGTGTGGATGCCACATCTGGCAGCTTAGAGGTGCTCACCCCCGATGTTGCGAAACGCGCGGTTGTGAAACCCGAACTGAGCAATAATACCACAGGGATTGGGCGGGAACTCTTTGAGCTCTTCCGCCACTCTGTTGGACCTGCCGACAGCGGCGCTGGTGTTGTGATCTAAAGGTTTTTCATGTCTACTGGTTCCCATTCCACTCAGATAAAAGCCCTGTTCAAAGGCGTTTCTGTGATCCCTGTCTTACAACTTGAAGATACGGCAGACGCCCAGCCCCTAGCGCGGGCATTGGTTGCCGCGGGATTACCTGTTTTAGAGGTCACCTTGCGCACGCAAGTGGCTTTGGAGTGCATAGAGGCTATGGCACACGTCCACGGGGTGATTGTGGGCGCAGGCACCGTGCTAACACCTACACAACTCAGCGCGGCAAAACAGGCTGGCGCGCGCTTTGCTGTGTCTCCGGGGGCAACGCCGGCTCTGATTACCGCATCTAAAAGCGCAGACTTACCGCTTCTTCCCGGTGCTGCAACCGCCTCTGAGGTTATGGCGCTTCTTGAACAGGGCTATGACACGCAAAAATTCTTCCCAGCAGAGGCCGCTGGGGGTGTAGAAACTCTCAAAGCCATTGGCGCGCCGATCCCGCAAGTCTCTTTCTGCCCCACAGGCGGTATAACACCGCAAACGGCGCCCGACTACTTGGCCCTTGAGAATGTGATCTGTGTAGGCGGGTCATGGATCGCGCCCCCTGACCTCCAAGTTGACAAAGCATGGGATGAGATCGCACGCCGCGCCGAAGCAGTCAAAAATCTCGCGCAGAAAATACAGATGTAACGGCCTCACTTCTGTGAGGTATTATCTTTAACTTTGACGATGCGCCTGTCTTCGACAGGCCAAGGCTCAATCAATGGCCGGTGTAGACGTCGATCGTTTGTCCCTCTTCCAAGGTCACATAGGCTTTTTTCACGTCTTTGCGCGTGCCAAGCCTGCCACGGAACCGTTTCACCTTTCCTTTGGTGATAACTGTATTCACGGCTTTGACTTTGACATCGAAGAGGTTTTCAACAGCCTCTTTGATCTGTGGTTTATTGGCGTCAATCGCCACTTCAAAAACAACCGCACCATGTTCAGACGCCATTGTGGCCTTTTCTGTGATAATCGGTTTGCGAATGATATCGTAATGTTTGGCTTCTGTCGTCATTTTAAGCGCGCCTCCAAAGCGTCAACACCGGATTTTGTCAAAACGAGCGTGTCCCGGCGTAGGATATCATAAACATTCGCGCCTTGGCTGGGCAGGATATCAAGATCCTTGATATTTGCCGCTGCTTTCACAAATCCTTCGCTGATCTCAGGGCCGTCAATAATCAGCGAGCGTTTCCACCCGAGCTTATCCACTTGTTTGGCCAGCAGGGCTGTTTTCCCCTCAGCCTCGGCGGCATCAATCACAACGATCTGGCCTGCTTTGGCCTTGGCCGACAGTGCATGGCGGAGCCCGAGCTTACGAAATTTTTTCGTCAGATCATGGGCATGGCTGCGTGGGGTTGGGCCTTTGTAGACCCCGCCTTTACGAAAGATCGGCGCGTTGCGATCCCCGTGACGCGCCCCGCCCGAGCCTTTTTGCCGGACGATCTTTTTTGTCGAATAGCTGGTCTCAGAGCGGGTTTTGACCTTGTGCGTGCCAGCCTGCATCCGCGCGCGTTGCCAACGCACCACACGGTGCAAAATATCGGCGCGCGGCTCTAAGCCGAACACATTTTCCGTCAAATCGACAGAGCCGATCGCATCGCCGTCAAGATTGATGACATCAAGTTTCATCGGTCACACCCTCCTGTGGCGTCGTGCCTTCCGCACCTTCGGCCTGCTTGAGCGCCGCTGGCAGCGGCAACCCGTCCGGGGCCTTCTTCTTCACAGCATCTTTGATTGTCACCCATCCCCCTTTGGAGCCAGGCACAGCACCTTTGATCATGATCAAGTCGCGGGCACTGTCCACGCGCACCACTTCAAGATTTTGGGTCGTTACCTGGGCCGCCCCCATGTGTCCGGCCATCTTCTTGCCCTTAAACACCCGTCCTGGGTCTTGGCACTGACCAGTGGAGCCATGGCTGCGGTGGCTGATCGACACACCGTGAGAGGCGCGCAACCCCCCAAAGTTATGGCGCTTCATCGCACCTGCGAAGCCTTTCCCGATCGACGTTCCGGTCACATCAACCTTTTGGCCGGATAAGAAATGCTCGGCCGAAATCTCTGCGCCGACATCAATCATATTTTCAGGCGCAACCCGAAACTCAACCAATTTGCGCTTGGGCTCAATCCCCGCTTTGGCATAGATGCCGCGCAAGGATTTGGAGGTGCGGCTGACCTTCGCGACCCCTGCCCCCATTTGCACGGCGGTGTATCCATGTTGGTCTTCAGTGCGCTGGCCTGTGACCTGAACATTGTCGAGATGCAGAACTGTGACAGGAACCTGACGTCCATCTTCCAGGAAAAGACGGGTCATCCCAACTTTCTTTGCAAGAACTCCGGTGCGCATCTCACCGGCCTCCCATCACTTGGATGTCCACAGCAACACCTGCCGCCAGATCGAGCTTCATCAGCGCATCCACCGTTTGTGGGGTTGGGTCCACAATATCGAGCATGCGCTTGTGGGTTCGGATTTCCCATTGATCGCGGGATTTCTTGTCGATGTGCGGTCCGCGCAGAACTGTGAACTTTTCGATCTTGTTAGGCATCGGGATTGGGCCGCGCACACCTGCCCCTGTCCGTTTGGCCGTCGATACGATTTCCTTGGTGCTTTCGTCCAGCACGCGGTAATCGAACGCCTTCAATCTTATGCGAATATTTTGGCTCTTCATACTGAAAGACGCCTTTCTTTTAGTTTTCCTGTAGAGAGGAGAACAGAGGCGAACCCAAAGCCCTCATCGTACAGACGGATTTACACGATAGCAAATATCCGATTTGTAGCCCATTAGAAAAAACCACACCAAAAAGCAAGTCGCTTTTTCAACAGTCAAAGGCCCTTTGTTTAGGGCCTTTGTTTTTTGTGGTGTTTGTGTTTTATTCGACGATTTTGGCGACGACGCCGGCGCCCACGGTACGGCCGCCTTCGCGGATGGCGAAGCGCAGGCCGTCTTCCATGGCGATCGGTGCGATCAGCTCCACCGTGAAGGACACGTTATCGCCGGGCATCACCATTTCTGTACCTTCGGCCAGTTGCACGGTTCCGGTCACGTCGGTGGTTCGGAAGTAGAACTGTGGCCGGTAGTTGGCGAAGAACGGGGTGTGGCGTCCGCCCTCTTCTTTGGTGAGGATATAGGCCTCGGCCTCGAATTTGGTGTGTGGCGTCACAGAGCCGGGTTTGGCCAGGACTTGCCCGCGCTCCACGCCTTCACGATCGACACCGCGCAAGAGTGCGCCGATGTTGTCGCCGGCCTCGCCACGGTCAAGCAGTTTGCGGAACATCTCCACCCCGGTGCAGGTGGTTTTTGAGGTTTCCCGGATGCCCACGATCTCAATCTCGTCGCCGACATTGATCACGCCGCGCTCGACGCGGCCGGTGACCACGGTGCCGCGCCCAGAGATCGAGAACACATCCTCAATCGGCATCAGGAACGGCTGATCGATGGCGCGCTCGGGCGTGGGGATGTAGTCATCCACCGCGGCCAAGAGTTCCTTGATCTTTTCCTCGCCGATCTCAGGGCTGTTGCCTTCCATCGCCGCGAGTGCCGAGCCTGCCACGATGGGAATGTCGTCACCAGGGAATTCGTAAGACGACAAGAGCTCCCGGATTTCCATCTCGACCAGCTCAAGCAGTTCCTCGTCATCCACCTGGTCCACCTTGTTCATGAACACCACCAGCGCAGGCACCCCCACCTGGCGGGCCAACAGAATGTGCTCACGCGTTTGCGGCATGGGACCGTCGGCGGCGTTGACCACAAGGATCGCACCGTCCATCTGGGCCGCACCGGTGATCATGTTCTTGACGTAGTCAGCATGGCCAGGACAGTCAACGTGGGCGTAGTGGCGGGCGTCGGTCTCATACTCGACATGGGCGGTGGAGATGGTGATCCCGCGGGCCTTCTCCTCCGGCGCGCCGTCGATCTGGTCATAGGCCTTGAAATCGCCGAAATACTTGGTGATCGCCGCCGTCAACGTCGTCTTGCCGTGGTCAACATGACCAATCGTGCCGATGTTCACATGCGGCTTGTTGCGTTCAAACTTTTCCTTCGCCATAATAAAGGCCTCCTTT
>CAWUJT010000030.1:0-20905 GCA_963922715.1 uncultured Thalassobacter sp.
CACATGCGGCTTGTTGCGTTCAAACTTTTCCTTCGCCATAATAAAGGCCTCCTTTGGTCTCGACCACCTAATTCTAAGCATATGATTTTGGGATGGTGGAAGATCATTACTTCATCGTGCGAAATAGTCATGATTCCCGTAAAAAACAAGGGGCAGAGACGTTTATCGGGTTTGATATTGAGTTAATCACGTAAGAAAATACGACCGCTTGCCTAGGGATCAAACCAGTGTGGATTTTCCAGCATCCATTTTTGTACTTCGTAAGCCATGTTCCGCGATAAGGTGCGCATTTGCTCTTCGGCGCTTTGTGTCAAACCCGACCCTAAAACAGCCGATGCACCCCCTTCAAAAACAGTGATTTGCTTCGGTTCGTCGTGCAGCTTCTTGCGTAACTGATCGTCCCACACATTTGCCGAGACGATCAGAATGGACTTTGGCGAGACCACAATCGGAATGCCAGGAGGTGCTAAGGCATACCCATCGACGTTCAAGGCAATGTGATAATTGCGCCCACCATCATAATCTCCAAACCGCAAAGCAATCTCTTCTTTTAAGATACTTTCCCATTGCGCTTCAGGATCATCAAGCTTGCGTGTTGGCGGGATTGCCTTTGCATTATCTGCCACCACGACATTGTGATAAAGTTGGAATTGTCCCATATCGGGTGACCCTTGCTGCTGCGGGTCTGGCGCATTTGTGCAGGCTGCAAGAAATAGGATGCAGATATACTTCAAATTGGTCATTGAATAAGATAATCGCACTCTTGTTTGTATCCTTGATTATGGGCTGGGATGTCATGATTTATTGGTAATATGGTATGAATACAGATCAATCCCTCAGAAGATCATTGATTGCTGTTTTAGCACGCGTTTTCTCATCAACACGTTTGACGATGACAGCGCAATACAGATGGATATCGTTTTTTGACGGCAAAGATCCTGCGACGACCACCGAATAGGGCGGGACTTCGCCGTAGCTTATATTACCTGTTTCGCGGTCAACGATTTTTGTCGACTGGCCGATAAACACGCCCATGCCCAGCACAGCCCCCTCACGCACGATAACACCTTCTACAACCTCTGAGCGTGCACCGATAAAGCAATTGTCCTCGATAATGGTGGGCGCTGCTTGCATGGGCTCAAGCACGCCACCAATGCCAACACCGCCAGAGAGATGCACATTTTTGCCAATCTGCGCACAAGAGCCAACAGTGGCCCAGGTATCAATCATTGTGCCACTGTCCACATAAGCGCCAAGATTGACAAAAGAGGGCATCAGCACAACACCGGGTGCGATATAGGCCGATTTACGGACCACACAGTTTGGCACAGCGCGAAAACCTGCTGCCCGCCAATGGCTCTCTCCCCAGTTGGCCCACTTGCTATCAACCTTGTCCCACCAGGCCCCACCTTGTGCTGACCCTAGTTGCAGTTCCATGTCTTGCAAACGAAACCCCAAAAGCACCGCTTTCTTGATCCATTGGTTCACGTGCCAGCAGCCATCTTCGTGACGTTCAGCAACCCGCAGCTGTCCACTGTCAAGGGCGTTCAGCGTCTCTTCTATAGCGTCACGTATTTCCCCCTGCGTGGCCGGTGTGATATCAGCCCGATTTTCCCAGGCCTTTTCAATGACAGCTTCCAATGTTGGCGTCATTTGGGTATATTCCTTCTCTCTTTTCCAATAGCAGATAGCGTACGTGGACGAACCAGAAAAGGGCGATTGCACTTTCGGAATGTTTTCTTCAACCTATTGGCAGAAATGGAGGACGGAAATGCGTGTCGGATTTCAAATGGATCCTATCGTGGATGTCGATATCCATGCGGACAGTTCCTTTCGCTTGGCAATGGAGGCCCAGGATCGTGGTCATGAGGTATTTATATATCATCCACATGCGCTGACATTCGATACCGGAACGCTTTTTGCTGTCGGCGATTGGGTGAAGCTGTCTCGGACACAAGGCACGCATGTCGACATTTTGCGCCAAGAGCGGTGCGATCTGCACAAGTTTGACGTTATCTGGCTGCGTCAAGACCCACCCTTTGACATGGGATACATCACCACCACCCATCTGCTGGAGCGGCTTGCCCCAGATGTTCTGGTGATGAACGATCCAAAGTGGGTGCGAAACTGGCCGGAAAAGCTCATGATCCTGGATTTTCCGCAGCTTATTCCACCCACGATGATTGCACGCGATTTGGACGCGCTGCACACGTTTCGTGCCACCCACGGCGATGTGATCTTGAAGCCGCTTTATGGTAATGGTGGTGCGGGTGTGTTCTTGTTACGAAAGGGGGACAGCAATCTTAACTCACTGCATGAAATGTTTATGAGTGTGAACCGAGAACCCTTGATTATGCAGAAATTTCTGCCTGCTGTCAGCGTTGGCGATAAACGGATCATTTTGGTTGATGGCGCGCCGATTGGCGCCATCAACCGAGTCCCGGCACCAGGCGAAACACGCTCCAACATGCATGTAGGGGGGCGGGCAGAACCGATTGGCCTTACCGCCCGCGACCATGAGATTTGCGCCACGATTGGCCCACGCCTAAGGGACCACGGGCAAATTTTTGTCGGTATTGATGTGATCGGGGATTACCTGACAGAAATCAATATCACCTCTCCCACAGGGCTTCAGGAACTAGAGAGATTTGATGGAACCAATGGGGCTGGTCTGGTCTGGGAGGCGATTGAACGCCGGTGTGCTGAGCGGACATCATGATCTGAGGAGGATACCGGTGGACCACAACAGCAAAGACGGTCTGATCTTAATTTCCGCGCCGCTGGCTTATGCGATTTTGATGCTCACAGGCCCAATGCTGGCAATCCTAGTTCTGAGTTTTTGGACGCAGGATTACCTCAGCATTGATCGCAGCTTCACACTCGCAAACTATCGAGAAGCTTGGCAAGATCCACTCTATACAGAGCTGATGCTGCGCTCTCTGAGGGTTGCAGGCAGTGTTACGCTTGCAACCGTTATATTGGCCTTTCCAGTCGCTTATTATGTAAGTTTCCATGTGACCCCTGCCCGCAAATCGCTTTGGCTTTTTCTGATCACAATCCCCTTTTGGACCAGCTACTTGTTGCGGATATTCCTGTGGAAGGTGATGCTCGGCTATAATGGGGTTATTAATTCCGCCCTGACGGGGATCGGCGTGATTGATGAACCTCTGACGTTTCTGCTTTATAATACCAATGCTATCGTTATCACACTGTCGCACGCTTTTGCGCCTTTTGCGATCTTGCCGATATTCGTCGCGCTTGAAAAAATTGATCGCGGTCTATTGGAGGCCGCACGTGATCTTGGTGAAACCGCCACGATGACATTTCTGCGCGTCACGCTACCGCTGGCCATGCCAGGGGTTTTGGCGGCAACCCTGATTGTGTTCATCCCAACCGTGGGGGATTATGTCACACCGCGGCTGGTGGGAGGGCCAGGGGGATTAATGATCGCGAATATGATCCAAACGCAATTTCTGCGCCTTAACAATGCGCCGATGGGGGCCACTTTGGCTGTCTGTGCGATGATCATCGTCACCCTTATCGCACTTGTATTGATTGGATTAACACGCCGTTGGACGAAAGTCCGCAGATCATGAGTCTGCGCCTTTATGTGATTGCATTTCTGATCTTTCTTTATGCGCCAATCCTCCTTCTGCCGGTATTTGCCCTCAATGAAAGCACTGTGATTGCATTTCCGCTTGAGGCGCTGACATTCAAATGGTTTGCAGCCTTGCCGGAAAAAGAGGCGTTGCATGATGCTGTTTGGAATTCCCTTATCGTGGCGGTGAATACCGCAACCCTATCAACATTGCTTGGTATGGCGGCGGCACGCGCCGGGGCGCGGCATATCTTCCCCGGAAAAACCGCAGTGTTGGGATTGATAATGCTCCCGCTGGTATTGCCAGAGATTATCGTGGCGGTTGCACTTTTGGTGGTTGTGGTGCAACTTTTTGGGTGGTCTTTGTCGCTTTGGACGGTCATTGCGGCGCATACTTTGATCTGCACGCCTTTTGCCACAGCCATTCTCAGTGCGAGTTTTCAAAATCTTGACCCCAGCTTGGAGGAAGCGTCCATCGATCTTGGGGAAACAAAATTGTCCACATTCTATCGTGTCACACTGCCATTGGTTACCCCAGGTATTATCGCGGCTTTGCTGATCTCTTTCACGATCTCACTGGATGAATTCATCATCGCTTTCTTTCTGACAGGCACAGAACCAACATTGCCCGTTTACATTTGGTCTTTGCTGCGGTTTCCGAAAGAACTGCCTATCATTATGGCCCTTGGAACGATCCTTGTGGCGGTTTCCATTCTGCTTCTCACGCTTGCGGAGCTGAGCCGCAGGCGCGGCCTGAAACGCATCGGTGTTGAGGACGCTGGAGGGTTTTTATGAACCTGGTTCAGATCACCGATGTTCACAAGCACTACGGCACCTATCATGCGCTTCGCGGGATCAATCTTGAAATCGCATCGGGGGAGTTTTTCTCTTTGCTCGGTCCTTCGGGATGCGGAAAGACAACACTTTTGCGCATCATTGCAGGATTTGAGAACATGTCTTGCGGCACCGTCATGCTGGCAGGTCAAAACATGGTAGGCGTTCCGGCCAATCGACGCCCAACCAATATGGTGTTTCAATCCTACGCTATTTTTCCACATTTGAGTGTGGCCCAGAATGTCGCTTTCGGGTTACGCAAATCCAGCCTGTCGCGCCAAGAACGGGCGCGGAAAGTTGATGAAGCCCTTGCCATGGTCGGCCTGAATGGCTTTGGTGATCGTGCGGCCCATGCGCTCTCTGGTGGGCAACGGCAACGGGTGGCCCTAGCGCGGGCCTTGATCCTGAAACCCAAGGTACTTTTGCTTGATGAGCCTCTCTCTGCCCTTGACAAAAAGTTGCGAGAAAAAATGCAAGAGGAACTCCGCAGGCTGCAACGCCAAGTGGGGATTACATTTATCCTTGTCACCCATGATCAAGAAGAAGCGCTGATTATGTCCGATCGTATCGCTGTGATGTTTGAAGGTGAAATCGTACAAGTGGCACAACCGCAAACACTCTACACGCGTCCCGCAACACGCGCGGTCGCGGAATTTATCGGTGTGATGTCTTTCCTTCCCGCAGAGCAAAACCCAGATGGTCTCCATATTCCCGGTCTGGGCACTACGCAGCTAAACAAAGATCAAATAATGGGGCAAGGCAAAGCCTTTACGGTGGGCATCCGCCCAGAAAGCATGACGCTTTTGCCTGACCGTCCAAATGCAAGACAGGACTGTGTTGCGATTGGCTACATTGAAGATCGGTCCTATTATGGCGATATAACCACTTATCTTGTTCGTTTAGAGGGCGCTCCAGCTGCCGTTGCCGTTTCCATGCGCAATCATCCAGGCCATCCCGTTTTGGAACGTGGTGCGCGCGTACGCGTTGCTTGGGATCCGGCTGGATTGGTGGCTTTTGCCCCCTAGGTTGGTCGATATATGATTTTAAAGTTCAAAAGCTTTGCTGCATTATTATATCTTGTGGAAATATATCTCTGCGTAGCATATATTCAGAAAACTTATTAAAGGAGAGCAAAGCCGTGGATCCGCGCAAAGAGGTCGCACGTGAAATTTCTTACAGTCATTCAGCGCAAACCCGCCCAGGTCGTGCCTTAATACGGTCTGTTGAAAACGTGACAGGGCGGCTGAAGCTTATCAAACGCGCCGAAGGGTATGATCAAGAAGTGGCCAGAGGCCGAGACTTCTGGCAAGTAATGGTCGAGCGTTATGGGCTGAGCCTTGATATCATCGGGGGTTCTGTCGACAATATCCCATCCGATGGGCCGCTGGTTTTGATCGCCAATCATCCCTACGGCATTTTAGATGGATTGATTCTGGGGCATATTCTCTCTGTCGTCCGTGGTGATTTTCGCATCCTTGCCCACCGTGTGTTTCGCAAAGCAGAAGACCTGAACCGTATCATTCTGCCGATCTCTTTCGACGAGACCAAAGAGGCAGCGCAAATGAATATCGAGACACGCAGGCGGGCCTTAGATTATCTTGGCAATGGCGGTGCGATTGGGATTTTCCCAGGTGGTACGGTTTCAACCGCGAACAAACCATTCGGACGTGCCATGGATCCCAGTTGGCGCAGCTTTACTGCTAAGATGATTGTGAAATCAGGGGCGACTGTGGTTCCCATCTATTTTGATGGTGCAAATTCCAGGCTGTTTCAGCTTGCCAGTCATCTGCACTACACGCTGCGTATGGCCCTTTTGATTAATGAGTTTCGCACCCGTGTGGATACACCCGTCCGCATGGTCATCGGTGATGCTATAAATCCCGATCAGCTCCAGACCTACGCGAAAGATCCACGGGGGATGATGGATTTTTTACGGGCGGAGACCTATAAGCTTTCCCCAACCCCGCTGAAGTCCTTTGATTACGGCTATGAATTTGAAGAGAGAAACCGACGCGCATGACCATTGGTGTCTTCGATAGCGGGCTTGGCGGTTTAACTGTGTGGGACGCCATGCGTCGGCGATTGCCAGAGATGAGTTTTTCCTATTTTGCAGACTCCGCGCATGCCCCGTATGGTGTGCGCGACGCTGACGATGTGCATCAATTAACCCAAGCGGCTGTGCACCAACTCTGGTCAGATGGGATTAACCTGGTGATCTTGGCCTGCAACACAGCCTCGGCCGCAGCTTTGCGGCGCATGCAAGAGGCGGGCGTTCCGGACGGCAAGCGCGTACTTGGGGTCTTTGTCCCTCTGATAGAGGCGCTGACCGAGCGCAGATGGGGCGACAATTCTCCCCCCAAAGAGGTGAACGTCAAGCAAGTGGCGCTTTTTGCCACGCCCGCCGCAGTCGCCAGTCGGGCCTTTCAACGCGAATTGGCCTTTCGTGCGATTGGGGTTGATGTCGAGGCACAAGCCTGTGGCGGTGTGGTCGATGCGATTGAGGACGGTGATCTGATCCTGGCTGAAGCCTTGGTGCGATCCCATGTCGATGCTCTGAAAAGAAAAATGAAAAATCCTCAAGCCGCCGTGTTAGGGTGTACGCATTACCCGCTTCTGGAGCCTATTTTCCAAGAGGCTCTTGGGTCAGATGTAAAGGTTTTTTCACAAGCCGAAATCGTTGCTGAAAGTCTTGTCGATTATCTGACCCGCCATCCCGAGATGAAAGGGGCCACGCAACCCGGACGGTTTGTCACGACCGGGGACCCGGCTGTTGTCTCTGCGCGCGCAACACAGTTTCTTAAACAAAACATCATGTTTGAGGCTGCCTGATGCGCTCGTTACGCAAACAACGCCGGATTCAAGTACTCGTTCTGATTGCCGTGGCCTTGGTCGGGTCAACCGCCCTGATAGGATACGCGATGCGCGACGGCATTAACTTCTTTCGCTCACCCAGCCAAGTGGTCGAAACCCCCCCCCCGCCAGAGGAAGTTTTCCGCATCGGCGGGCTTGTTGAAACAGGTACCTTGGTGCGTGGAACCGGGGAAACGGTTGAATTTCGTGTGACCGACGGCGGGGCCTCTGTGGCCGTCCGCTACACTGGCGTTCTGCCCGATCTTTTTGGAGAGAACGAAGGCATGGTAGGCACGGGCCGCTATGTCAACGGTATCTTTGAAGCGACAGAAATTCTTGCTCGCCACGATGAAAGCTATATGCCCGCTGAGGTCATCGACGCCTTGAAAGAACAGGGCGTTTACGTCGACCCGAACACTTAATTTACATCTCTTTAATACGCTCAAGCATTCTTTTCCGCCTTGCGCGCGACTCATCACGTATCGCGCCCCAAGACAGAAAGGACTGCAGACACAATGACATCTGTTCATGATATTGCGACAGCCATCGTCGCCCGCGAGGGTGGCTTTGTGAATGATCCAGACGATCCCGGCGGCGCCACAAAGTACGGTGTCACCATCGGCACGATGCGGCGTCTTGGGCTTGATCTGACCCAAGATGGGATCACTGACATCGATGATGTGCACGCCCTCACCCCAGAGCAAGCCATAGACATTTTTATCGAACACTATTTCCGGCGTCCCGGCATCAAAGCCTTGCCTGAGGTGCTTCATGCGACGGTTTTCGATATGTATGTCAATGCGGGTGCACATGCGGTGACACTTTTGCAAAAGCTGCTGAGGGATATGGGGTTTGATATTGGTGTCGATGGGATCATCGGCCCACAAACCTCTGCCGCCGCAGCGGCCGCCGCGAAGGTCAATGCCACAGCATTTGTCGATGCCTATGGGATCGCCCGGCGCAACTATTATTACGCGCTGGCTGATCGTAGGCCAGCCAGTCGAAAATATGCCCGTCGCCGCGATGGTGGCAAAGGCGGATGGATCACACGGGCCGAGGAGTTCATCTCAGACGAGTATCACCTCACAGCGGCGGAACATGCCGCCCGCGTCGCGGCCTGGTCAGAGACAAGGACACTATCATGAAGCGCCTTCCCTCTTTTTTCCCGCCCTCTATGGCCACACACACCCTTGGCCAGGCCGCAACTGATCTGACAGAGATTTTCGTGGAAAACAAGACACGCCGAATGGAACGCAGCTTTGATGCCCTTGAGTCGGCCCACACTCAACATAATGCTGAGTTTGGTGCCGAAAGAGTCGGGCTATTTGACAGAATTGTCAACGGGCTCAATCGTTTACCGCGTCCGATGCTGGCCCTTGGGACATTAGGGCTTTTTGTTTATGCGATGGTTGACCCAGTCAGTTTTGCGGCCCGGATGCAAGGCCTGGCCCATGTTCCAGAGCCTTTGTGGTGGCTGTTGGGCGCTATCGTCAGCTTTTACTTCGGGGCGCGTGAATTACATTATTTTCGCAGTCCAACATCACCCATTTCTGGGCCAAGACAGGCCAGAATCTCAAGCTGGCGCGCCGCGGAGACTGGGCCTGTCCATGTGCAAAAGCGTACAGATACAAATCCAGCGCTAGAGGCTTGGCAGCAAACCGCGCCACGGTGACACACCTCTGGCCCTTGGCGAGATGATCCGTAAGCAATATAATCATTGGTATGATTATTGAACTCGGACATCTCGCCTTGATTTTTGCGTTTGCCCTGGCCCTGATGCAAATGCTGGTGCCTTTGATCGGGGCGCACAAGGGCTGGCGCGATTGGATGATCCTGGCAGAGCCCGCCGCTTATGCGCAATTTGCGTTTATCGCGGTTTCTTTTGCCGCACTCACCTATGGCTTTGTGGCGTCTGATTTCTCGCTTCGGCTTGTGGTCCTCAATTCCCACACTGACAAACCGCTTCTGTATAAAATCACAGGCGTCTGGGGCAATCATGAGGGATCCCTGCTGCTTTGGGTTTTGATCCTGGCCCTTTTTGGCGCTGCTGCGGCCTTTTACGGGGATAAACTTCCCATGAGCTTGCGATCACGCGTGCTTGCGATACAAGGCGCGATTGGGGCTGCGTTTCTGGCCTTTATTCTGTTTACCTCCAATCCATTTCTGCGCCTTGCCCAACCGCCGTTGAATGGAGAGGACCTCAACCCCCTGCTCCAAGACCCTGGGCTGGCGTTTCACCCGCCCTTTCTCTACCTGGGCTATGTCGGTCTTTCGATGGCTTTTTCCTTTGCTGTTGCGGCGCTTCTGGAAGGAAAGGTCGATGCCGCTTGGGGCCGGTGGGTGCGTCCGTGGACACTCGCCGCTTGGCTGTTTCTGACCATCGGGATCGGTCTTGGCTCTTGGTGGGCTTATTATGAGTTGGGTTGGGGTGGATTTTGGTTTTGGGATCCGGTTGAAAATGCCTCCCTCATGCCGTGGTTGATCGCAACGGCGCTGCTGCATTCCGCCATTGTCGTGGAAAAACGGGAGGCGTTGAAGAATTGGACAGTCCTTTTGGCGATCCTGGCATTTGGGTTTTCACTGGTTGGCACATTCCTGGTGCGATCCGGGATAATCACATCGGTCCATGCTTTTGCCAATGATCCCGAACGCGGTGCGTTTATTCTGGCGATCCTCGCAGTTTTCATGGGCGGTGCGCTGACGCTTTATGCTGTCAGAGCAGGGCGCTTGGAGGAAAAAGGCGTCTTTAGCACCGCCAGCCGCGAAAGCGCCCTTGTTCTGAACAATGTTGTTCTTGCAGTATCGTGCTTTGTGATTTTTATCGGCACGCTTTGGCCTTTGATCGCAGAAGCCCTAACCGGCGATAAAGTGTCTGTGGGGCCACCCTTTTTCAATGTTGTGTTCACACCCTTTGCTGTCGCACTGGCGGCAATTTTGCCCATTGGGGCCATTCTGCCGTGGAAACGTGCCGTGCTGGAGCGGGCTGCCCGCGCCTTATGGGCCCCCGCGCTTCTGGCACTGGCAATCGGTGGTCTGGTATGGGCCCTCCAAACTGGGCGTTCTGCCGGGGGTCCCCTTGGTGTGGCCCTTGGGGTTTGGCTGATTAGCGGCAGTCTGGTCGATCTAGCCCAGCGCACAGGCAAAAGCAACACATGGCGCAAGCGGCTGGTACGCCTCTGGCACCTTCCGCGGGCCGACTGGGGCAAATCCGTTGCCCATGGGGGCCTTGGTATCCTAATGATCGGCGTTTCTGGCATCATGGCCTGGGAGCAGCACACCCTTCAGGTCATGCAGATTGACGGCCGTTTGGAGATTGGAGACTATGAAATCGTTTTGGAAGATGTCCGTCGCGTTGAGGGGCCAAATTACATTGCCACGCAAGCCCGCCTTCATCTCTATGAAAACGGCCAAGATATCGGCATTCTGGCACCTGAAAAACGTATCTATCCTGTGGCGGGTATGCCGACAAGCGAAGCAGGCATCGACAACGGTTTTTGGCGGGATGTCTATGCTGTGATCGGCGATCCGCAAGAAAATGGCGGTTGGGCTGTGTCCATCCACATCAAACCGTTTGCAAATTGGATCTGGGGGGGATCGATTATCATGGCGCTCGGCGGGGTGTTGTCCCTGTCTGATCGGCGGTATCGTGTCGCGGCCGGCGCATCGCGGCGGCAAACAAAGACGGTGCCTGCGGAATGAGGGTTTTCTGTATTTTGCTTCTGAGTACGCTTTGGGCACACCCGCTCTTGGCCGCTATGGAGCCTTGGGAAATGCTGCCGGATCCGGCACTTGAGGCCCGTGCCCAAAGCCTTGATGCCAAGTTGCGCTGTGTGGTGTGTCGATCCGAAAACATCGCTTCGTCCAATTCAGATTGGGCCTCTGATGCGCGTGTTCTCATCCGCAGCTTGATCACCGAAGGCAAATCTGATGCCGAAGTTTTGGCGTTCTTTCAAGACAGATATGGGGATTATGTGTTGATGGATCCCCCTAAACGTGGGGTAAATTGGCTGCTGTGGGGAACAGCCCCTGCCTTGGCGGTTTTTGGGTTCTTGGCGGCTTTGGCCTATATCAGAGGTCGGAAATCCACCCCTGCGCCTGATGCGGATGTGCTGTCTGAGGAGGAAGAAAAACGGCTGGCAAATCTCCTCAAAAACGAATGAGATAACTTTTGGCTTTTCTCCCTGGGCAGAGGTCGTTAGCAAAGCGGGAACCAATCAGGGAGCCAAGCCATGGATTACCGTAGCATTGACATGAATGTGGATCAGGACGTTGCGGTGATTACGCTCAACCGTCCAGAGGTGATGAACGCGCTCAACACCCAAATGCGGATTGAACTTACCCATGCGGTCAAAGCTGCACAATCCCAAGCACGTGTTTTGGTGATCACAGGGGCCGGTGACGCCTTTTGTTCGGGACAAGACCTTGGCGATGGCGGCTCTGCCGCAAACCTCAACATCGAACGCACCCTGCGTGATGAGTATGAACCGATGCTGAAGGCGATATACACCTGCCAAATTCCAACGATCGCCGCTGTCAATGGGGCGGCCGCCGGGGCAGGCGCGAACCTGGCCCTTGCCGCAGATGTAGTGATCGCAGCCGAATCCGCGATATTCTTGCAAGCGTTTACTCGGATTGGTTTGATTCCCGATGCGGGCGGCACATATTGGTTGCCACGCCAGATTGGCATGGCCAAAGCGATGGGGGCCGCCCTTTTTGCAGAGCCGATCACCGCCCAACAGGCCAGTGACTGGGGGATGATTTGGGAGGCCGTGCCGGATGAAGATTTCCAGGACCATTGCAAAAGACGGGCCACCCAACTTGCCGCGGGGCCGACCGCGGCCTATGCGCATCTCAAAACCGCCCTGCGCACCAGCTTTGAAAATACTTTGGATCGACAACTCCTGCTTGAAGCACAACTTCAAGGGGAATGTGGACGCACCCGAGACTTCAAAGAAGGTGTTTTGGCCTTTTTAGAAAAGCGCAAAGCTGATTTTCAGGGGCGCTAATACATGGGTTTTACATGGGTTTGAAAATCGAGGTTATTGATCCGGTGGAATAAGGCCCAAGCCACGCAGATAAATGCCAATGCCTGTTTCCAAAAGCTCTTCAGGTGAGCCAGGCCCATCCGCACCTGCTGAGTTACGCAAGAAAAGCTCAACAATGCCGTGGCTCATGGCCCACACATGAGAGGAAAAGAGCGCCGCAGGCGGACGTTTCTCCTGGGGTATAAACGCCGCGAGCTCCTGCGCGGCTTTCTCAAGCGCGGCACCTGACCGCGACACGGCCCTCTCAAGCTCTGGCGTGGCATGGCGGGACACACCTGATTCAAACATTGCAATATAATGACCAGGACATTGGCGCGCAAATGTCAGATAAGCGCGCCCGGTTTCCGAAAATCGTTGCAGAGCACTGTTGCCGCCGTTCTGATAGGCGTGCTCCATCATATCTCCAAAGATGCGGTGGCCTTGCAACGCGCATTCGACAATCAGATCGGTGCGGCCTTCGAAATGGCGATAGACCGCCGCAGGGGTGACACCGGCGCGCTTGGCGGCTTCTGAAAGTGTAAAGCCCATGGGCCCCCGTTCCTCAATCAGAATAAGCGCCGCCTCCACAAGCGCCTGGCGCAGATTGCCATGGTGATAGCCACGTTTTGCCATCTCAGACGGGGCTCCAAATTTCAGGACCGGCACAGATTTCAGCGTCGATGTCTCCTATCGCGGCAAGATCGCGCCCCGCATAGGGGATGGCCCAGAGAAGACGGCGGATCACATTGATCCGGGCGCGGCGCTTATCATCGGCACGAATGACGTTCCAAGGGGCGTGCGGCAAATGTGTGTGGGCAAAACATGCCTCAATAGCTTGGGAATAGGCATCCCAGCGTTCAAGACCCTCGACATCAATCCAGCTTAATTTCCATTGTTTCAGCGGATCGCCTTCGCGCGCCAGGAACCGGCGCAGCTGCTCAGGCCGGGAAACATTCAACCAGAATTTAACAAGGATAATGCCGTCTTCCACCAGCATGGTTTCAAAAGCCGGCAGTTGCTGGAAAAAGCGCGTGCGCTCGGCCTCGCTGCAAAACGCAAATACCTTTTCCACGACCGCTCTGTTGTACCAGCTTCGGTCAAACAGCACCATCTCTCCGCCTGTGGGCAGGTGTTGAATATAGCGCTGAAAATACCATGTGCTGGCCTCGCGCTCTGTTGGTTTTGCAAGGGCGATCACACGAGAGATACGGGGGTTCAAGTTTTCGCGCACCCGCTTGATTGTGCCGCCTTTGCCAGAGGCATCACGGCCTTCAAACACCACAGCAACCCGCGCGCCTGTGTCCTTGATCCAGGCTTGGGCTTTCACAAGTTCGATCTGCAACAGGGCCATGTCTGTCTCATACGTCTTGCGGGAGAGGCGGTCTTTGTACGGAAAATCCGCGCCAATAATCTTATCGCCAGAGCGAATGGCGTCTTGGACCCAAGCGGGGGCTGTTTCATTGAAGTAACGGCTAATAGCGCCGTCAAAAGGTTTTTGCATGCGCTTCATCTCCTCTCTGACCGTCTTTATGCGGAACTCTGTGAAAAAGAACCAGAGGGGAGAATACTTTGGCTGCGACGTTATGACAGGATGAAAATGGGCGTGTCTTTCGAAAAAAACGGGGCCAAACGGCCCCGTTATATGCGTCGCGTTACTGAACCCGTTGACTTACTGCCAGAATTTTTCCTGCCAGGTCATATCAGGAATTTGTTCAACGATCTCAAAAGCGATGGTGTCAGAAAAGCTGCGACCGTGGTGATCTGTCACTGTGACGGTCAGGCTATGGATGCCCGCCGGAAGGGTGTCAGGCAGGTCCACGGTCCAAAGGTGTTGGGAAGAGTTTGTCCACAACCAGCTGTCCAGTGGCCCTACATTGCCAGTCCATTGGCTGCCTTGGAACATCTCATAACCATTGTTGCCTGTGGTCGATTGCATCGCCCGGCGGGTGTCAGAGAATTGCCGCACAATCGCATAAGGATCAGATACCGCGATTGAGCGCAATTTGGCTTCGCCCTCTCCGGCCTGGGTGCGTGTTGCGGCAAAGGCCTCCCCGCCGTTGATCTGGAGCATCACGGTGGTGTCGCGGCTGCCGTTCCAAACGTTGACCACGGCCTGGGTGGTGCCTTGCAGATCGCGGCGGGTGATCATGTTCACATCACCCAGATCGTTCCGCGACACAGGCGGCAAAACATCCCCACGGGCACGGCCATAGCCATTGACCCAATTCACCAGTGTCTCGGCCCAATCCCGATAACGCGGTGTGTTAAACGAGATATGGAACTGCTCATCCGGGCTATGGGTGAAGGAGTGATACGTCTCTTGATACTCAGAGCCGGAAAAGCTGATTTGATAATACCCACGCGGGCTGCCCAAACGCTGTGGTGCGCCTGGCACACCATCATCGTTTAAGCTCCCAGACCACCAGGACCCGGACAATGCCCCGGTGACAATCTGATGAAACGGGGCTGGACCAACGCCTGTGTTTTTTTCCCAACCGTTATAATACTCTCCGGTGAGAATGTTTTCGGTTGTATGCGTATGGCCCGACAGACCCAAAACTGGGCGGTCCCCTAGGATGTCAACCAAAGCATCGAAGTTATCGGTTTGGTGCTTTGCGGCTGTATTGTCTGTGAACGTCTGGAACGGGATGTGCGCAGAGATAACAATCAACTTATCTTGAGGCACATTGGCCAAATCGTTCGCCAGCCAAGCAAGTTGCCGATCATGAATAACTCCGTTGTAGGTGGAGCGCGCCGATGGATCACAGAAAGGGTGATCATCGACACCGTTACACGGGTAGCGGACGTTGTCCAACGTCACAAAATGCACATTGCCAACATCGAAAGAGTAATACTCTGGGCCCCATTCACGGCGGAATGTATCAAAGGAATGCTGATCGTCTTCGGCATCGAAGTCCAGGTCATGGTTTCCGCCCACGTAATACTGGGGTGTATCACCCACGGCGATGATCTCTTTAAACCGCGGATAGAGCGACAGATCATCCCCCATCACATCACCGGCAAAAATCAAACATTCAGTGTTGGAATTATCCCGCGCCGCAAGCATGCGCCCGGCGGTTTCCCGCACGTAAGAGACCTGCATGTTGAAATAGGGCTGTGCATCGCCAAACACCAGACATTCGAACTCTGCCCGATCACTATTGTCCTCAACAAGCGGGAAATTCACCGCCGTTGGCATGGGGCCGGTGGGCTCAATGCCCCCAAAGCGGAGGTCTGGGGAACCTGCGACTTTATGGATATAATTGAATTGCGGCACCATCATCTCATCCACGGGCGCGGCATAGCCCGCAGGCTTTGAGATAAAGAGGTTCATGTCGTCGTACACTGGCAACTCATAGGTGCCATCTGCGCCGGTGACAGCCACCTCACGACCGTTTGAAACCAGCACGCCCTCAATACCTGGCTCGCCTGCATCAAGTTTGCTGTTGCGATTGCTGTCTAGAAACACGGTGCCGCGGGCGGCATCAGCAGCGGTTTGGCCCACAATGGCCTCTACCGATCCGATATAAGTGATATCCTTCGCCGCTGCACTGCAGGCAATCACTGTGGCGACCGACGCATAAAAGAGTGATTTTGAGGTCATAATGTTCTCCGTTTCGGGGTTCCCTACCAGAGGTTGACTCAGCTTTGTGACTGTGAATTTTCAGTTCCGTGAAGGTTTTGTGTTAAAATCAAACGCGAAACCATCCAAGGGTCTGATCGTCTTGCGGGTGTTGACGGGTCTGGATGCGCCCCATAGAAGAAAAAAGATTGTCGAACTTCCAGTTTTGAGGCGCCGATGTTGCACACCCCACCAACCGCTTGCCTGGCCCTTGCAGACGGCACCTACTTTTGGGGTCGCGGGTTTGGCGCAACCGGCACTGTGGTTGCAGAGCTTTGTTTCAACACCGCTATGACGGGCTATCAGGAGATTATGTCTGATCCCTCATATGCGGGCCAGGTTGTAACATTCACGTTCCCGCACATTGGCAATGTCGGCACAACCCCCCAAGATAATGAGACGGCTCAGCCTGTTGCCGAAGGAATGATTGTCAAGTGGGACCCCACCGCGCCCTCGAATTGGCGCGCTGTTCACACCTTAAATGACTGGCTTGTGGCAAACGGCCGGATTGGAATTGGCGGGATTGATACCCGTCACCTCACCCGCGTGATCCGCCACCAAGGGGCGCCACACGCGGCCCTGTCGCATAACCCCGATGGCACTTTTGATGTTGCGGCGCTTGTCGCCCAAGCCCGCGCGTTTGAAGGGTTGGAAGGCAAAGATCTTGCCCGCGAAGTCACATGCGCACAAAGCTATCGTTGGGATGAGCAACGTTGGTCCTGGCCAAAGGGGTATGGCGCACGCTCCGAACCCGGCCCAAAGGTTGTTGCGATCGATTACGGGGCAAAGAAAAACATTCTGCGCTGTCTGGCAAGTGTCGGGTGTGACGTGACTGTTTTGCCCGCGACAGCTACTGCAGACGAGATTTTAGACCATGACCCTAAGGGCGTATTTCTTTCCAATGGCCCAGGGGATCCGGCGGCAACGGGGGACTATGCCGTGCCCACGATCCGTCAGATTATCGACACCACCCCATTGCCAATTTTTGGAATTTGCTTGGGTCACCAACTGCTGTCCATTGCCCTTGGTGCCAAAACCGTAAAGATGAACCATGGCCACCATGGTGCTAATCACCCTGTGAAAAACCTCAAAACAGGCAAGGTGGAAATCACCACGATGAACCATGGCTTTACGGTCGATAGCCAGACTTTGCCGAAAGGGGTCCGCGAATCCCATATCTCGCTTTTTGATGGATCAAACTGCGGTATTGAGCTTGAAGATCGCGCGATATTTTCCGTACAGTACCATCCAGAGGCCAGCCCAGGACCACAGGATTCGATGTATCTGTTCGACCGTTTTCGCACCGCTATCGATAACGTTATAGCGTAATATGTGCCCCCACTAACTGTTGTTTAACCCTAATCGCCTTTGGTGTCGCAAATTATGAGTTTGTGATGGGGCAGTGTTATGGCAAGCGCGCAGCGCAAGGAGACAGTCCATAGGTTTGCTTCCGTCTCAGCAACCTCCGAAATTTCCAATACGCCCGTACCAAAACCCCGACAAGCTGACCTTACTGCGGTGCCCAAACCGCGTTTGGGGACCCTGCTTGTCAAGATGCGGGCCATTTCCCCACAGAGCCTAGCGCGCGGCTGGTTGGAAAATAAAACCACAAAACGTGAATTGGCAGATGTTTTAAGGGCAAATGGGAACGTCCCAGAATTGGCTCTTTTGCGTGCACAAGCGCAAGAATTGGGCTTTGGACTGGCTGATTTTTCTGCCCCGCCCCACGACGATGATTTTGTGAAACTCCTTCCCAAAGAGCTTGCGCTTGAAACACTGTCGGTGCCTTGGCAACGGACGGGCAATATCCTTGTGATCGCAACAGCCGCGCCTGAGCATCGCGAAAGGCTAAGCCGCGCGCTGGAAGATAAAGGCTTCTTTGCGACGTTCTGCCTCGCCCCACGTGCCGTCATTATGGATATTTTAACACAGGCGTATGGGGCCGAACTCCGCTGTGACGCTGAAGCCATGCCCCCCTTGCAAATGAGTTGCAGGACACAAGGCGGGCTACCATACGTCATGGTTGCACTGTTCAGCATGCTTGTGTTCGGGATGGTATTTGTCCCCAAAGCAACGATTATCGCGCTTACCCTTCTCGCTCTTGCCTCGCTTTTTGCGCAGACAGTGCTCAAAGTCGTTTTTTTGCTATATGCAGGTTATGCACTCGAAATAAAAAAGATGTCACGCAGGTCTCAACGCCCGCTGAAAGTTTCACTGCTTTTGCCCTTGTTCAAAGAGCGCAATATCGCCGATCTTCTGGTCAAGCGGATTGCAAAACTCGATTATCCACGCTCTCTACTTGAGGTTTGCCTTGTTGTGGAAGAACACGATTGGGAGACACGCAATGCACTGGCCAATGCGGCGTTGCCAGCATGGTTTCGCACGATCCTTGTCCCCGACGGCCAACCGCGCACAAAGCCGCGTGCGATGAATTATGCGCTTAATTTCACCCAAGGGGACATTATCGGCATTTACGATGCAGAGGATGCGCCCCAGGCACATCATATCGAACGTGTTGCCGCGCATTTCCAACAAGCGGAGGACCGTGTGGCGTGCCTGCAAGGGTGCCTGGATTTCTATAATCACGGGACGAACTGGGTCGCGCGATGTTTTACCATCGAATATGCGACTTGGTTTCGCACAATTCTTCCCGGCCTTTCCCAGGTTGGAATGCCCGTCCCGTTGGGCGGGACAACCGTGTTTTTAAGAAAATCCGCTCTGGTTGAGATCGGGGGTTGGGATGCGCATAATGTGACGGAAGATGCCGATCTTGGCCTGCGTCTTGCCCGCGCGGGTTATCGCACCGAGTTGATCGATATCACCACATTTGAAGAAGCAAATTCTGCTGTTTGGCCCTGGATCAAACAACGCTCGCGTTGGCTGAAGGGCTATCTGATGACTTATGCCGTGCATTGCCGAAACCAGCGCCAGTTGTGGAAAGATCTTGGCCCTATCGGATGGCTTGGCGTGCATCTTCATTTTGGCGGAAGCTTATTGAATGTCTCTCTGACACCGATTGTGTTATCCTTGCTGATTGGATACTTAGGCGTCTCACATCCCTTTCTTGAAAGAATAGGACCCGTTGGCGCGTACGTAATAACATGGCTGCTTGTGCTTTCCGGTCTTGTGACGGTGTTGACGAATGTTTTGGGATGCGCCTATGCGGGACATAGAAAACTTATGAAATGGATTCCCCTCACATTCATCTATCAATGCTTGTCATTTTTTGCCATCGTCAAAGCGTTCTATGAAAGCGTCGTGCAGCCCTATTATTGGGACAAAACCTCCCACGGGAAATTCAGCACCGCGGAGCACAAAGCGCCAGACAGCTAACCCAAATGCCCAGCGACCTCTTTTAGGCGCACCTCAAACGCCACACTCAGATGCGCTCTGAGACGCTCTGCCGCCAAATCCCCATCACGCGCAGCAATCGCCGCCACGATTTCAGCATGTTCTGCTAAGGCGACAGGCCCCCGACCCTCTGCCGCGAGTGAGGTCGTCGCCATCAAAGCCATGGATCTATGCACAAGATCGAGTTGTTGCACAAGGTAGCGATTGTGCGAGGCAAGATGGATTTGCGTATGGAAGCGGCGGTTTGCACGGCTGAGGGCCGCGCTATCGCCCAGAAGCGCATGATCGGCCTCGACCATCTCTGCCAGCACCTTGATTTCTTCCTTCGCGGCGTGTTGTGCCGCCAGGCGGGCCGCAAGGGCCTCCAGCTCTGTTCGCACGACATAGAGTTCCGCCATTTGGTCATGGCTGAGGGACGCCACAATCAAAGATCGCCCATCGCGTGCCAGCAAAGACTGCGTTTCCAACCGCTGCAACGCCTCCCGGATCGGTGTGCGGGAGACACCAAAGCGATCGGCCAGCTCGTTCTCAACCAGACGGTCGCCGGGTTTGTAAATGCCGACATCAATCGCCTCAAGGATCATCCCATAGGCATCGCTTTGCGAAGGGGCTGTGTAGTCTGCAAAAGTGTCTTTAGCTGTCATTCTGGAAAACTACGCTGGCAGCAGGATGGGACGCAAGCCAACAGAGCAATATGCAGTGGGCCAGTTTGAATTTTCTTTTTTAGAGGAGCTGCGAAGCTAATCACCCTTATCACGAATAAAGTTCATTACGTTTTTTAATCTGTGATATCGCTGAATAGGTACTTAACAGCAAACACCACGAGATCAATTACCTACCCCAAGTTCTGCACCAAAAGTATTGGCAACAACCAATCGTATTCTTTGAAGTCGAGGCCACCAAGTCCAACCCATATTAGCAAACCGCACTGGAAAAGCAGCATACCGCCTTACAGCCATCATGAGAAACCAAGACCACCGGGACTTTCGCATTAATTGACTAAGTTCATGCGAGTTTGTTGATAGGCTTATCGGGTCATGGAATGGCGCAGAGTTGGCTGACGAACTGGATCTCACCCAGAACACCTGGTTGTTTGTGATGGATGTGGCCGCGTTTGATCGTCCGGATCGTTTCCAGTCCGCTCAGGGTTGCTTTGGCGGTTCGCAAGGACCGGCAGCTCTGACGATATTCGAAGCTTTGTTTCCTGGCGGTGTGATCGCTTTCAATCAGGTTGTTGCGCCACTTTCCGCCGACGCGGATGTAGGTTTCGTCCACATGCCAATCGACGCTGGCCCGGCGCAGATGTTTCTCTGTGCGCTTGGTCAGGTCAGGACCGAACTTCTGCACCCAGCGAAATACAGACGAGCGATCAACCGCGACGTCGCGTTCAGCCAGTAGATCGACAACGTCTTGATAGGAAAGCGGAAACCGCAAGTATCAACGCACCGCGCAGAGAATGATGTCACGCGGAGAACGAGGATGCTTGAAGGGTGATTTACGGGACATGCTCAACCTCAAAACATAAACGGGGCCCAAAAGCCCGATTAATGCAAAAGTCCTGCTCAACTTCGTAGAAAAGTTTGCAACAAAGCCGTTCCAGAAGATGCCTTCCCTTTTTCACCATGC
>CAWUJT010000031.1:0-20799 GCA_963922715.1 uncultured Thalassobacter sp.
CACAGCGTCTATCGTTGGGGGTTTTCACAAATGGGCTTTTGACGCGCGATCAAGTTCGCCAACTGGCCCGCGACAATGTCGTCTCTGCGCAAGCCCAAAGTTTTGCGGATCTTGGCATAAAGCCCACGTCGATGGATACAATTTTAGAGACATACCTTTGGCGGTTCCGCCGGGGCGGGCAATACGCTGAGATAACCGCCTCTGCCCGCGAATTGAAGGACTAAGTGTAGGCAATCCCAAGCAAAACAAGTCCCAAGATCACACGATAAACAACGTAAGGCGTGTAGCTTGCGACTTTCAAAAACCGCATCATCAGGGCCAGAGCGATAAGGGCTGCAAAACAAGACAAGAGCGCAGCAAGAGCGGCATTTTGGATGGTCTGCCAATCTGCTTGAGCGGCAACATCTGCACCTGTCAAAACACCCGCGGCGAGAATTGTTGGAATAGACATCAGCATGGCGATGCGCGCCGCCTCTTCGCGGGTATAGCCCAAAGCCCGCGCCCCGGTTATACAGATACCGGCCCGTGATGTGCCAGGAATAAGGGCAACCGCTTGGCAAAGACCGATCTGAAAGGCGTGTTTGAGGGTCAATTCCGGCATGTGACGTGTTTGGGGCGTCTTTTGGTCAATCCAATAAAGTACCAGGCCAAACAGCAGCATGGTCCAGCCGATCACGGTAATGGATCGCAATGCCTCATCCAGTCCGGTGATTTTCAGGACAAGCCCAACGGCGATCACCGGAATTGTGGCAAGAATAATGGCCAGAGCTAGAAAAGCCTCGGACGTCGTTATTTGCCCGCGGAAGAGTTGGCCAAGACCTTGGGTAAGACGCCGAACATCGCTCCAAAAGTAGGCAATAACCGCTGCAAGTGTGCCCACATGCACCGCGACATCAAGGGTCGCGCCTTGATCTTCAAGCGCCGTTAGTTCTGGTAACAGTATCAAATGCCCGGATGAAGAGATAGGCAAGAACTCTGTGATTCCCTGAATTAGGGCCAGCATGATGATGTGAAACAGCGACATCAGGTGATTTAGGTCATCTTTATTGACATAAATTTTCCGAAACCACTCTGAAATCTTGCGCTAAAGACGAGCCAAAAGTAAAATAGGTCATTAATTCTGCCTTTTCATTTCGATTTTGTGCGCGTAAACGAAAGGTCCGACTGATGCGAAAGGTGCTGTGACATGGCAGAAGAGACAATGCTGAAGTTTGTGACACTGGATCAAGCAACTCCTGAAAAACGGACGGCGCAGGACCGTACCGAGGATTTTGATGAAATCTATCGCTCTTATGCCGCGAAACAGGCACAAGCTCAAGCCAGCCGCTGCTCACAATGTGGGGTTCCTTATTGTCAGACCCATTGCCCGCTGCACAACAATATTCCCGATTGGCTCCGCCTAACGGCAGAGGACCGCTTGGAAGAAGCCTATCATCTAAGCCAGGCGACCAATACATTCCCAGAGATTTGTGGCCGTATCTGTCCCCAGGACCGGCTCTGCGAAGGCAATTGCGTGATCGAGACATCTGGTCATGGGACCGTGACAATCGGTTCGGTCGAGAAATACATTACCGACACCGCTTGGGAGAAGGGCTGGGTTCAGCCGATCGCTCCGTCCCAAGAGCGCAGGGAAAGCGTCGGTATTATCGGTGCCGGTCCTGGTGGGCTTGCGGCGGCAGAACTGCTTCGCCGATCCGGGGTGCAAGTGACCGTGTATGACCGTTATGACCGCGCGGGCGGGCTTTTGACCTATGGCATACCCGGCTTCAAACTGGAAAAACCCGTTGTCATGCGCCGGATTGAGCAACTGGAACAGGGCGGTGTGGCCTTTCGGCTGAACTGTACCGTTGGCAGCGATATATCATTCCAAGAAATTCGGCACACACATGATGCGGTGGTGATTGCCACAGGGGTTTATAAAACCCGGGAACTGCAGGCACCAGGCAGTGGTGCCAAGGGCGTGGTGCGTGCCATTGACTATCTAACTGCCTCCAACCGCAAAAGTTTTGGTGATACCGTGCCCGCGTTCGACAATGGCACGCTGAATGCTGAAGGGCGTCGTGTCGTTGTCATTGGTGGGGGCGACACTGCGATGGACTGTGTGCGAACCGCTGTGCGCCAAGGGGCGACGTCTGTCAAATGCCTGTACCGTCGGGACCGCATCAACATGCCGGGGTCACAGCGCGAAGTGGCCAATGCAGAAGAAGAGGGCGTGGAGTTTGTCTGGCTCACCACGCCAAAAGGCTTCATTGGTGATCCCGTCAGCGGTGTGATGGTGCAAAAGATGCGCTTGGGCCCACCTGATGCCACAGGCCGCCAAAGTCCTCAGGTGATCGAAGGCGCGGATTATGCGGAGCAGGCCGATTTGGTGATCCAAGCACTGGGATTTGAACCTGAGGCCCTGCCGACGCTTTGGAATGAGCCAGCGTTGGAGGTGACGCGCTGGGGAACTGTGATGGCCGACTTTCACACCCATGAAACCAAGCTTAGCAACGTTTATGCTATCGGCGACATCGCACGCGGGGCGAGCCTTGTGGTCTGGGCCATCCGCGATGGCCGCGAGGCCGCCGCGGCGATCCTTGCACGGTTTCAGCCCGCTGTCGGTGCTGTTGCGGCAGAATGAGTATAACCTAAGCCTCTTAGAGATGCCAGGAAAGGACAATGTTATGGATAAAGAAACTCTGAACGGCACCTGCCTTTGCGGCGCGGTTTCTATAACGGCAACACCAGCCGAGGATACAATGCACGCCTGTCATTGTGATATGTGTCGCGCCTGGAGCAGCTCTGCCATACTCGCAATGAAGGTTCTGCCAGGGCAGATGACAGAAACGGGCCCTGTCAAACGCAAACACACCAGCCCATGGGCCGAGCGCGCCTGGTGCGATGACTGTGGCTCTTGCCTATATTATCGTATCACGGCCCCCGGTCCGATGCAGGGGCAGGTGCATCTGTCCGCCGGCTTGTTTCCCGATGCCGGTGATCTGAGGCTCGCGTCAGAGATTTACATTGACAGAAAACCCAAAGGTTATGCGTTTGCGGGCGACTTGCCAGCGATGACAAAAGCAGAGGTTGAGGCGATGTTCTCTGACCCAGAGGGGAGTTCACCATGATTTCAAACACTCAAAATTGGGCCGCCACAGAAGACGCCAAGCGCGCGTGGATGGCAGAGCACGCACTTTACCGGGAAGAACACGAACACGCTTCCTGCGGGGTTGGGCTTGTGGTGTCGATCAAGGGTGAGCGGTCTCGCAAAGTGGTTGAAAATGGGATTGCCGCACTCAAAGCAGTGTGGCATCGCGGCGCTGTGGATGCCGATGGTAAAACCGGCGATGGCGCGGGCATTCACGTGCAGATCCCCGTTGAATTTTTCTACGACCAGGTGCGCCGGACGGGCCATGAACCGCGCTTAGATCAACTGATGGCCGTGGGACAGGTGTTTCTGCCGCGTACGGATTTCGCCGCGCAAGAGACGTGCCGGACGATTGTGGAGACAGAAGTGCTGCGTATGGGCCACAAAATCTATGGCTGGCGGCATGTGCCGGTGAATATTGCCGTTCTGGGAGAGAAGGCAAACGCCACCCGTCCAGAGATCGAACAAATCATCATCGCAAATTCAAAGGGGCTCGATGAAGAAGAGTTTGAGCGCGATCTTTATGTGATCCGCAGGCGGATTGAAAAAGCGGCCCTGGCTGCCAATGTCGCGTCGCTTTATCTCGCGTCGCTCTCGTGTCGGTCAATTATCTACAAAGGCATGATGCTGGCCCAAGATGTGGCGGAATTTTACCCCGATTTACAAGATGAACGCTTCATCTCGGCTTTTGCGATTTATCATCAGCGCTATTCCACCAATACGTTTCCGCAATGGTGGTTGGCACAGCCGTTTCGGATGCTCGCCCATAATGGAGAGATCAACACCTTGAAGGGCAATATCAATTGGATGAAAAGCCATGAGATACGATTGTCTTCCAAATATTTCAGCGGTCTTGAAGACGATATAAAACCCATTATTGCGTCAGGTTCTTCTGATTCAGCCGCCCTTGATGCTGTGTTTGAGGTGTTGGTGCGGGCCGGACGATCCGCGCCGATGGCAAAAACCATGCTGATCCCCGAAAGCTGGTCACAACAATCGGTGGAATTGCCAAAAGCTTGGGCGGATATGTATTCCTATTGCAATTCCGTGATGGAACCCTGGGATGGCCCTGCCGCATTGGTGATGACAGATGGCCGCTGGGTTTGTGGCGGACTGGATCGCAATGGCCTGCGGCCAATGCGCTATGTGGTGACGGGGGATGATCTGCTGATTGCGGGCTCAGAGGTGGGCATGGTGCCCGTCGATGAAACCACTTTAAGAGAAAAAGGCGCGCTCGGACCCGGCCAAATGATCGCGGTGGATATGGTGGATCAACGCCTATTCCACGATGCAGAAATCAAAGACACTTTGGCGGCCTCTCAACCTTTTGGGGCTTGGGTGCAGAAGATCACCGATCTCGAAAAGGTCACAGCCGGCGTGACAGAGACAGCGATTCACAGCGGCGCGGCGCTGAGGGCACGTCAAAAAGCAGCAGGTTACAGTCTGGAAGAACTCGAGCAGATACTCACACCAATGGCTGAAGAGGGTAAGGAAACATTGGCGTCCATGGGTGATGACACCCCGGCGGCAGTTCTGTCCAGCCAGTATCGCCCGCTGAGTCACTATTTCCGGCAGAACTTTAGCCAGGTGACCAATCCTCCGATTGATAGCCTGCGGGAATATAGGGTGATGAGCCTGAAAACCCGCTTTGGCAATTTGAAAAATGTGTTGGACGAAGATTCAAGCCAGACCGAGATTTTGGTGCTTGACAGTCCGTTCGTGGGCAATGCCCAGTTTGAAGCGATGATGTCTCATCTGGGCGATAGCTTGGTGGTGATCGATTGCACATTTCCGGCGCAGGCGGGCCCCGGTGCGCTGAGGGATGCCTTGCAAAAAATACGTTCAGAGGCGGAGGATGCTGTGCGATCCGGGGCTGGTCATATTGTCCTAACGGACAGGTTCCAAACAGAGGCGAAAGTGGCCATGCCGATGATCCTGGCCACAAGTGCTGTGCATTCGTGGCTGACCAAACATGGCTTGCGTACGTTCTGTTCGCTCAATGTGCGGTCGGCGGAATGTATCGATCCACATTACTTTGCGGTTTTGATCGGGTGCGGGGCGACCACCGTCAACGCCTATCTGGCCCAGGATAGTTTAGCCGACCGGATTGAACGGGGCCTCTTGCAAGGTAGCCTCACAGAAGCCGTGGCGCGCTATCGCACCGCAATCAATCAAGGGTTGCTCAAGATCATGGCGAAGATGGGGATTTCGGTGATTTCCTCTTACCGCGGGGGGCTGAACTTTGAGGCTGTGGGCCTCAGCCGCGCGATGGTGCATGAGTATTTTCCAGGCATGCTGAGCCGGATTTCCGGCATCGGTGTGGAAGGGTTGCAAAAGAAAGCCGAGGACATCCACGCCCAGGGATGGTACCAGTCAGCCGATATTTTGCCGGTGGGTGGGTTTTACAAAGCCCGCCGCTCGGGGGAGACCCATGCCTGGGGTGCGCAATCCATGCATTTGCTGCAAAGGGCCTGTGCAACAGGTTCGACCGATATCTGGAAGGCCTATACGCAATCCATGCGCAAAGCGCCGCCCATTCATCTGCGCGATTTGCTCGATATAAAACCGCTGGGCGCGCCTGTGCCTATTGATGAGGTTGAATCAACCACATCCCTGCGCAAACGCTTTGTGACACCAGGCATGTCATTGGGGGCGCTCAGCCCTGAGGCGCATAAGATGCTCAATGTTGCGATGAATCGCATTGGGGCCAAATCCGACAGTGGAGAAGGCGGGGAAGATCCGGCCCACTTTGTCCCTGAACCCAACGGCGACAATCCTTCTGCGAAGATCAAACAGGTGGCCTCGGGGCGCTTTGGCGTTACAGCCGAATATCTGAACCAATGCGAAGAGCTGGAGATCAAGGTCGCCCAAGGTGCCAAACCGGGTGAAGGTGGTCAGCTGCCCGGTATGAAAGTGACGGAACTGATTGCCCGCTTGCGGCATTCCACCAAGGGTGTGACATTGATTTCCCCACCGCCACACCATGACATCTACTCCATCGAGGATCTGGCGCAGCTGATCTATGACCTCAAGCAGATCAACCCGCGCTGTAAGGTCTGTGTGAAACTTGTGGCCTCCTCCGGTGTGGGGACGATTGCCGCAGGTGTCGCCAAGGCTGAGGCGGACGTGATTTTGATCTCTGGCCACAATGGCGGCACAGGGGCAAGCCCGGCCACCTCGATCAAATACGCGGGCCTTCCTTGGGAGATGGGATTGACCGAGGCCCATCAGGTTTTGGCGATGAACAACCTGCGCAGCCGGGTCACCTTGCGCACAGATGGGGGCCTGCGCACGGGCCGTGATATTGTGATGGCCGCGATGATGGGGGCCGAGGAATTTGGGATTGGCACCGCGGCCCTGATTTCCATGGGCTGCATCATGGTGCGCCAATGCCAATCGAACACCTGCCCGGTGGGAGTTTGCACCCAAGATGAGCATCTGCGGAAAAAGTTCACAGGCAAAGTGGAGAAGGTGGTGAACCTGATCACATTCTACGCCGAAGAAGTGCGGGACATTCTGGCCCAGATCGGAGCGCGCAGTTTGGATGATGTGATCGGGCGGGCTGATTTGCTGACCCAGGTCAGCCGCGGCTCTGCGCATTTGGACGATCTTGATCTCAATCCGCTTCTGATCACCGTGGATGGTGCGCAGCATATCACATATGATCGCAAAAGGCCCCGGAACCCGGTGCGCGACACACTCGATGCGCAGATTATCAAAGATGCAGAACAGTTCTTGCGCGATGGCGAAAAGATGCAGCTGAGCTACGCGGTTCAGAACACGTTGCGGACCATTGGCACACGAACATCCAGCCATATCGTCACCACCTTTGGGATGCGCAACACGCTG
The DNA here is from genome assembly GCA_963922715.1 of uncultured Thalassobacter sp. Lineage (GTDB taxonomy): Bacteria > Pseudomonadota > Alphaproteobacteria > Rhodobacterales > Rhodobacteraceae > CAWUJT01. The sequence goes on from CAWUJT010000031.1 coordinate 6,980, forward strand.
CAACCCGATCATCTAACCGTGAAACTCAAAGGATCGGCGGGCCAGTCCTTGGGGGCGTTCGCGGCCCCTGGACTTAAACTCGAAGTCTCGGGCGATGCGAACGATTATGTGGGCAAAGGGCTTTCGGGGGGGACGATTGTGGTGCGTCCACCGATGGGGTCACCCTTGAAAGCGGATGAAAACGTGATCATTGGGAATACCGTTCTTTACGGGGCGACTGGGGGTTACCTTTTCGCAGCAGGGCGCGCGGGAGAACGCTTTGCCGTGCGAAACTCGGGCGCGCGCGTGGTTGTGGAAGGATGCGGATCAAACGGGTGCGAATATATGACCGGCGGTGTTGCCGTAATTCTGGGACGGATTGGCGCCAATTTTGGTGCTGGTATGACCGGGGGCATGGCCTATCTTTACGATCCCGAAGGCATTGCTGCTCAATTGATGAATATGGAGACAGTGGTGGGCTGTCCTGTCACGGTCGATCACTGGCTGGTGGAGCTTGAAGCCCTGTTAGAGCGCCACCTTGAGGAAACAGGCAGCGAAAGAGCTTCTGACATCTTGCGTCACTGGGATATGGAGCGCACAAATTTCCTTCAGATCTGCCCGAAAGAAATGCTCGATAAATTACCAGCACCGCTGGGTGTCGATCATGTGGCGGTTCCCGCTGAATAATGCGCATTATTTATAAAGGGGCGCGTCCTCTCTCAACCGGGCAAGCCCGGCCTCGTTTGGCCGCCGGGCATGCGCCCGGGTCTTATGTGAGCCGGTTTTCCCGCTCATCTTGACGATGCATGATAATCGAGTGTTGTAGTCCTATGTGGCGGAACATACGGATAGGGATTTTCTGGAGCTTGAGCTTATGTTGGTTGGTCATTTTCACCTGGGTTTTTTCTTATGCCTTTATGAATCCAAACTCTACACGTTATATGCGCCTTGAGGCAGACCGTCTTGGCGGCGTAGAGCAAACGTGGCGCGAAATTGACCAGATCTCTGCGCACATGTTGCGGGCTGTTGTCGCAGCTGAGGACGCGAACTTCTGTCTTCATCATGGCATTGATTTTGCAGCGGTGCGTCTGGCCTTGGCGGATGGATCTGGGCGTGGGGCCTCAACAATTTCACAGCAGGTTGTGAAAAACGTCTTTCTTTGGCATGGGCGGTCCTGGGTGCGTAAAGCTTTGGAAGCAGCGCTCACTGGGCTGGTTGAAATTATATGGTCAAAACAACGCATCCTTGAGGTTTACCTAAATGTTGCCGAATTTGATGAAGGTGTATTTGGCGTTGGGGCTGCAGCGCAATCCTATTTTGGTGTCTCAGCACAGGAGTTAACTTTGACACAAGCAGCCCAGCTTGCCGCAATTTTGCCATCCCCGAAAACACGCTCCACTGGGCAAATGACACGACGCACACGGCAAATTGTTCAAGGTGCGGAAACAATTCTTGTTGATGGCCGATCCGCGTGTTTCGATATTGAACCTGCAGCATCTATGGGGCAGAAGTAATCAAAAAAGTACGCTTTTATGATACAACTTTATCATTTTGCACTGTCTCCGTTCTGCCGAAAAGTGCGCCTGGTTATGGGTGAAAAGAAGCTCGACGTGGAGTTGATCGAAGAACGCTATTGGGAAGGATCGCGCGATTTCATCCGCCGCAACCCTGCTGGAAAAGTGCCAATTATGGTTCACACTCAGCGGGTTTTCACAGAAAGCCAGGCGATCTGTGAGTTTTTGGATGAAACTTATAAAGCACCGCCACTGATCCCAGATAACGCTTTCGCGAGGGCAGAGGTCCGCCGCCTTGTGGGATGGTTTGATGACAAGTTCCATCACGAGGTGACGGCCAATCTGCTTTATGAGCGTGTGAACAAAAAGCTGATGCGTGGCGGGTATCCCGATGGTAAGCGTGTCAAAGAGGGGGCCAAGCACATCAAGTTTCACCTCGATTATATGGGCTGGCTTTTGGACCAACGCCGCTGGCTTGCAGGTCCGGACTTGAGCTTGGCAGATTTCACGGCGGCGGCTCATTTGTCCTGTTTAGACTATATTTCTGATGTGGATTGGGAGCGCAACGCACAGGTGAAAAACTGGTATGCAACGATTAAGTCTCGCCCCGCTTTTCGATCTATCCTGTCTGATCAAGTGCCTGGGTTTTTGCCAGGGCCCCAATATGCGGACCTGGACTTCTGAAGCGCGCGGCTCTGATTGCGCAGGCCCAAGCAGAGGGCTTTGCAAAACTCGGGATTGTTGCGCCGGACGCCCTGCCGGACCTGCCCCGGCGATTGAAGGCCTATCTTGAGAAGGGATATCATGGACAGATGGACTGGATGGCCCGGCGCAGCGATTGGCGATCCAATCCCCTGGCGCTTTGGCCTAAGGTGCGCTCTATCGTGATGTTGGCAGAGGTTTATACACCGGACCATGACCCCTTGGCTGTCTTGGAAAGGCGAGAACAGGCTGCCATCAGTGTCTACGCACAAAACCGTGACTATCACGATGTGGTCAAAAAGCGCCTAAAACGCCTAGGACGCTGGATTGTGGGGCAAACAGGCTGTGAGATTAAGGTTTTTGTTGATACCGCCCCGGTGATGGAAAAGCCCCTCGCCCAAGCCGCGGGCCTGGGCTGGCAGGGCAAGCATACAAATTTGTTGAGCCGCGATTTGGGCAATTGGTTTTTCCTCGGCGCGATATTCACTACGTTGGATTTACCACCTGATGAGGCGGAAACAGAGCATTGCGGGCGCTGCACGGCCTGTCTGGACATTTGTCCCACTCAGGCTTTTCCGGCACCGTTTCAACTCGATGCACGGCGATGTATCTCCTATTTAACCATAGAGCACAAAGGCCCCGTTGATGTCGCGTTACGGGCTGCTCTGGGGAACCGCATTTATGGGTGTGACGATTGTCTGGCGGTGTGTCCATGGAACAAATTTGCGATTAAGGCGCGGGAACAGCGCTATGCCGCGCGTCCCGAGTTGCTGGCCCCTGATCTTGCGGATCTGGCTGGGCTTGATGATGTGGGCTTTCGCGCTTTGTTTTCTGGCTCTCCGATCAAGCGCATTGGTCGGGGGCGGTTTGTGCGCAATGTGCTTTATGCCATCGGCAACAGTGGGGCGCGGCACCTATTACCCGCAGCACAACAGCTGTGTGAGGATGACGATGCGACGGTGGCAAATGCCGCGCGCTGGGCGGTGGAGCGGTTGCAATGATTTTGATAAGCTTTGGCCATGGGTACTCTGCGCGTACTCTGACAGATTACCTGCTGCCCAAAGGCTGGCATGTCATTGGAACCACACGATCTGAAGAAAAAGCAGAGGCTTTGCGCGCCCAAGGTATAGAGGCCATACTTTGGGGCCAGCCCCTAGATGCGATGATTGAAGAGGCCACGCATATTTTGATATCTGCTGGACCCGGCCAGGAGGGGGATCCTGTATTGCAAGCGTATGGTGATGTGTTGCAAGCAGGGCTGCGCCCAACGCAGTGGTTGGGATATCTGTCAACAACGGGTGTGTATGGGGATCACGGCGGCGCTTGGGTGGATGAAACAACGCCATTGACACCATCAACCGAGCGGGGGCAGAGGCGTGTCGCGGCCGAACAAGCCTGGGCAGATTTGGCACAACAAACAGGTGTCGGCCTGCATATCTTTCGTCTGGCTGGTATTTACGGTCCTGGCCGTGGGCCGTTTGCCAAGATACGCGCGGGCGTGGCCCGACGTATTATTAAGAAAAATCAGGTTTTCAGCCGTATCCATTTGGAGGACATCGCGCAGGTTTTGGCGGCCTCCATGGCGCGGCCCAATCCGGGGGCGATTTATAACGTCTGTGATGATGAACCTGCCCCGCCCGAAGACGTGATTGCCGAGGCAGCAAAGCTTTTGGGCGCTCCAATCCCGCCAGACCAGGCGTATGAAAGCGCAGACCTTTCTCCGATGGCGCGAAGCTTCTATGCCGAAAGCAAACGTGTGAGAAACGATAAAATGAAGATCGAATTGGGTATAAACTTACGCTATCCCAGCTATCGAGATGGGCTTATGGCGCTTCTCAAAAGCGGTGAATGATGTTATTTCTAGCGAAAAATATAAGGCGATGAGGATGCAGCTTACCAGACGGCGGATGCTTTTTGTCAGCTGTGCAGCTTTGGCAGCAGGGTGCGCGAAATTTCCAGAATACGCTGGGCCACCTGTCACACGGATTGAGGTGCAGAAATCTGCACGGATGATGTATCTTTTGAATGACGAGACGATTTTGGCATCCTACCCCATTAAGTTAGGGTTCACGGCGGAGGGGCCAAAGCAGTTCGAAGGGGATGGGAAGACGCCAGAAGGTCGATATTTTATCGATCGGCGTAACCCCAATTCCCGGTTTTATCTTAGTCTTGGAATTGATTACCCAAATGCGGCGGATCAAGCATTTGCGGCCTCACAGGGTAAATCCCCAGGGAGTGACATTTTTATTCATGGGGGGGTTCGAAATTCTGGTCGTCGTTCCGCAGATTGGACAGCAGGGTGCATCGCGGTGAAAAACCGACAGATGCGCCAGATTTATGCGATGGTCCAGGATGGCACGCCGATTGATATTTATCCTTAAGCGCCGCCTCCCTCTCCCAGTGCATCGAAAACAGCTTCTGTTGTTTGCGCGCGCGATTGTGGCTGTTGTCCCGCGACGCCCGGTTGGCCTGTATTCAGCACCCACCAAATCTTACCCTCTGGTTCTTGGTAAAACCCAAAGCCCATATCGCGCGCTTCTGGGTCAATGATCACATTACGAGAGCCAGGATCCTGCATCCAGGCGGCAACGGTTTCAAGCTCAGACTCAAAGGTCTCAGAAAGTGTTTCACCCAACAAGCGGCCTTGATACCCGGCACGGGCGGCGCGCTCAATCGGGGATGAGCCGTCAGAACCAAAATGCCAGGGGCGGTTTTGTACCGCCATATCGCGCGCATGGGTTGCGGCGGCGGCTGTAAGTTCGGCGTTGAGTGTCAGTGGTGCTGCACCAGCTCCGCGTCGCAGCGCATTCACGGCATCAAGAACACGAAATGGAATACGGCGCGCATCATTTTCTGAGATACGATAAAGCCGTGGCAGAGGTTTTCCGTCTGGACCTAAAGTGGGTGTTGGAGGGCGGCGACCCCCACAAGCGGCAAGGGTACTGGCAGACGCAAGACAAAAGAGGACGTGGCGACGATACATATGCGATTCCATTTATTTTAAAACCAATCGATACATTGGAGCGTGACAGGGATCAAACCCCCGAAAACAAATTTGAGGTACTAACAAAACTTTGAATTGCGATTGAGGTTTTTCGATCATATTTAAGGTATATGTCGACGAAACAGAGTGAGTATAATTATGAAACGACGCGATTTTTTGATTGGTACTGCAGTGTTCGCCGGATTTTCTACATCCGCAACGGCCCAAACTTTAGAAAACCAAACAGATTATGAAGCAACCGCGACAGGTGTTACACGCCGGAATACGTCAAGTTTTGCGGCGATGAATTGGAAAAGCTATTTTGACAATCTTAACAATGGCGCGATTTTGGTCGATACCACATCGCGGGTTTTGCACTTTTGGCAAGAAAGTGGACGCTATCACCTTTATCCATCTTCTGTGCCGTTGTCAGAGGATCTCACACGGCGTGGGCGCACGTCTGTGGTTCAAAAGGTTGTTGGCCCAAGTTGGCGCCCGACGCCCGCGATGAAAGAACGCAACCCGGAATGGCCTGATTACATCGGTCCCGGACCTGATAATCCCTTGGGCACCCACGCGCTTTATTTGACTTGGACATATTACCGTATCCACGGGACCCATGATACCCGAAAGATCGGGCGGCGTTCTTCAAACGGATGCATTGGGCTGTATAATGAACATATTGCCCAGCTATTTGATATGGCCAAAGCTGGAACCCAAGTTCTCATTATTTAGGGCAATATATCCCCTTGGATGTGAAAATGAATTGGATATGTGGCGTAAAGATCACGCAACCCGTATCAATAAGTGTTGCGATTGAACACTATTTCTGGTTTTTGTTGGGTATACAACGTGAAGGCGTTTGAGTTTGATTGCTCAATGTCATTTTTCACGGGGTTTTAACTTATCAAGCCATGGGGGGCAAAAAACCATGGCACATCTGGAGGATCAGATATGAAAAAATTCGCTCTCGCCGCTGCGTTCTCACTGTCCGCAACTGCCTTGTTCGCAGGAAATCCTGCACCCGCACCTGAAGAGATGGACGTTATGGTTGTCGAAGAGGATACAAGCGGTTCTGCCGGTGGTATCATTGTGCCAATTATCGCGGCCATCCTGATCGCGGCTGCCTTAGCTGCCGATTGATATCAAACGCCACTACTTAAAAAGGCACCTCAAAAGGTGCCTTTTTTATGCGCCCGGCACGAACTTAAATTCCTCGAAGACTTTGAGATAGGTTTCTTTTTTGAAGGGAACAATATAGTTCAGTAATTCATGGGGCGAAAACCATGCCCACCGATTGAATTCAGGTGCGGTGGTTTTGATATTCACCACATCGTCACTGGCTTTGAACCGCAACAAAAACCATTTTTGTTTTTGTCCTTTATATTGTCCATTCCAAAGGCTTGGTACAAGCGTTTCCGGCAAATCGTAATAAAGCCAATCAGAACTTTCGCGTTCTATTTCAATGTGTTCTTGGCGTAGTCCTGTTTCTTCCCAAAGCTCGCGTAGCGCTGCGTCTTGAGGGAGTTCACCTTTATCAATCCCTCCCTGGGGCATTTGCCAGGCATTGGGCGTATCAATACGTTCCCCCGCCCAGACAAGGCCCGTAGCGTTAACAATACATAACCCCACACATGCCCGATATGGCAGATCTAAGATGTCTGACGACGCCATGATCTTACGGATTGGACCCCAAAGCGCCTAGGCCCCGTAGGATGTCTATGGCGTAAGCCAGTTGGTAATCTTCTGTTCTCAGGGCCGCCGCTTCTTCTGCCCGGCGTTGATCTTCTTCCGCCTGGCGGCGTTCATCTTCACTCAGGTCTTCGTTGATCAATGCGCCGCGCAGATTTGCCTCGGAACGTGTGGGTTGATCGTCCGCTTCATCCTCTACGCGCCGTCTTGGTTGTGTCACAATGATATCGGGCGAAACACCAAGAGCCTGGATCGAACGTCCTGACGGCGTGTAGTAACGCGCAGTTGTCAGGCGCATTGCGCCATCCCCCTGTAAGGGTAGTATCGATTGGACAGAGCCTTTGCCAAAGCTTTTCTCACCAACCACAATGGCACGACGATGATCTTGCAAGGCGCCCGCAACAATTTCCGATGCGGATGCTGAACCGTTATTGATTAACACAACGATAGGTTTCCCATCGATCAAATCCCCGGATGTCGCATTGAAACGCGATCCGTCACGCGGGTTGCGCCCACGGGTAGAGACAATCTCACCACGGTCTAGGAAAGCGTCTGCGACATCGACACCGGCATCAAGCAAACCGCCTGGATTGTTACGCAGATCGAGAATAACACCGTCTATTTCATCAAGGCCCCCAGCCTCTTCAATAATCTCTTGAAGTCCGTCCCGTAAATTGGGGTAGGTTTGGTCTGTGAAACTTGAGATGCGTGCGATCACAGAATCTCCAACTTGCCGTAGGCGCGCAGATGGAACTTTTATGATGTCGCGTTCAACAGTGATGTCCAAAGGCTCATCAGCACCTTCACGGACAATTGTAAGGGTGATGTCAGAACCAACTGGGCCTCTCATCAGATCAACCGCCTCTGTTAATGTCAGCCCAAGGAGACTTTCATTGTTAACAGCAACGATGAAATCGCCCGCTTCTATTCCTGACCGCAAGGCTGGACTATCGTCCATAGGTGTGATGACTTTGACGTATCCATCCTCTTGTGTGACTTCGATCCCAAGGCCGCCGAATTCTCCGCGACTATCCACTTTCATCTCTTCGAAAATTTGAGGTGAAAGGTAGCTTGAATGAGGATCCAAAGAGGACAGCATGCCGTTGATGGCGGCTTCGATAAGTTCGTTTGCTTCAACCTCCTCCACATATTCTCCACGAATACGATCGAAGACGTCCCCAAACAGATCCAGCTGCTGATATACTGTTTCATTTGCAGCCGCTTCATCGGCCAAAATCGGGCCAACATATTGGTTGGTGACAAAAGCCCCCGAAACTGTTCCTAAAATAATTGCGAACGTATAATTTTTCATTCGATTAGCCTCTTTGTATTCTGTGTTAGGGTTTCAAAAACCATTTCGATGGATTAACTGGAATTCCGGCTTCTCTCACTTCGAGGTAAAGTGTTTCGGGTGATTGCGTATTTGAGCTTATAGGCGTGATACTCATAAAATCCTCATTTGCGCTTAAGCCACTTTCGACAAGGGCTAAAGGAGCGTTTTCTTCAACGACGTCACCGATTCTTACATAGACATCGCCGAGACCCGTTAAAATAAGCATTTTATCAGGTTTTGGCTCAAGAACAATCACAGTTCCGTAATCTAACAACGGGCCGACATATCGCACACTGCTGGCAAAAGGGCTGGTGACCAGTGCAGAAGACGATGTCGCCAAAACCCAGCCTGGACGCTTAATGCCTGCCGCATCAGCTTCCTGAAAATCTCTCAGTAATATGCCACTGACAGGAAGATCAAGGGCACCGAACTCGGCAGTCTTAATTGGCTCTTCTGGGCCGGGAAGCTCAACAAGCCCAGTTGTAAAACCATCAAGAGTTTCGGCGGTGGCAAGCAAATCGTCCAGTGCTTGGGCATCAATGACAGAATCCACTGACAAAATGTCTCGGCGCAAAACGGCTTCTGCCAGTTGCGTTCGGGCCATTTGAAGGCGGCGCAGACTTTCTTGTAGTTCCGCTGTGGCTGTCTGCTGCAGATCGCGCAGCAAGTGAAGTGTCTCAAGATCGAAGCGTAGCGCATCAGCGCGCGTCTGAAAAACTGGGATGAGATCAGCGACAATATCACTGGCCCGTGCCGCCCCTAGGGGTCCTGTGGGATGTAGCATCAAAAGGGGTGCGGGATTGTTTTCAATCGTGGACAACACCCCTATAAGGCGACTGACCTCCAACCGTCGACTGTTGAAGTCTTGTGCCATGGCCCGTTCGCGAATCGTTGTTTCTAGAATACCGGCGCGAAGAGCCTTTAATCCTGTCTCATAGGCCAGGATGGCTTCTGTAAGCGCTGCGACACTGTCCTCCATGTTATCAGCGGCATTGAGCAAAGTATGCGCTTTCTGAAGTTGTACAGAGGCAGCTTGTGTGGTCTCAATGAGCATGTAATCAAAGCGTTCCTGGGCCACGGCGGCCTGAGCAAGCAGTAGCGTGCATATTATGGATTTTCGAATCACCATAGGATCAAACTGCGGCCTGTCATCTCTTGCGGTTGCGAAAGTTCCATCAGCTGCAGAACACTGGGCGCAATGTCCGCCAGACGCCCATCTATCAACTTTGCGCCTTTGGGACCTCCCACAAGAACAACAGGAACGGGGTTGAGGGTGTGTGCCGTATGGGGTGCTTTGGTTTGCGGGTCGATCATCGTTTCGCAATTTCCATGATCGGCACAGACAATCATCGATCCGCCGACTGCCTCTAAAGCTTCTAAAGCCTGTCCAAGCCCCCAGTCAACGGCTTCACAGGCTTTGATAGCCGCCTGCATGTTGCCCGTATGTCCCACCATGTCAGGGTTTGCATAATTCACAACGATGAAATCATACCCCGCATGGATCGCTTTGACAAAATGCTCTGTAACTTCATGGGCATTCATCTCTGGCGCAAGATCATAGGTGGCCACTTTGGGCGATGCTGGCATATGTCTGTCCTCACCCTGCTCTGGCGCTTCTTTGCCGCCGTTGAGGAAAAAGGTCACATGGGGGTATTTTTCCGTCTCTGCCAGATGAAATTGTCGCAACTCATGCTGGGCAATCCAAGCCGCAAGCGTATTTTTCACGCGGCGCTTGGGAAAAGCGGAGGCCATGAATGTGTTGTGCGTGTCCGAGTAGTCCACCATCCCCAACAAGCCGGACAAAGGGACGCGATTGCGCGCAAACGCTGTGAAATTTGGGTCCCCGATGGCGGACAGAAGCTGCCGTGCCCGATCGGCTCTGAAGTTGACAAAGAAGATCCCGTCCCCTGATTGGACGCCTGTGTACCCTTCGATAACAAACGGTCGAATAAATTCGTCTGTTTCGTCACGGCTATAGCGGGCTGAAATGGTTTCAAGGACATCGTCACAGGCATCTGCTTTACCCTCAATCATCGTGCGATAGGCCTTTTCTGTCCTATCCCAGCGGTGATCCCGGTCCATCGCGTAATAGCGCCCCGAGACGGTGACAATCTGTGTGTTCTGCGGAAGCGCTGTCTGAAACCGTGCAACCTGATCAAAGGCAGAAGTTTGGGCGACATCGCGTCCATCTGTAATCACATGGATATTTACCGATAACCCATGATCGCTCAGGGCTTTGACAGCGGCCAAAATGTGACTCGTATGGGCGTGGACGCCACCATCAGAGGTCAAGCCAATCACATGGGCGGTTCCACCTGCGGATTTTACGTCTGAGATAAATCTAAGAAGCGCATTATTTTGAAAAAATTCACCAGTCTCAATAGCCAAATCGATTTGGCCCAGATCCATCGCGACCACACGACCCGCCCCAATGTTCATATGACCAACTTCAGAATTGCCCATCTGACCTTTTGGCAGGCCGACGTCCGGTCCATGGGTTACAAGTGTTGCATGGGGGCATTTAGCAAACAGGCGATCCATCGTCGGCGTATGGGCTTGGTGGGGGGCAGAGTCCTCAGAGGTTTGCGACAGGCCCCAACCATCAAGAATACAAAGAACAACAGGTTTTCTCATGAACTCTCTTTTGACGGGAAGCGCATGCCCTCGCAAGATAGCTTATGCACGATGATATGGTAAACTGGCTAAAATTGATGCCGCGCGGTACAGTTGTTCTGTCAGCATCACGCGGGCAAGCATATGCGGCCAGACCATCGGACCAAAGCTCAGGCGCATCTGTGCTTGATCGATGATCTTTGGCGCAAGACCATCTGCCCCGCCAATCACAAAGGCCAATTCGCCAACGCCTTGATCCCGAAACACCGATAGTTTCGCGGCAAAATCAGGAGATGACAGCATCTCCCCCTGTTCATCCAGGCAAATCACCACAGCAGCTTTCGGGCAGGCCGCGGCTAAGAGGTCGGCTTCAGCCGTTTTGCCCCCGCTGCGTTTGTCCTCGACCTCACGGATGGTGAGTGGACCCAGGCCTAAGGTGCGTCCAACACGATCAAAGCGGGTTTGATAGTCCTGGATCAACGCGTGCTCTGGCCCGCCGCGCAAGCGACCAACGGCACAGATTATCAGGCGCATTTATTGCAGCTGAGCGGCCTCGGCCGGGCTCATCCACATTTTTTCGAGCTGATAAAACGCACGCACCTCAGGCCGAAAAATATGTACGATCACATCGCCTGCGTCGATCAAAACCCAATCGCCTGCTGTTTTGCCTTCGACCTTTGCGCGAACGCCAAGCTGCTCTTTCAGCCTGTCAACAAGCTTTTCAGACATCGCAGAGACTTGTCGGGTCGACCGCCCGGAGGCAACGATGATGTAATCTGCTATGGAAGATTTACCCTGAATGTCGATTTGGACCACATCCTCGGCTTTGTCGTCATCAAGCGACGCCAGAATAACAGTAAGAATTTGATCCGTGGACGTGCCAAACGGGGCGGTTCTATCGGCAGCGGGCATCACCGCTGCGTGTGCCGGGTGAGACAGTTTTCGTCCCTCCATTTAGACGCGCCTGACATAACACCCCGACGCCGAGCATCTTTAATGTAGCACTGAAAAATGCTAAAAACAACGGTTGGGTTGCGATAGCGCAAAGCTGGTATTATGGCTTTTTTCGACAATGATACGATGAGGAACCACATGGCCGGCAAAACGCTTTACGACAAAATCTGGGAGGCGCATCTCGCCCATGAAGCCGAAGATGGGACATGCTTGCTCTATATTGACCGCCACCTGGTGCATGAGGTCACCAGCCCACAGGCGTTTGAAGGGCTGCGGATGGCGGGCCGAACAGTACACGCGCCGGACAAAACGATTGCTGTGCCAGATCATAATGTGCCCACGACACCCGATCGCGTGAACGGTATCGTCAATCCCGAAAGCCGGATTCAGGTTGAGGCTTTGGATCGCAATGCGCGGGAGTTTGGCGTGCATTACTATCCTGTCAATGATATTCGCCAAGGGATTGTGCATATTGTGGGGCCCGAGCAAGGCTGGACCTTGCCTGGCATGACCGTTGTCTGTGGCGACAGTCACACTGCGACACATGGCGCTTTTGGCGCGCTGGCCCATGGGATTGGCACCAGCGAGGTCGAGCATGTGCTGGCCACACAGACGCTGATCCAGAAGAAATCAAAGAACATGAAGGTGGAGATCACCGGCCAGCTTGGGCCCGGGGTAACGGCGAAAGATATCACCCTTTCTGTGATCGGTCACACCGGCACGGCCGGCGGCACCGGCTATGTGATCGAGTATTGTGGAGAGGCAATCCGCGCACTTTCGATGGAGGGGCGGATGACTGTCTGTAATATGGCCATCGAAGGCGGGGCGCGGGCCGGGTTGATTGCACCTGATGAGAAAACATTCACCTATGTCATGGGGCGGCCCCATGCACCGAAAGGCGCCCAATGGGAGGCTGCGCTGACTTGGTGGAAAACGCTCTTTTCCGATGAAGATGCAGCGTGGGATAAGGTCATAACCTTGCGCGCCGAAGACATCGCCCCTGTTGTCACCTGGGGCACAAGCCCAGAAGATGTGTTGCCGATCACGGCAACGGTTCCTGCGGCAAGCGATTTTGAGGGCGGCAAAGTGGACGCGGCTGCGCGCTCTTTGGCGTATATGGGGCTTGCGCCCGGAACCCCTTTACAGAACATTGAAATCGACACTGTGTTCATTGGCTCCTGCACCAATGGCCGGATTGAGGACTTACGGGCCGCGGCGGCCATCCTGAAGGGCAAAAAGATCAAAGAGGGTTTGCGTGCTATGGTGGTGCCCGGCTCTGGACTGGTGCGTGCGCAAGCGGAGGAGGAAGGCTTGGCCGAGATCTTTCAACAGGCCGGTTTTGAGTGGCGGCTTGCGGGCTGTTCGATGTGTTTGGCGATGAACCCGGATCAGCTCAGGCCAGGGGAACGCTGTGCAGCCACCTCAAACCGTAACTTTGAAGGCCGCCAAGGGCGTGGCGGACGCACCCACCTGATGAGCCCAGCCATGGCGGCGGCAGCGGCGGTGACAGGGCGGCTTACGGATGTGCGGGCGCTGGCGTGACCTAATTGAGCGCCCAAGGGCGCACATGATTATGGTTTGTGGGGCTTTCGCCCCCCAAACGATGGGCACACCATTTGGGGCGAAAAGATTACAGCCCCGTTTTGCCAAGAAGGTCTGTCAGGGCTGGATGCGTGAATCGCCCCGATAGTGTGACGGCGAAAAACGGTTCTGAAAGACCAAGGTCAAAGTTTGCGGTTGCCAAAGTGCCAGCGCGCAACTCATCGGCAAGGACAACCGACGGGGCAATGGCAAGCCCAACGCCTTCGCGTGCCAACAGCCGCACCATCGCCATGTCATCCACATTCGCCGCCACAAGGGGTTTGACGCCGAGCCCAGCCACAAGATTGTTGAAACCGCTCGAAATCGTGTTTTCTGTTGGCAGGATCACAGGTTCATTCTGTAACAGGTCTTTCAAGGTTTTATAGGCGATCCGATCTTTGTGCCCATGTATAAGCACCGGTTGCTCTGCCACCTTTTGGGCCGAAAACGTGGAGCCTTCCTCAAGGTC
>CAWUJT010000032.1:0-20609 GCA_963922715.1 uncultured Thalassobacter sp.
CCGAAAATTTTGGATTGCAATTTGAAGAGTTTGCAAGTGTTACGCCAAACGTGAGTGAAAATATTGTATCAAGTTGGACGGAAAAGAACATGAATCGTGTGATGTTTGATGATTTTTCTGTGATTGATTTTGAGGCGACTTATTTTGATTTAAAGAAAATGGGTGTGCTTCCCAAAGGGACGCCACAATATTCTCCATCCGCAGTTGAACTTTCCAATAAGATACGTGAACTTTCGCGCCTTCGTAAAAAGCATCTGACTATTTTTAACTGGGATGAGAACCTAGCTGACTAAGGTAGATCCAGGGATGAAACGGGATGTGGATATATGAGATCATTGTGTTTGATCTGCGCAATCCTTTTGACAGGATGTGATCTACCTCCTGACATCACCCCCTTGTCGAATGGTGCCCTTCTCTCTGTGTCAACGCAAACCGTGCGTCGGGTGGATGGTTGGCCTGAACGACTGCAAAGCCTGCAACGGCTTGAATTGTCCCGAGCCTCAGAGCCCTATCGATTTACCATCAGCCCCGAGATGATCCCGGCTTATTCCGTCTTCAGCGGGCAAGAGGACGATGGCACGCTTGTGATTGCCACAGTCACACCTTTGACGGCTGGGCGCGATGCTGTGTCCATTTTTGAAATCGCGGATCAATCCACACAAGAGTTGCGATTAAGCTCTGCCCCTGATTGGTTTGTGCGCGCAGGGCCGGAGCCTTTGGCGAGACTTGAGGACCACAAGAAAGAGTGTGAGAAGCTGCCTGCGCTTCTGGCCCAGCAACGATATGGATTTGCCGCGATGCGGGATGACTTTGGCCGTATCGCACAGGTAACCGAAGGGCTACAGATTTTTTGCCCCTTCGCGATGCACCATAAATCCTATGGCATTATTGTCGCGTTGAGTGATCGCCGTGTCTTGATCTCAAGTATTGTCGGTGAGGTTTTCATCGAAGAGGTACAATAAAAATCACTGTAACTGATATTTCAATACTCATTGTAACTCATTGTATTTTCAGAAGATGTGGTATTTTTCTTATTTTATATATGTTTTTGATGGCAAATCAGTTCTCGTGAAAACCTCTTTACTAAATTTTAGAACATTATGACCATAAAACGCCACCATAAATAGCGTTTATACATCATAAAAATAATGAAAAATTTCCAATAGAGGTGAAATTTGACTTTTTTAAAAAAGGAAGAGGGGGCAACATCAACAGACATAATGGTTCTGTGCGCCGGCTGTATTGGACTTGCCGTTGCTATCGTCACACCCGTCGCAAGTGGCCTTGGTATCCTCAGTACAGACATAAATTGGGCACTTACGTGTCCAAATATCTCAGAAGGATGCACCCTTGGCACGTATAATTTTGAAAACGGCGATGCGGATGGCTGGGAAGCAGCGAACGGGGCTGATACAGGGGTCACTGATCCAAACGGTTTTGATGAGTACGGCCAGATGTTGGGTCCTTATGGATTGGACTCGGGCATTGAGACGGATGGCTCAGAGCAGATCACCCAGACTTACGAATTGCCCCCCGGCACAGAAGAGGCAACCGTGACCATGGATGTGTTGTTGGTGGATTCTCTTGACAATTATGATTTTCATGGCGTCGAAGAAGGTGCATCATTTTATATCGATAATCAGCTTGTGGCGACAGTGCATCGGAGCGACCCAGAATCGAACACATACGAGTGGAAGATTGAGAACGTGGAAGGGATCACGGTAGCCTTTGAGGAAATTGCGATAACTGAGACGGTTGGTGGTGTAGAAGGTTGGGCTGATTCAATCTACAAAGTGACTATTACCGCCGATGATCCAGGCTCGGAAATCACTGTTGGTATGGGGGTAAAATGCAATTCGAATGCAGAAGATGAAGCGGTCGGATTTGACAATATAACAGTCGAGGCGTCGTAAATTTTTGCATTTGTAGAAGCTAACAAAGGTGTGTTTGAACAACCACTCTGCTACCGTATAGTAAAATCGCGACCATTTATAAACAATAATCAGAATTATGGTGTAAACCACAAAACATCAGATAGCCCTATAATCGTATACCTATGCATACAAACTCTGTACGCTTGGGGTGACTTCAATTAAGACTGATCGGGAAACGAGTCACAGTACAAAAAGAGGGAGGTCCCATGTCTAAAATCAAAGTAGCCAATCCTATTGTCGAGATGGATGGCGATGAGATGACACGGATTATCTGGCAGTTCATCAAAGATAAGCTCATCACACCCTACTTGGATATTGATCTGCTCTATTACGATCTGGGCATCGAAGAGCGCGACCGCACCGAAGATCAAATCACCATAGATGCCGCTGAGAAAACCAAAGAGGTGGGGGTTGCCGTCAAATGCGCCACCATCACCCCTGATGAGGCGCGGGTCGAAGAATTTGGTCTGAAAAAGATGTGGCGCAGCCCCAATGGCACCATCCGCAACATCTTGGGCGGTGTGGTGTTTCGTCAGCCGATTATTTGCCGCAACGTACCCCGTCTGGTGCCTGGCTGGACACAGCCGATTGTGATTGGCCGCCACGCTTTTGGCGATCAATACCGCGCCACAGATATGAAATTCCCAGGGCCTGGAACGCTCAGCATGAAGTTTGTGGGCGCAGATGGCAACGTCATTGAGCATGAGGTCTTTGATGCGCCCGGTTCTGGCGTGTTCATGGCGATGTATAACCTGGATCAATCGATCCTAGATTTCGCCCGTGCCTCGATGAATTATGCGCTCAATTTGGGCTGGCCGTGTTATCTGAGCACAAAAAACACCATTCTCAAACAATATGATGGCCGGTTTCTGGAGTTGTTCCAAAAAGTCTATGAGGAAGAGTTCGAAGACAAGTTCAAGGCCAAAGGTATCCATTACGAACACCGTTTGATTGATGACATGGTGGCCGCCGCGATGAAGTGGAGCGGCGGTTTCGTCTGGGCCTGTAAAAACTACGATGGGGATGTGCAATCCGATACAGTCGCCCAGGGATTTGGATCACTCGGGCTGATGACCTCTCAGTTGATGACGCCCGATGGCAAGATCGTGGAGGCTGAAGCCGCCCATGGCACGGTCACCCGCCACTATCGCCAGCACCAAAAGGGCGAACAGACCTCGACCAACTCCATCGCCTCGATTTTTGCTTGGACGGGTGGGTTGAAACACCGCGCCAAGCTGGATGACAATGCGGCCCTGATGTCTTTTGCCGAAACATTGGAGCGGGTGATTGTCGAGACGGTTGAATCTGGCTTTATGACCAAGGATTTGGCCTTGCTTGTAGGGCCGGATCAAAAATGGCTTACCACCATGGGCTTTTTGGAAAAGGTGGATGAAAATCTCAATGCCGCTTTGGCAGGGTAAGCGGGCGAAGGTATCTCAAAGAGACAGGGGCTTTCGCCCTTTTTTCGGTACGCGCAGCGCATAAAACCAAACCAAAGCCAGTCCTAAAGACATCACCATGTTCCAGGTGGCCATAGACAGCCCAAGGAACATCCAGGCGATTTCATCGCATCGGATAATGGTTTCGGGCGCAGCCGTTGACAGCAGATCAGCACCGGAGAGGCCGCTTAAGGCATCCCCGCCGCCCGCACAGACGCTGGGGCCTGCCCACCAGCCTTGCTCGACACCGGCATGATAGCCGCCAATGCCTGCCGTTGTGAGGGCACAAAGCGCGCCCAAAACAGGCCAAAAGGCGTGGTCTTTGTCCCACAAAGCAACGCCGGCCACCCCGACGGCCATCGCATGGGGCCATCTTTGCCAAACACACAGCATGCAGGGCGCATAGCCCAAGGCTTGAAAGATAAATGCGCCCAGGAGCAGTGCCAAAGACCCTGCGCCCGCAAAGGCGATGTATGTTTGTCGCGTCATAGATATCTCACCAGATAAAAGCCCCCCAAAAGCAGCGTCACAAAGACCGCAAACACCAATCCAAGACGGTTCTCGATAAACCGCCGGATGGGGTCTCCGAACTGCCAAAGCAGCCCAGCGACAATGAAAAACCTCAGGCCCCGGGCAATGAAGGACGTGAGTGTAAAAGTCAGGAGCGGCATCCCCGTCCAGCCCGACATAATTGTGATCACTTTATATGGAAACGGGGTGAGGCCAGCTATCAAAACGGCCCAAAAGCCAAAATCATTGAACCGCGCGTTGAAGGCTTCCATCGCGTCGCCTTTGCCCAGGGCGGTTAAGATCGGCTGCCCCAGGCTTTCATAGGCAAAGGCCCCGATGGCATAACCCAAAAGTCCCCCCAACACGGAGGACACCATGGCGATGCCAGCAATCAGAAATGCGCGATTGGGTCGTGCCAGGATCATCGGGATCATCAAGACATCGGGTGGGATCGGAAACACCGAGCTTTCGATAAAAGCGACAACCGCCAAAACCCAAAGCGCTTTGGGGTGATCGGCGAGCGCAATCGTCCAGGTGTAGAGAGACCGCAACATGTCCTGTCCGTGACATGAGATCTATGTCGGGTCAATCCGGCATGCGATGGAACGCAGACGAAAGTGGCAAAGATCAGCGCACCGTGGCGATGTTCGCATTTCCTACGTGTCCATGGCTGGACAAGAAAAACATCCCTGCGTAGAGGAGCCAGAGCAAACACGGAGCATACGCATCCTTCAAATATCCGACATATTTCCCAAAGCATCCTTTGCCCGAGACTTTCCAATGATCCCTCAAAGAACCAGCCAAAGGCTGTTTTGGACGTGGCTTTTCTTCCTGGTGCTTATTGCGTGTTTGTTCTCTGCCGCGCCAAAGATTGATCTTTTCGTCTCACAGTTGTTCTTTTCCGGCAGCTTTGAACGCGCAAATGAGCCCCATTGGGAAGTTTTGCGGCAAGCCATTTGGCGGCTGACACTTTTTGTGTGTCTGCTGAGTCTGCTCGGTTTGATTGCGGCTCTTTATAACAGAGTGCTTTTGGGCGTGCCCACACGCATTTGGGGGTTTATTCTGTCGCTCTATCTTCTCGGCCCCGGTTTGATTGTGAACGTCGTCTTGAAATCCCACTGGGGCAGAGCCCGGCCTGCAGAGGTTGGGGCTTTCGGGCGTTCTGCGGAGTTCACCCGCGCCCTTGAGCCCGCAGATCAATGCGTAAAAAACTGTTCTTTTGTCTCGGGGGAGGCTGCGGGGGCTGTTGCACTTGCCATAAGTCTGACGATGCTGGCGCGTCTCATCCACGGCCCCATCACCCGCAGCGCGGTTATACAAGTTGGTATTGCGTTGGCCGTGATCGGCTCTGTCTTACGCATTGCCATGGGCCGACATTTTCTGTCTGATGTTCTCTTCTCTGTGCTGATTGTGACGGGCTTGGCCTTGTTGCTGGTGCGCGTTTTTCATCTTCGGGAGGTGATTCAATGACACAGCCACGTCTATCGGTTGTTATTCCAGCGCTGAATGAGGCGGGCAATATTCGCCCTTTGGCAGAGCGGATCGACACAGCCCTGGCAGAGTTTACGCCGTTTGAAATCATCGTTGTCGATGATGCCTCCACAGATGGCACAGCAGACACCTTGCGCGATGGTCCCGTCCATTGGCGGGTGCTGCGCCATGCACAGCGCGGGGGGCAATCGGCAGCCATTCATTCGGGCGTCAAAGCGGCACGCGCCACCATGATCCTCACCCTTGATGGCGATGGTCAAAACCCCCCAGAAGAGCTTCCGCGCCTGGCCAGCGCTTTTGAAGCGGGCAATGATGGGACGCTGGGGTTGGTGGCTGGTCAAAGGATTGGGCGCCAAGATACGTTGTCCAAGAAACTGGCCTCACGTTTTGCCAACCGCCTGCGATCGTGGGTGTTGAAAGATGCCACCCGCGATACCGGATGCGGCCTAAAGGCCTTTGACCGCGCGGCTTTTCTCGCCTTGCCCTATTTCAATCATATGCATCGCTATCTGCCCGCGCTTTTTACCCGCGACGGGTGGCGCGTGGATCATATTGATGTGGCCCATGCCGCGCGGCTTTCCGGGCGGTCGAACTATTCCAATTTGCAGCGGGCTCTGGTAGGCATTGTTGATCTTATGGGCGTGGCATGGTTATTGCGCCGCAAAAAAACCGCCCAAGCACAGGAGGTGACCCACAAATGACAATGGACCAGGTGTTCCTATGGTTGAATGTAACCAATTGGTATGAGTTTTGGTGGGTGATCTTTGGATTAGGCGGTCAAGCCTTGTTCATGAGCCGCTTTCTGATCCAATGGTTTGTCTCGGAGCGCGAGGGGCGTTCTGTGATCCCGATTGCCTTTTGGTATTTTTCCATCGGTGGCGCGATTGTGCTTTTGACCTATGGCTTTCATCGCGGGGAGCCAGTGATCATCGTGGGCCAAAGCACAGGACTTGTCATTTACCTACGCAATCTGTGGCTGATCCATCGCGAAAAGTCGAAAGAACCTGCCCTTTGAGGATCGCGCTTGCCCTGATTGTGGGCCTTGTATGCCTTCGGATTATCGTCATTGGGCTGAGCCCCACGGACCTGTTCTTCGATGAAGCCCAATATTGGGCCTGGAGCCAAGACCTAGCTTTTGGATATTACTCCAAGCCGCCTTTGATCGGCTGGGTCATCCGTGCGTTTACGGAACTCAGCGGCTCTATCGCGCCCTTCTGGATCCGCCTGCCTGCCCCCTTGTTTCATGGGGCAACCGCGTTGATCCTTGCCGCTTGGATGCGTCAGATTGAGCCCCGAGCGGCATTGCCAACAGCGGTGATCTATCTGACGCTGCCGATCCTGACGATTGGCTCTTGGTTGATATCAACCGATACGATCATGGCGCCGTTTTTCGCCTTGGCGCTTTGGGCCTGGTGGTCTTATCTGGAGCATCGCCGTCTGCCTTTGGCGTTGCTTGCCGGCGTGGCGGTGGGTGTTGCGATGATGTCAAAATATGCCGGTATCTATTTCTGGCTGGGGGTGGGGGTTGCGGCCTTAGCGCATCCAAGCCTGCGGCCCAAGCCCGGCCATGTGATTGCGGCACTTGGTGTATGCCTTTTGGTGCTGAGCCCAAACCTGATTTGGAATGTCCAAAACGGTTTGATCACCTTTGCCCATACGGCTGAAAATGTCGATTGGGTGCAATCGGAAAGCCGTTTGCACTTTAATGTCAGCGGTGTGGTGGAATTTCTGGTCAGCCAGATCATGGTGATCGGGCCGATTTTCTTTGTTGTATGGTTGGTATCGCTCAACACGCGCGCGGACCGGGATGTAACGTTCCTTTTGGCCTTTTCGCTGCCTGTTTTGGCGCTTGTCACACTTCAAGCTCTGCTATCTAAGGCCTACGGTAATTGGGCCGCAGCGGCCTATTTCGCGGCCGCCCCCCTGGTTGCGCTGTGGTGTGCCCGGCGTCGATCTTGGGGGGTGTTGTGGGTTGGTTTGGGTGTGAATATCACATTAACTTTGGCCGTGAGTGTTTTGATCCTAAACCCTAATATAGCTCCGGACTTGAGCAAACGCTATATCGGGCGTACCGGTATTATGATGGATTTGCTGCACGCGGCAAATGGGTATCCCGTTTATACAGATGCGCGAGATGTTCTGGCGGATTTGACCTATGCAGCCGCGCGAACCAATCAACGCGTGTTTGCCCCACGTCCAGAAACGTTTGCCGGCAATTACTATGCAATGCACGCCCCTTGGGATGGGACAGCGCCCTTCGTTCAGATCACCCGGCAGTCCATCCTGTGTCCAGGGTCCCCATTGGCAACAGTGACAGCAGAATATGGCGCCTACACCGGGCAAACCTTCTGGCTTTACTTGCGTGAGACGCCGTGTGGGTAAAGCTTCTCGATCAAAATCATTTTCACCAGCGAAATCACAAAAAACGCTTGCTATGTTCCGTTTCTAAGGTAAGTGTAATTTCCATTATCGGGAGAACTGGACACACCAGTGCCGAAGGAGCAACCGCCCCGGAAACTCTCAGGCCACAGGACCGATGATGGGACATAACTCTGGAGAGTGGCGCATCAGGTGCGCCCGCCGAAGGGATAGCGATCTCAGGCGTCAGGACAGAGGGGGCATTTCTGGCAAGGGAGTTTCTCTTGCAACCTGAAATGCCGAGACTTATGGATATGTAAGATCGGCTCTGACAAAACGGGGCAGGATGACAGATTTGTTGCACACACCGCTTTTTGATCTGCATATGGCGCTTGGTGCAAAGATGGTGCCGTTCGCGGGCTACGCCATGCCGGTGCAGTATCCCTTAGGCGTCATGGCCGAGCATCATCACACGCGCACCAAAGCGGGGCTTTTCGATGTCAGCCATATGGGGCAGATTATCATCCACGGTGCCGCGTATGAAATGCTCGCCAAAGCGCTTGAGGCGCTGATCCCCATTGATATCCTTGGGCTGGGTGAAAATCGCCAGCGGTACGGGTTTTTGACTAATGACGCCGGTGGCATCCGTGACGATTTGATGCTGGCCAACCGCGGCGATCATATCGTCATGGTTGTGAATGCGGCCTGTAAGGCGGATGATATCGCATATCTCAAGGCCAATCTCAAACAAGTATCTCTGACAGAAGTGACAGATTGCGCGCTTTTGGCTTTGCAAGGCCCCGCCGCAGAAAATGTTCTGGCAAAGCTTGCGCCCGCCGTGCGTGAGATGCGTTTTCTTGATGTTGCGACCTGTGACCTTTTGGGGGCCGCGTGTTGGGTGTCACGGTCGGGCTATACCGGCGAAGATGGGTTTGAGATATCGGTGCCCCATGACAAAGCGGTGGCTTTGGCGCAGGTGTTGCTGGACCATCCTGATGTCGCCCCCATCGGTCTGGGCGCCCGAGACAGCCTGCGCTTGGAAGCCGGGCTTTGCCTTTATGGACACGATATCGACACGACAACCACCCCTGTGGAGGCCAATTTGACCTGGGCCATTTCCAAAGTGCGCAAAGAGGGCGGCGCGCGGGCAGGGGGCTTTGCTGGGGCCACACGTATCCTTGCAGAGATTCAACACGGAGGGCAGCGACACAGAGTTGGGCTCCGCCCCAGCGGGCGCGCGCCGATGCGCGAAGGTGTAGAACTGTTCGCCACGGAGGACGCGGACACCCCTGTTGGCCGGATTACCTCTGGGGGGTTTGGGCCAACCCTGGGCGCGCCTGTGGCGATGGGGTACTTGCCCCGCGACCTCAGTGAACCCGGAACAAAAGTTTTCGGAGCGCTTCGGGGCAAGCGCTTAGGCCTAACCGTAACAAAGCTGCCCTTCACCCCGGCCAATTTCAAACGTTAAGAATGGGAGACATCAGATGAAATACACAGAAGATCATGAATGGCTGCGCCCGGAAGAGGGTGTGGTTGTGGTGGGTATCACCGAACATGCCGCAAACCAACTGGGCGATATCGTCTTTGTGGATCTGCCCGAGGTGGGCGCGACGCTGACCAAAGATGATGAGGCTGTGGTGATCGAAAGCGTCAAAGCGGCCTCTGAAATCATGGCCCCGCTGGATGGAGAGGTCACAGAGGTCAACACCGCTTTGATCGACACGCCTGCCTTGGCCAATGAGGATCCGCTTGGTGAGGGGTGGTTTTTCAAACTCAAACCCGCCGATCCCTCCCAGATGGAGGAATATATGGATGCAGCGGCCTACCAAGCCCACATCGCGTAAACGGGACGATCAACATGGCCTTTACCCCAACGGATTATCAGCCTTACGATTTTGCCAACCGGCGCCATATCGGACCGTCTCCCGAAGAAATGGCCGAGATGCTGGCGGTGATTGGTGCCGACAGCTTGGATCAGCTGATGGCGCAGACGCTGCCCGAAAGCATCCGCCAACAAAAGCCGCTCGACTTCGGCACGCCGCTTTCGGAACAAGAGCTTTTGCACCGGATGCAGCAGACCGCCGCCAAGAACAAAGTGCTGACCTCTTTGATCGGTCAAGGCTATCATGGGACCGTGACGCCCCCGGCCATTCAGCGCAATATCTTTGAAAATCCGGCTTGGTACACCGCCTACACGCCGTACCAACCCGAGATTTCCCAAGGCCGCTTGGAGGCTTTGCTGAACTTTCAAACCATGGTCTCTGACCTGACCGGGCTTGAGATCGCAAATGCCTCTTTGCTGGATGAAGCCACAGCCTGTGCCGAGGCAATGACCATGGCACAGCGCGTGTCTAAATCAAAAGCCACAGCGTTTTTCGTGGATGAGAACTGCCATCCGCAAAATATCGCGGTGATGAAAACCCGCGCCGCCCCGCTCGACATCGAGATCATCCTTGGCGATCCCAGCGATCTGCAACCCGAGGCCGTCTTTGGCGCGATCTTTCAATATCCCGGCACCTATGGACATCTGCGCGATTTCACAGACTCAATTACGGCGCTGCATGCTGCAGGTGCGATTGGCATCATCTCAGCCGATCCGCTGTCTTTAACCCTGTTCAAAGAACCCGGCGCCATGGGGGCAGATATTGCCGTGGGCACCACCCAGAGATTTGGCGTGCCGGTAGGCTTCGGCGGGCCACATGCAGCCTATATGGCAACCAAGACAGCCTACGCCCGGTCCATGCCAGGGCGCATCGTGGGCGTGTCCGTAGACAGCCACGGCAACCAGGCTTATCGGCTGTCTTTGCAGACACGGGAACAACACATCCGGCGCGAGAAAGCCACCTCAAACGTGTGTACAGCCCAGGCGCTTTTGGCGGTAATGGCGGGGTTTTATGCGGTGTTTCACGGGCCAAAGGGCCTCAAAGCCATCGCCCAGCGTATTCATCGCAAAACAGCGCGGTTGGCAGAGGGCTTAAAAGAGGCGGGGTTTGTCGTGCGGCCCGCCACTTACTTCGACACCATCACCGTGGATGTCGGCCCCTTACAGAAGGCGGTCCTAAAATCGGCCGTTGATGAAGGGATCAACCTGCGCGCGGTGGGCACGACACAGATTGGGATCACCCTGGATGAACGCACCCGCCCCGAGACGATTGAGGCGGTTTGGCGCGCCTTCGGCATCACCCGTACAGATAAGGATTATATGCCGCATTATAGCGTGCCTGAAAATCTTTTGCGGACGAGTGCGTATCTGACGCATCCCGTCTTTCAGATGAACCGCGCCGAGACCGAGATGATGCGCTACATGCGTCGGCTGGCCGATCGGGATCTGGCCTTAGACCGCGCGATGATCCCACTTGGATCTTGCACGATGAAGCTCAACGCTGCCGCAGAGATGATGCCAGTGTCGTGGGACGCTTTTGCGCTGTTGCACCCCTATGCGCCTGAGGACCAGGCCCAAGGCTATCATGAGATGATCACTGATCTGTCGCAAAAACTCTGTGACATTACCGGCTATGACGCGATCTCGATGCAGCCCAATTCCGGCGCGCAAGGCGAATATGCCGGGCTTCTAAGCATCGCAGGTTACCACAGCGCCAGGGGTCAGGCACATCGCAAAACCTGCCTGATCCCGATGTCGGCCCATGGGACCAATCCCGCCTCGGCCCAGATGGTGGGCTGGAAAGTCGTGCCGGTCAAATCTGCCGAGAATGGCGACATCGACTTGGACGATTTCCGGGCCAAGGCCACAGCGCATTCTGAGACGCTCGCGGGCTGTATGATCACCTATCCCTCCACCCATGGTGTGTTTGAAGAAACCGTTCTTGAGGTCTGTGAGATCGTGCACAAACATGGCGGACAAGTCTATATCGACGGGGCGAATATGAATGCTATGGTGGGCCTGTCGCGGCCCGGCGATCTGGGCGGCGATGTCAGCCACCTGAACCTACACAAGACCTTTTGCATTCCCCATGGTGGCGGCGGTCCAGGCATGGGGCCCATTGGTGTGAAATCTCATCTGATCCCGTATCTGCCGGGCGATCCCAATACGGGCGCGGGCGCTGTCTCTGCTGCGGCATTCGGGTCACCATCGTTGTTGCCGATCTCTTGGGCCTATTGCTTGATGATGGGCGGCGCGGGGCTGACCCAGGCCACGCGCGTGGCGATCCTGAATGCAAATTATATCGCCAAACGGTTAGAGGGCGCTTACAAAGTACTTTACACTGGTCAGAACGGCCGCATCGCCCATGAGTGTATTCTTGACACTCGCCCCTTTGCACAAAATTCGGGCGTCACGGTGGATGATATCGCCAAGCGCTTGATTGATTGCGGTTTTCATGCCCCAACGATGAGCTGGCCTGTGCCGGGAACGCTGATGATTGAACCCACAGAGTCCGAGACCAAGGCAGAGCTTGATCGGTTTTGCAATGCGATGCTGGCCATCCGCGCGGAAATTGCGCAGATCGAAAAGGGGCAGATGGATCCGGACAACAATCCGTTGAAAAACGCCCCCCACACGATGGAAGATTTGGTCAAAGACTGGGATCGTCCCTACACGCGAGAGGAAGGCTGTTTTCCCCCGGGGGCATTTCGTGTTGATAAGTATTGGCCATCGGTGAACCGTGTCGATAATGCCTGGGGGGATCGAAACCTAATGTGCACCTGCCCACCGATGGACGTCTATACCAGCTAAGACTTCAGACTGCTGTCTTAGGCGTTTGCGCCCAAAAGCTCTGCATTTCCGCCTGCGGCGGTGGTGTCAACACATACCACTTGTTCCGTTGTGAGGTCGAGGTCGAGGTCTTTTGACGTGACAAGTTTAACGATTGACCCGTCGCGGCGCGCACAAGCCTCACGCCAGGCTCGATCAGGTGATCCCCAGTGAAGCACAACATTGATCTGTTCAGCTTTGGCAACATCATCCGGCGTTGCCTCTGGCGCGATGGTGACGTCACAACATCCCAGGGCCTGCGCTTGGCGGGCTTGCTGATTGGCCAAGGCCTCCCCCGGACCGGCGCAGAAAATCCCGTTCTGCGGGTGTATTCGGTATGTGTTGCTTTCCCCCGTTGGACCGGGAAGTTGTTTTGGCGCTGGTGTCGGTAAGGCACTGGCACAAAATGCGCTGAGGTATCGTGGCCCGCCCGCTTTCGGACCCGTGCCAGAAAGGCCATGTCCACCAAAGGGTTGGGAGCCGACAACAGCACCAATTTGGTTGCGATTAACATAGAGGTTTCCAACATGGACCTGATCGATGATGTGCTGAATGCGGCCATCAATCCGGGTGTGCAACCCAAAGGTCAGGCCATACCCGGTGGCATTGATGTCTTCGATCACCGCATCAAGCTCTTCGGCGCGAAACGTGGCAATATGCAGAACCGGCCCAAAGACTTCTTGTGTCACCTCTGTGATCCCGCTGACCGTGATCACGGCTGGTCCCACAAAGGTGCCTCTGTCTGGGGCTTGGATTTGCTTGAGCACGGCCCCTTTGGCTTTGGCGGCGGCAATATAAGTGTCAATACGCGCTTTAGCCTGGGCATTGATCACGGGGCCAATATCCACGGCGGGGTCGGTCGGATCCCCGATCACCAGCGCCTCCATCGCACCAAAGAGCATCACCTTCAAATCTTCAGCAATGTCGTCTTGCACGTAAAGCATGCGCAGGGCAGAGCACCTTTGACCCGCCGATTGAAAGGCGGAGGTCACGATATCTTGCACGGCCTGTTCCAACAAAGCGGTGGAATCGACGATCATGGCATTGATACCACCAGTTTCTGCGATCAATGGGGTGTCGGACGGGAGGTGCGCCGCCATGGCGCGGTGAATGGCTTGGGCTGTTGCCGTCGATCCGGTGAAGGCAATGCCGGCTGTTTTGGGATGCGCACACAGCGCAGGGCCAAGCGTGGCACCTTCCCCGCAGACCAGGGCGAGCGCGTCTTTGGGCACGCCCGCTTCATGTAGAAGCGCCACGGCACGGGTGGCAACCAGGCTGGTGGTTTCCGCGGGTTTGGCGAGCACTGCATTGCCAACTGACAAGGCTGCTGCAATTTGGCCAGTGAATATCGCCAACGGGAAGTTCCAGGGAGAGATACACACGAACGTCCCCCTTGGCATGCCAGGCTGCTGCACGGCTTGTGCGGCGTAATACCGTAGGAAATCCACAGCCTCGCGCAGCTCTCCAATACAATCCATGAGCGTTTTTCCGGCTTCGTGCGTCAATAACGCAAACAGCTCGGGCGTATGGTCTTCGTAAAGGTCTGCAGCACGGCGCAAGATTTTCGCGCGCTTTTGAACTGGCACTGTCCAAGGCATAAGATTGCTAAGAACAGCCTCTGCTTCTTGTGGTGCTGTAAATCCTACATAGCCGATCTTTGTCCCTGTTGCGGGGTTTATGACGGGATGAGAATGTGCCTCTTTGATCCCTTTATTGGGTTTAAAATGATCCCTATCAGCAATGAGTTTTGCAAGCACGCAAGGATCAGAAATGTCATAGCCCTTGGCGTTCACCCGTTCAGGAGCAAAGAGCCTCTGGGGCGTTTTGATCTGCGCAGAGGGTTGTCCGGCCAACGTATCTATAGGGTCCTTCGCCACCACGTCCGCGGGGATTGCCGTATCGACAATCTGATTTACGAAGGAAGAATTCGCACCGTTCTCCAGAAGGCGTCGCACCAAATACGCCAAAAGGTCTTTGTGGGCCCCAACAGGCGCATAGATGCGGCATGGTTTGCCAGAGCGGGCCAAAACATTTGCATGCAGCGCTTCCCCCATCCCGTGGAGGCGTTGAAATTCATAGGCTGTGTCAGTGGGTGCCATTTCCAAAACCGCGGCGACCGTGTGGGCGTTATGGGTTGCAAATTGCGGATAAATCCGATCGGCATAGTCAAAAAGCCGTTTTGCACAGGCCAAATAACTTATGTCAGTCGCGGCTTTCTGTGTGAACACTGGAAAGCCCGGCAGCCCCTCCACCTGAGCCAGTTTGATCTCTGTGTCCCAATAGGCGCCTTTGACAAGCCGCACCATGATCCGACGGTCAAGGACGCGGGCGCGGCTGTAAAGCCAGTCGATCACGGGCAAGGCGCGTTTCGAATAGGCCTGCACCACAACGCCAAAGCCGTCCCATCCTTCCAAAGCAGGGTCCGACAGCAACGCGTCAATGATATCCAGCGACAGATCGAGACGCGCGGCCTCTTCGGCATCAATGTTCAAACCGATCTGCGCGGATTTGGCCAAACTAACCAATGACATCACCCGCGGCACCAGGTCTTCGCGCACCCGGCACCGTTGCAGGGGTTCATAGCGTGGATGAAGTGCCGAGAGTTTGATGGAGATGCCTGGGTTTTGCGTGATGTCAGAGCCCGTGGCCTTCTGGGCAATCTCTGTTATCGCTTGGGCATAGGCCACATGGTAGCGGTGGGCGTCGGCTTCGGTGCGGGCCGCTTCCCCAAGCATATCGTAGGAGTAGAGATAGCCCTTGGCCTCCATTGCGGCCGCACGCGCCATGGCTTTGGCGATGGTTTCGCCCAAAACGAATTGCCGCCCCATCTCTCGCATGGCATGGCCCACGGCTGTGCGGATCACGGGTTCTCCGACGCGTTTGATCAAACCACGTAGGTTGGCTGCAATGCCTTGGCCGCGATCGTCCAAAACCCGTCCGGTCAGCATCAGCGCCCAGGTGGAAGCATTGATCAGCGGGGAATGAGACCTGCCCAAATGATCACTCCATGCACTGGGGGCAATTTTGTCTTCGATCAGATCATCGATGGTTGCGGCATCGGGCACGCGCAAAAGCGCCTCGGCCAAACACATCAGCGCGACACCTTCCTCAGACGATAGGCCATATTCGCTCAAGAACAGCTCCATCAGACTGGGGCGCGCCTGGGTTCTGATCTCATGCACAAGGTCCGTGCCGATCTTTGACATGCGGGCGCGCTCTTGCTGCGATACATTCAGCACATCCAAAAGCTCTGCTGTGATTTGTGTTTCATCGGCGAAGGCAGCAGATCGGATTTTGTCGCGTTGGTCCATGTCTTACGCTTCTTTGGCGCGGATGATCATCCCATAAAGATCCCGAGGGTCATCTGGATCGGCAATCATATCCAGACTCTGGAAGGTGTCGTGGTCCTGTAGGCGCTGATGTACATAGCGCAGTGCAGAGAAATCTTCCGTAGCAAAACCAACACTGTCAAACAGCGTGATTTGTCTGTCTGACCGGCGGCCTGGTTCTTGGTTAGTAATTACTTTCCAAAGCTCTGTCACAGGATGATCGGGCGCTAATTGTTGTATCTCCCCTTCTATGCGGGTTTGTTCTGGATATTCAACGAAAATATCGGACCGCAACAAGATGTCTTTGTGCAGTTCCGTTTTGCCAGGGCAATCCCCGCCGATGGCATTGATGTGCTGACCGGCCCCAACCATGTTATCTGTCAGAATTGTCGCAAACTGTTTGTCAGCCGTGCAGGTCGTGATGATTTCTGCACCCACCACTGCCTCTTCTGGCGAGGTGCAGGTGATGATCTCAAGACCAGAGTCTTGCAAATTGCGTGCCGCCTTTTCTGTTGCCCTGGCGTCTTGATCGTACAAACGTACAGCCCCAATCCCTAGGACCTTTTGAAAGCCAAGAGCTTGGAATTCACATTGGGCTCCATTGCCGATAATCGCCATAGTGCGGGCATGTTTTGGGGCCAGATATTTTGCGGCGATCGTCGACATGGCCGCGGTGCGCAGGGCCGTCAGGATTGTCATTTCCGACAGAAGAATCGGATAGCCTGTGTCAACACGGGCCAACAGACCAAAAGCTGTGACGGTCTGATAACCCCGCGCCATATTGGCTGGATGGCCGTTCACATATTTGAAACCATAGGTGATACCATCAGAGGTGGGCATCAGCTCGATCACGCCCTCCTCGGAATGGGCCGGGATGCGCGGTGTCTTGAGAAACGCGGGCCAACGTTTGTAATCGGCCTCAATCACCTCTGCAATACCTGCGATCATCTCGGGCACGCTAATGCGGTTCACAAGCTGCATCATGTGATCGACACTGACAAAGGGCACCATAGCAAGGGGAGAGGGCAGGGGGGGCATGGGTATTGGCCTTTCAGTATCTACGGGTAGGTTTATCAAGTACAGTGCGCCCCATCAAAGAGGCCGTTAATTCCACCATAAGCTGTGCTGTGCGTCCGCGTTCATCCAAAGAGGGGTTGAGTTCAACCAGATCAAGAGACGTCACCAAACCGCTGTCATGCAGCAGCTCCATCACCAGATGCGCTTCGCGAAATGTTGCGCCCCCAGGTACCGTTGTGCCGACAGCACAGGCAATCTCTGGATCGAGAAAGTCAACGTCGAGGCTGACATGGAGGCGGCCTTTGGCCTTGGTCACCCGGTCTAAAAAACGCGACAGGGGTTTTGCGATGCCTTGTTCATCAATTGCACGCATATCGTATGTCTCGATGCGCAAGTCAGAGATCAACGCACGTTCCATTTGATCGACTGAACGCAGGCCGATCATGCAGATATTTTCAGCTTGCACGCTTTGTTTTAACGGCGGGAACCACGGGCTGAAGCCTTCCAATCCCAGCAAATAGGCCATCGGCACACCATGGAGGTTGCCGCTTTGTGTTGTTTCCAGTCGATGCAAATCGGGATGGGCATCCAGCCAAAGCACAAAGAAGGGCTGCCCCAGATGGTCGGCATGTTGGGCCAGGGCTTGAATGGACCCCGCGGCCACTGAATGATCACCACCAAGAATGATTGGCATATCAGAATTTTGAGCTGCCGCATATGTTGCCTCTGAGATGGCCTCGATCCAACCGTGTGTTTCGCCAAGTCGCTTGACCTTTGGATTGCTATGTTGTGGGATCTTGCGCGGTCTAGGGCTGAGGTTACCACGATCTTCGACCTCGATCCCTAGGGAGACAAGCGCCTCTTGAAGCGCTGCCGTGCGAAACGCATCCGGCCCCATTAGACAGCCACGCCTGTTTGTGCCCGATTGCACCGGCGCCCCAATCAAAGTGCATGTTTTGTGTTTGCGCAGATTACCCATAAATATACAATACTGCTTTCTGCGCCACAAAAGGACCATCAGGATTGCACAAAATAGGATATTTACTTTCATTTTTGGTAAGCAAAATGATAAAGTGAGAAGATGCGTCCCTTAGACCAAATCGATCGTGATCTGATTGCGCTTTTGAAGCATAATGCGCGTGCCTCTATCACAGAGCTGTCAGCGGGCTTGGGACTGTCGCGTGTCACGGTGAAATCCCGCATGACCGCCCTGAGGGCAGAGGGGATTATCCACCGCTTTACCATCGACGTGTCGGCCGCCGCAGATCACGACGTGATCCGCGCTGTATCTCTTTTGGAGATCCGATTGGCAAAAGTTCAAAACGTTTATCGCGCGCTTGGCCGAATACCGGAGCTTACAAGCCTTTACACAACCAATGGCAAATGGGCTGTTGTTGCGAACTCTGAGACGCAAACCCTTGCCGCCTTTGATCGCCTTCTCAATCGCCTTGGGCAGATTGATGGCGTAATCAATGTCGAGACTTGCCTGTTGCTGACGCGCCTACAATAGTTACAATAGTTTTGACACGCCCCGTATTCTTATCCGATATCTTTATGGGCTTGAAGGAATTGACTGAACCGCTCTTGAAAAGCTGCTTTATGGAAGTTTCAACGCGTCGCGATTGATGTGTTCTTCTGGCGTGCGGGCTCATAGATTATTTTAAGTCCACGTGAAAATTTGAAAAAATGTTACAATCCCTTCAAAAAAGAGACACACATCTCACATAACTGTGAGTCTATTGGGGATGGTGTCTACAATTTGCGTACGCCAATAGCTGCTCAAAGGCGATATCTATGTTGGTTTATTGTTTACGCGTATTTGCAAAAACAGTACTAACGCTTTTTATTATCATAACTTTGGTTTTTTTCGCGACCCGGCTTTCCGGCAGCCCACTTGAAACATTTTTGGGAGAGGGGCTGACAGCAGAAGATCGAGAGTTGATGATCACCTACTTCGGTCTCGATGGCTCACTCTGGGAGCAATACTGGCGCTATATACGCGGTGTGGTTCAAGGGAATTTTGGTTTATCCTTTTTGGAACGTCGCCCCGTGGCCGAGATTGTGGCCGAACGGATTGGACCCTCCTTGCAGCTTTTGGCCGCGTCTTTGTTGCTGACCATCACAGTGGCCATCCCCCTGGGCGTGCTGGCGGCGCTCTACCGGCACAATTGGGTTGGAAGCGCGATTATGGCATTGGCCTTTGTGGGCTATGCCGTGCCCAATTTTGTGATCGCCACATTCATGGTTTTGGTGTTTGCCTTCACGCTGAATTGGTTGCCTGTGGTGGGCAATGGATCATGGGCACATTTCATTATGCCGACACTTGCGATGTCGGGCGTATTAATTGCGGCGCTTACACGCTTCACCCGCAATGCAATGCTTGACGTTCTGGGGCAAGATTTCATGCGCACCGCCCGCGCAAAGGGGTTACCAGAGACGGTGGTGGTTCTCAAACACGGGCTGCGAAATGCCGGCGTGACGGTGCTTTCGGTGCTGGGGTTGCAAATCGCAGGGCTTGCGGCCTCGGGCAATGTTGTGGTGGAGGCGATCTTTTCGTGGCCGGGCATCGGTGAGTTGCTGGTCAGCGCGGCCATCACGCGCGACTATCCCGTACTGCAATTCGGGGTGATCGTTGTTTCGGTGTTTGTTGTGACGATCAACGCGCTGACCGACATCGCCTATGCGATTGCCGATCCACGCATCCGGCTGGCGAAGGCCTGAGCGTATGAGCGCGGTGGCCACATATCTTTCCCGCAATGGTTTGGCCACCCTTTGGACTGAGGCAAACTGGATCCAGCGCGCGGCCGCGATCATTGGTATTCTGCTTATTCTCGCGGCCATTCTGGCACCTTTCATCGCCCCTTTCGATCCCTTGAAGCAGTCGCTGATCTCTCGCCTGCGCCCGCCTTTGGGCTTTGAGCGATTTAAAGAGGGCTATTGGCTGGGCACGGATGAGCTTGGGCGCGATGTGCTTTCGCGCACGCTTTATGGCTTGCGGCTTACACTGGGGCTGGCGCTTTTGGGGGCCTGTATTGGGCTTGTGATCGGCGGCACGCTGGGTCTGATCGCGGGGCTGCGCCGCGGCTGGGCAGAGGATGTGATCATGGGGGCCGTCGATATTCAAATCGCCGTGCCCTTTACGCTGGTCGCGCTCTTGATCCTGGCTATTTTCGGTTCTTCCTTGACCGTGATGATCTGTGTGCTTGGCGTTTATGGCTGGGAGCAATACGCCCGAATTGTCCGTGCAGAGGTGCGCCGGATCACCGCCATGCCATTTATCGAGGCGGCGCGCGCCAGCGGCGGTGGTGCGGGTTACATCGCCACGCGCCATGTTCTGCCCAATATCGTCTCACCTCTGGTGGTGCAATTTACCCTGTCGCTGTCGAACATTGTGATTCTGGAATCCACCCTGTCCTTCCTGGGCCTTGGCGTGCAACCGCCCACAGCCACGCTGGGGTCCATGGTGGGCTATGGCCGCGATTATATGCCAACGGCCCCCTGGATGGTGCTGATGCCCGCGATTGCCATCATCCTTTTGACCTTTTCCGTGCAGATCCTCGGCGATTGGTTGCGAGACCGCGCCGATGTCCGTCTGCGCGCCCGATAATCATAACGAGGTGTAAGTGCCCGCCATTCAACCACTGGAGAAACTGATGAAACATCTTCTACTGACCACCGCTGTTGGCCTTATGGCCACAACTGCTTTTGCCCAAGAGATCACTGTGGGCGCGGCCAATGTCTCAAGTTATCTTGACCCAGGCCGTGATCACTCGAATGTAGGCTCACAGTTCTATTACAACGCGTTTGATACGCTGATTGA
>CAWUJT010000033.1:0-20588 GCA_963922715.1 uncultured Thalassobacter sp.
ATTGCCCCACGTCTCGCCACTGCTTTTGGACAAAAACTGGCAGCGCAAACTGTCCCCGTGTTAGGGGCCACAATGGGCGCTGCTGTGAATTATGTCTTCACCAGCTACTACCAAGATATGGCGCGTGTTCAGTTTGGACTGATGCGACTTTCTCGGGAAACAAATATCCCGATCGAACAACTTATTGCTAAGATGCAAAACCGTCTGCGATAATATCATCCTGTTGTTTCCATGATTTAAACCACCCAGTCGCGGCGCAGCCAGTCCATAACGGCCGGGCGCACACTCATCGCACCACTGGCCCGCGCGGCATCGATGACAGTGCGTGCCTCATCTAGGTCGATTTTTCGGATCAGATTTTTGACAGGGCCAATCGAGGCAGGTCTCATTGACAGCGCACGCAAGCCCATTGCCGCCAAACACACGGCCTCCACCGGGCGCCCGGCATCTTCCCCACAAAAGCTCAGTGGCGTATCTGTTTCCGTACAGCGCTGAACGATTTGTTCAATGCAAGACAAAAAAGACACGTTCAGTGTATCATAGCGACGGCGCACACGCTCATTTTCCCGATCCGCCGCAAAAAAGAACTGTTTGAGATCGTTGCCGCCGATCGATACGAAATCAGCCAACTCAAAGAAACGTCTGGGTGCAAACACCATGGACGGTGTTTCCAACATCGCGCCGATTTCAAGCTTTTCTGGCACGCTATGCCCTAAGCTTCGCTCACGATGAACTTCCGTGAGCAAAGCCTCACGCGCTTGTACGAATTCTTCAAGCTGCGCGATGAAGGGAAACATAACGGTGAGCGGCCGCCCATTGGCTGCCCGCAATAAGGCCTGAAGTTGCATTCGCAACACACCACGCTTTTCAAGACCAACGCGAATGGCACGCCAGCCAAGCGCGGGATTGGGCTCATCTTGTGGTTTGGTATAGGGTAAAACTTTGTCGGAGCCGATATCAAGGGTGCGGAACACAACGCGTTTGCCTTTGGCGGCATCCATGACCCGCGCATAAAGGGCCGCGACCTCTCCGCGCTTGGGAACACGCGCGCGCGCCAGAAACTGCAGCTCGGTACGGAAAAGCCCCACACCTTCTGCGCCTGAACCCTCCAAAGATGGTAGATCGGCGATCAGGCCTGCATTCATGTGTAGGTTGATATATGTCCCACACAGCGTACGTGCGGGTTTGTCACGGATCGACACGTAGCGTTCTTGCGCCTTCGCTTGCATGGCCAATTTGTCGTTAAAGGCTTTTTGGATGATCTCATCGGGGCGCAGGTGGATCACACCTTGATCACCGTCGACCAATATCGGATCGCCTGAAACGGCTTCGCGTGTAATGTCAGAGACGTTGAGAACAAGCGGGATGGCCCAGGCGCGCGCGACAATTGCAGCATGGGAACCAACCGCACCTTCTTGTAAGATGATCCCTTTGATCCTTTTGCCATATTCCAAAAGCTCCCCAGGTCCAATAGTGCGCGCCACAAGAATGGCATTGGGCGGTAAATCAGTGTATGTATCCTTGGCTTGTCCTGTAAGACGTTGCATGAGCCTGTTTGACAGATCGTCAAGATCTGTCAGACGACCTTTGAGATATGGATCCGTCACCTGTGCCATACGCGCCTGTGCATAGGATTGTTCTTTTTCAACAGCCGCTTCTGCAGATAGACCAATCACAATATCGTCTTCCATCCGCTTGATCCAGCCACGACTGTCCAAAAACATTCTGTAAGCGCTGAAGATTTCCATTTGTTCAGAGTCGCCTGGCAACTGCCCCAAGGTTTTGTCGACCGAAAGCCGTAGATCTTTCAAGGCGTCGTGGAGGCGGGTCAGCTCTTCTTGTGGATCCTCGGCGACAGGGTTGGTGATGATAACACGGGGGTTGTGCAAATAAACCTGTCCCGCGGCGGCACCTTCCTGACCGATTGTACCGCGGAACATCATTTGTGAGGTATGTCGCGACTTCAGAGTTTCCCCTTCCTCGACAAAAGCCCCAAGTTCGGTCATTTCTGCCAAAACCATGGCGACGACTTCTAGCGCATAAACCTCCTCTTCTGAGTAAACCCGAGCGGCTTTTGCTTGAACGACCAGCACGCCCAGTGTTTTGCCCAAACGCTGGATGGGAACAGAACAAAATCCTGCATAAATTTCTTCACCTGTTTCCGGTTTATAGCGAAATCCCGGCTCTTGTGCGGCATTTGCAGTGTTGACAGGCGCGTTTCGTTTAGCGGCGCGGCCAACAAGGCCTTCGCCAACTTTCATGCGTGTCACATGCACAGCTTCGGGATTAAGCCCCTCGGTGGCGCACAACTCAAGTGTATCTTTGTCACGAAAAAGATATATTGAACAAACTTCGGTATGCATCCCCTGTGCAACAAGGGTTGCAATTTGATCAAGGCGCTCTTGCGCACCGCCTTCTGCAGCCATGGTGTCTTTAAGGCTGCGCAAAAGGCTGCGACTGTCAAAATCGACCTTATATGGCATTATCTCTCTCCCTTGATCAATTTAGCGTTATTTTTTGATCTGGAAAAGAGATAACTCGTGTCTAGTCGACGGCGTCATAGCCCTTTGGCTTGGTAGGCCTTTGCGACACGTTCGATGGCCACGATAAATCCTGCTGTGCGCAGATCCGGCACATCGTCGCGTGTGTGCCAAACCTCCCGCATGGATTGGTACGCCGTGCGCATCGTGTCATCAAGGCCAGACCGGACCAGCTCAAGCTCATCTGCACCACGCAAGTAGCGTTCTTTAAACCCAGGTGACAGTTGCCAACCAATGCCCGTATCCGCGGAAAGCCGTTCAAGTTCATCAACGATCAACTGATGGCGAGATTCTTCTTGCCTGCGCTGCATACGGCCAAAACGAATATGACTCAGGTTTTTGACCCATTCAAAATAACTCACCGTAACCCCGCCTGCATTTGCATAAAGATCCGGGATGATCACGGTGCCCTTTTTGCGCAAAATCTCATCTGCAGAGGCTGTAACGGGACCATTGGCGGCCTCAATAATCAACGGCGCTTGAATGCGTGCAGCGTTTTCGTGATGAATAACCCCCTCTAGGGCAGCGGGGATAAGGATGTCACAGGGTTTTTCGAGAACAGCTGTGCCTTTTTCAATGTATTCCGCATTGGGATATCCCCACACGCCCCCGGTCTCTACGATATGGGCGCGAACGGCATTCACGTCGAGGCCTGAGTCGTTGACCAAAGCGCCATCGCGCTCAACAATTGCCACGATTTTCGCGTCATCCTCGGTTTGTAAGAAGTGTGCCGCGTGATAACCGACGTTGCCAAGACCTTGGACAATTACGCGTTTGCCAGCCAGTTTTCCTGTTAAACCGGCTTGCGCGATATCCTCGGAGTGGCGGAAAAATTCACGCAACGCATATTGCACGCCACGTCCTGTTGCTTCGACCCGCCCTTGGATCCCACCAGCATGCGGGGGTTTGCCGGTCACGCAAGCGCGGGCGTTGATGTCTGTGGTGTTCATCCGGGCGTATTGGTCGGCAATCCAAGCCATTTCACGCGCGCCCGTTCCCATATCGGGGGCTGGGACATTTTGCGACGGGTTGATCAAATCGCGTTTTATCAGCTCATAGGCAAAGCGCCGCGTAATCAATTCCAGCTCATGCGGTTCCCAAATGTTTGGATCAACTCTTAACCCCCCTTTGGACCCCCCAAAGGGTGTTTCGACCAAAGCGCATTTAAACGTCATCAAAGAGGCCAGAGCCTCAACCTCATCCTGGTTGACAGCCATTGCATATCGTATGCCACCTTTCACAGGCTCCATATGTTCGGAATGCACAGAGCGATAGCCTGTGAATGTTTCGATCTTTCCGCGCAGGCGCACACCAAAGCGCACCGTATAAGTAGCATTACAGACACGTATTTTTTGCTCAAGTCCAGGGGGTAAGTCCATGCGACTCACCGCCTTGTCAAACATTAGGTTTACACTGTCACGAAAGCTTGGTTCTTGTGTCATGGCGAAGCCCTCCTAAGAGTGGACACTAAAAAGAGATTATCGCGTTGGCTACTATACGAATGATCAAAAATGTTCACATTTAAGATCATGTCATGGGACGTATTATGAATTCGACACGCCGGTTTTGCCGCCGCCCGTCCGCATTCAAATTGGTGGCGACGGGTTCTGTCTCTCCACGGCCATAGCTTTGAATGCGGCTTCCAGCCACACCATTGCGCAACAAAACGGCGCTTACAGAGGCCGCGCGTCGCGTGGAAAGATCTTGATTGTAAGCTGCAGTCCCTGTGTTGTCCGTGTGACCGATCACATCAACGGTCGTATCAGGATAAGATTGGAGGTTTTCCGCCAAAGCCACAATGTCAGCTTCAAGGTCGGCCCGTAAAGTTGCACTGTCGACGTCAAACAAAATATCTTGCGGCATTGTCACGATCAATTCGCTACCTGTGTTTACAATGGTGACATCTGAATTGTTGAGACTCTGTTCGAGATCACGCGCTTGTCTGTCCAGGGCTTGCCCAATTGCCGCGCCAACAGCAGCCCCCGCTGCAGCCCCAATCACCGTATTGCGCACTTTGTCATCATCGTCCGATATACCGCCAAGAAACCCGCCAACCATAGCGCCCATTATGGCTCCGGCTTGGGTGCGCTCCCCATTCTGAACAGGTTCGGATGACGTTGTATCACAGCCAGAAAAAGCGATTGCTATGGACATTATCAGGGGAAAACGGATGATATGCATTTTTTGAATGTTCCTTATAAATATAAATTAATATTAGCACCCTGATTGTCGTGTTTCTACGTCACATCAGAAAGTTAGGCGAAGCCTTGCCCATCAAGGTTTGACAAGCATCGGACCCAAAGTTCGCCCCGCTAAAATATGCACGTGTAAATGAGGAACTTCTTGTATGCCATCTTTCCCGGCATTGGAGATAAGTCTAAATCCATTTCCTCCGGTTCCAGGTTGCACATCTAACAATTCACACACAGCCCCTATCGCACGTGTGAAATCAACAATCTCCTCATCCGAGGCTTCAAGCGCAAAATGATCGTAACACACATAAGCACCTTTGGGGATCACAAGTACATGATGAAGTGCTTGCGGCGCTATGTCGTGGAAAGCAAGGGAATGTTTGGTCTCAAGAACGGTTTTGTTGGGGATTTCTCCCCTCAGGATTTTGGCAAAAACATTTTCGGTGTCGTACGTATAAGACATGTTTCAATCCTCAAATAGATAAGGGGTGTTTGCTAGAATTTCTGCTTCGGTTCTGGTGCAATTAAAGAATTGTTCCAGAACAGTGATATTTTCAATATGTGGTCTTGTTTCGCCTATTTCATAAATCGCATCGTGTTCAGCGTCTCGAACTTGGTCTGCCTCAAATTGTATATCATAACGAAGTGTGGGTAACAGATGGACCAAAGCCTCTTTTGGTGTTTCATCTGTTGCAAGACTGATACGTTGCGCATGGCCTTCAAGATACGAGTCATCAAAATCACAATCGATCAAAAGTGTGCCAATGCGTGCATTATCGCCGTAAAATTCCGATATCAAATTATAAGAGCCAGGGTCAGCGCAAAATATGAGTCTATCGGTGTTCTCTGTGTCAAAAATCATCCGAATAAAGGCACGACGATGCCCATGACGCTTAGATAGATTGGCTTCGATACCACCAAGATCGGGGCTCTTGGAACCGAGTTCGTCAAAGACATAATCGAGTGTTTTGATCCCCAGAGTGGTTTCTGCTTGCTGAGCAAGACGTTTTGCAACGTGCCATTTTTTACACACAATAATATATAAGCTGCGCTTACGGCCCATAGAACTGTTCCGTTCCCAAAAGCGTTGCGCAAACCGGCGCCCAACGCGACCTCTCTGTGTGAGAAATGTGAACACTCTATGACCGTCACCCGAGGAGGGGAAATCATCTATTTGAGATGCCCACAGCGCCCCCAGCCGACTTTTCAAAGACAACGCATGAGGGGAGATTTTTCGCGCAAAGAGAAAATTTTGACTGAGAAGAAATTTATAATGATCATTATGAAACGTTGCTGGAAATCCGTAATCGGTAAAAGAGAGAAATGTGGGCGTTCGACTTTCAATTTGATCGCGCGGAATAAGATGTCGGACAATGGTTTGAAAAAATATCTCGTCAGGTATCCAGGTCGTGGAAAAAAAGCGCATGACATCTTTACGCGTTTTTATGAATTCGAGTATTTTTTCAACGGTGCTTCTGCGTAAGCACCACCATTGAGACCCAATCATAATATCCAAGTCGCTTGGAATGTCCCTTTTCAATCCAAAGCGACGTTGAAAATTCAACGTCCTATAAAACCAAGATTTTTGTTTCCTCTCATTAAAATAATGTCGGTAAAATAGACGATCCTCTTTTATACCAGTCTTAATCCAACCAGATGTGAAAAAGTTTACACTTTCAATGTAGTCAACAGGTTTTTCATCGAGAAAAGC
Source organism: uncultured Thalassobacter sp. (assembly GCA_963922715.1). GTDB lineage: Bacteria > Pseudomonadota > Alphaproteobacteria > Rhodobacterales > Rhodobacteraceae > CAWUJT01. Next base: position 6,444 of record CAWUJT010000033.1, read on the forward strand.
ACGCGCATAATTGTTTGACTTGATAGGCATGCAATCGCCGGAAATCAGATAAAAATGTGTGGCATCCGGAAAAGCAGTTTCAGCCGCAGTCAGTGCATTCAATGAGGCACGCACGAGACTCCATTCTCCCCAACCACATTTGATGCGTTTTGAAAAGACAACATTCGGGGTACTCGTTAGCGATGACTTTATAGCTGCGTAATCCTCTCGCGCGGCTCTGGCATCGTAATGAATGGCAACGTAGTCGCCAGTTTTGGTCAATCGTTCTGCTTGCGCAATCACCGCTTTAGGATTTTGATGACACAAGAGGATGAATGCTATTTTTGCCATTTGAATGTCTATTTGACTTTTCCATCTTTAAAGATCAAGAAGCATTTCTAAAAACAACCCATGTTTGATTTTCGATCGTCGTTTTACAAGATCACGATCAAAAGTGAGAAATAAGAGGTAAGTGAATGGGATTTCCAGGCGTTTGGATGACACAAAGCGAAAGCATGATTTATCGTGTTGTTCCAAAGTGCGCGTGCTCAAGTATTGGTCAAATCATGTACTTCAGTGACAATGGCCAATATTTTGATGGTGATATTCACGATGCAAAAGAGGGCATGCATAAGTGGGCTTTGGAGGCAAGCCAAGAACGGATTAGTACGGTTGCGACATCAAGGACAACACTGGCATTTACGTGTGTCCGAAATCCTTACACACGTATCCTGTCAAGTTTTTTCGACAAAATTTGCGGCATTCAGCGTAATGGCAACAGATATCGCGGCAATTTGGTGCCAATGATTATTCAAAAATACGGGATTGAGGTGGGCGATCCTGAGACGGGGTTTGATTTCGATCAAATCAAAAGTTTCCGCCGTTTTCTGCTTTTTGCACGGGACACAATCCGTTTCAGAAAACCGATGGATCCAGATATACATTGGTCCTCTATGTCAGGGCATATCAGTACATATATACTAAACGGCGGCCGTTATGACGACATCTTTTTCGTTGAACACTTCAATGAGGGTATGAAAAAAGTCCTTGAAAAGATTGAAACGCCCGTGAATGTAAACATCGAACAGGTCCCACGGTTTAATGAGTCTGAAGGGCATGGACCAAAACGTAAACACCCTGTAGAGGATTACTTCGATGACCTTTCAAGACATCTAATGTGGGAAATATACCATCTTGATTTCAAGCTTTTCAAATATGACTTCGAAAATCCAGCAAACAAATACCCCGTCGGAGAGATTGACCTTGATGACGTACACAAGTTTCTAGAAGATTTATGATGACAGTACACGCTTAATAATAGGAATTATTCACTTGTGAAGAGTCTGAATTTGTAATATTTAGAAAGTGATGACATTACACGGAGAGTATCATGAGAAAGTACATCGCCTCAACAGCAGCGATCATCATGCTGTCAACCCCTCTATCTTCATTCGCTGGAGAAACACCCTCTGTTGTTGAGCCGCTCGTAACCACAAAATCAACTCAATTTGCTAGCAACTTTGCATTTGCTGGGCTAACTGGTGGTGCAGCAGTTGCTGCAGCTGCTGTAGCTGCTATTGTCGTTGTTGCTGCAGTCGCCGAAGTCACCGATGATGATGACGACACATAATATTTGTGTTGATAAATATATATAACTAAAAACAGGCCATTTTAGGCCTGTTTTTTTATAATTGAATGATTGAATTCAATTTATGATGATACAAAATCTTATACATCGTTTTTAATTTTTAAACATACTATCATTCAAAATCGTCTGTCGCCATGAGTTGACGTAACTCACGTCTGACCAACTTTCGGACATTGCGTGTTATGCGTTCCCCCAAATGACCGGAAAGCTCTTCACGAACGACCTGTGTGATAATTTCTCTAAGGTGGTCTTCGTCTAACACTCCCTGAACTTCAGGTTCTGCCATATCTTCAAAGTCAACAAGCTCCCCTTGATTGATCGATTGGAGCGTATCATCAATCGGTGTGTCATCATCGACTGTATTCACATCGACTTCGGTACTGTCATCGGTCTTATTCGTATCAGTGCGATCAAAATTGCTGGATTTGTTGTATATACTTTCGTGTGTCTCTAATCGTGTTTGTGTATTTTCTTTAGATATTATGTTGAGATCATTTTCCTCTGGGCCGAGTGTTACTGTCTCTGGTTGATCTTCAGACAGACGCCGATGAATACTTTTAAATGAAGCTATACCTGTAGTTTCCTCAGTATCATTGGACGGTGTTTTTCCTGATGGTTGTGTCACATCTTCAATAAGGCGTGTTTTGGTAAAGGTTATATCTTCGTGTGATAGCTCTTGTTTATTGAGCATCTTCTCAGGGTTGTTTTGCCGCGTAGGATTGTTTTCTTTGTCATCATTATTATCAGGACTATTTATTATCTTGTCTTTTAACTCATCAGAGTTTTGCTTGAAAGCATGCCTGTCATCATTCGTTGAAACCTGGGTTTCTTCTGTAAGACGTTTAATACTGTTATAAGGGTTTTCGGGATCTTTCACACGAAACTGCGGGGAAAGTATGAGACGATTATCTTTTGATTGCGTTTTTTCGTTGTCGCTACCATGGTCGTTTGATGTGGGGTTATGTTTCGCGGTCTCGTCGTCACTGTTTTCGGAAAGTAAATTTCGAATTGAAGAAAGCAAATCGTCTATTTCGGTGTGACTTATTCTTTCATTCATCGGTTTGGCCTTACTCTTTTGATGTGTTATTATGCTATATCGATATATCAAACATTCAGAATTCTGAACAAAAAAGCAAATTTTTAGTTTGCCCCAACTCGATTTAGGATACGATCTAAATCTGCCCCATACTGTCGAGAAGACACTGTTTCATTATGTGAAGAGTTTATATTGGACTGAAAGCCAACACGCTGCACTGTTAGCCCAAGATGTTCCGCGGTAAGCATTCCCATTGCAGAGAGAACACCGTAAACAGCAACATAGGCATTGGTTTCCGCTTGTAGTGCTGATGTTTGCGCATCTAAAAGTTCTTGTTCCGCATTCAAAACATCAATTGTTGTCCGCGCGCCAAGACTTGCCTCTTCACGTGTGCCGTCAAAAGCGATCCGAGCCGCTCTGATCTCTTGTTGACTGGCTTCAACCTGAGCCCGTGATATAACCCAAGTTTGCCAGGCGCTTTCCACGGCTTCTGTTATCACCCGTCCTTGTTGCAACAAAAGGGCCCGGCTTGAATTAAGTTGCGCTACGGCGCGGCGTCTTAAAGCGGAAAGCTGACCACCACTGTAAAGAGGCAGACTATATTGTAGTGTAAGACTTCCTCGGTTGTCTTCAATACCATCTTGTGCGGAAGTCGAAAGTTCACCGCTCAAAGAAAAAGTTCCGCGGCGATTGGCGTCTTCAGCGCGCGCGAGAAATTCATTTGCCGCAACTTCATGTTGCAATTGCCGAATGGTTGGATGACTAGATTGCGCGATTAAACGGGCACTTTCAAGAGTGTTAGGAAGTTGAGGGGGCGCTGGAGGCGGCAACAGAGTGCTTGGCGCCCGCCCGACAGCAAGTTTATATTCCGCCTTACTAATTTCGACTTGTCCGAGTGCGTCGGCATAGGCAGATCGGCCAGCCGCCAAACGCGCTTGTGCAATGGCTACGTCCGTGCGTGTGACTTCCCCCACTTGGAAGCGATCTTCGGCGGCACGCAATTCTTGTGTGATCACGCGTAAGTTATTTTCACGTAGGTTTAAAATTTGCAGATCTTGCCGTAGTGTTAAGAACGCATTTGCTGCGGCGAAAAGAATATCTTGCTCAGAATTTATCAAGGCCTGCTGTGCGGAGAGAACGGCCTCCCGACTTGATAGAAGTGTGTTTTGTCGATTTCCACCATCCCAAAGAACCCAATCGACTTGGAGACCAAGGGTTGCCGTCAAAGAGTCATTTATCAACTTTCCATCAAGCTGCCTTATATTTGAAAAAAGCGTTAAGGCCGGACGAAGCTGTGATAAAGAAATGGCGAGGTTTTCATCGGCGGCACGAATGTTCTGAACATCTGCCTCTAGTAGAAATGAGTTTTCATATGCATAACTCAGCGTGTCTGCCAAAGATTGCGCCTGAACGGCTATACCTGAAGCAGCAGCCGCAGCAAAACAAAAACATGATAGCGCTCTGTTCCTCCATCTTCTCAGCATAAGATATCTCCACTCGAAATGAATTGTTTAGCGTTATATACTTGGTTTAATTCTATAGAAGAAACAATCGCAGATTACTACAGAGTAAATGCTTCTGTTTTTACAAACCCGGGCAGTAGAGGTGCCATCACGGTGAACATTGGCCGCCAGTCGACACTTCCAGAGGTTTTAATGCCCAATCGGAATTCACCAAAATTATCTGTCACAAATGTAGCCCCAATCTTGCCCCCCTCATTCAACTGTTCAAGGAGAATATCTGGGATACACTGAACGCCTGCATCGATGAAAATCATATCAAATGGGCCAGCATTTTTTACCCCTTCGGTCAGTTCAGCCTCCAATATGACAGCATTATGATATTGTGCACGGTTGAGCGCCGCTTCGGCTTCTTGCGCAAGTTCTGGGTCATCTTCGATAGCGATTACCGAATCCACCAGTTGAGAAAAGATCGCAGCCGAGTACCCTAACCCAGCCGCAATGATCAAAACAGCGTCTTCTCGCTTCGGTTGAAGGGTATTGAGCATTTTTCCAAATGACCGCGCCTCCATCAGTTGCCGTTGCTTTCCTAAGATGATGGGTGCATCCGCATATGCAATTGAGCCCTTGTCTGATGGGACGAATTTTTCTCTGGGAACAGTCAAGAAGGCATGTATAATTGGATAGCTGGTCACATCTGAAGGTCTCACTTGGGTGTTTACCATATGAGTACGTAATTTTTGGCACGTATCGTCTGTCATTCAGATAAAACCTCTGCGGTCGAATTTTTTAAAAACCTTGTACTCATCTCTATCACACAAGTCATCTTTTAAAATAAATCGATTTTGGGTTGACGCAAAGCAGACTATTTTAATCCTGATTGACAGGCATTATTTTATGTCCCAATATAAGGTTCTACAATAATATATGTATATTTTTAAAAAGTGACCTCATTTCTGGGAGGAGATGAAATGAGGTCACAAGTGCTATACGAATAAAGACCTATGGGAGGAGTAGAAGGCCAAAAATCGTATTTTATTATTTTCACCGCTAAATCAAATAGTCAATGCTGCGGGTGCAAAAAAAGCCTCAATATTGCACAAGATGCGCGAATACACCATAGGTTGAGAGATTTTGTCTAATAAACTTGCATAAATTAGGTATTTTGCCTAAATAATTTGCGAAATTTTCAAGCGATACGGTGTTTTATACACAATAATTGAGATCAGAATATTGGAAATGCTGCAATCGCAAAGATCATGGAGATTACTCTGCGGCCTGTAACGGCGAACTTGGTCCTTGATTTTTAGAGGAACCACTGGCTTTATTCTCGTCTATTGTGTCTGTTGTTGGGCTGTGATCATTGTTGTGCACTTCTTCTGAATATTCTGTACGCATTACCGAAGTTTTTTGTTCATTTTGCGCAATTTGTGCAGGTTCAACCCAAAGAATCGTTGGATCCAATAAAGCCCGGGATTTCACGCGCAATGCCCAATCTTCTCCGGCGCGACTTGCCCGTCCAAGTGATAGACGACTTAACAATCGGAAAAATACAAGCGCGTATTCGACAGACCAAACGCGAAGCGCAAGCATCGCAGGTGTGAAGATCAGTGTCAAAACAGTTGCAATGCCAAGACCAAAGACCACCGCTGTTGCAAGTTGGATCCACCACAAGGCAGTTGGGGAGCGTAACGAGTAACCACCGCCGATGAAATCAAAACTCAACCCGATCATCATAGGGGCAAGACCAGCCATTGTTGTAAGCGTCGTCAGCAGAACAGGGCGAATTCGGCTTTCCGCAGTCCGGGTAATGGCTTCAATTCGTGGCATATAGCGGCTGTATTCTTGGTAGGTATCGATCAAGACAATGTTATTGTTAACCACAATACCTGCTAACGCCACGATACCCGTGCCTGTCATTATGATTGAAAAGGCTTGGTCCATCACCAGCATTCCAATCAAAACACCTGTGGTGGACAGAACAACAGCCAGCAAAACAAGGATCGAGTTGTAAATCGAGTTGAATTGAGCAAGCAATATGATGAACATCAATCCCAATGCACCGACAAAGGCTTGTCCGAGAAAAGCCTGACTTTCTGCTTGTTCTTCTTGATCGCCGGTCCATTCCCAACTCACAGATGCCGGCAGAGGGGCTTGCGACAGATAATCAGTGATATGTGCGATGCGTTCATTTGGATTGATTGGGACGATGCTGAGATCACGCTCTTTCAGATTGTCTTGCGCTGCATCGCTGTCAAAATTCGCGGCAGGGATGGCTTGTTCTATGATCACCCCATTATCATTCACAACCTTAACCAGGCCAGTCTCTGCATCACCGCGGACATCAAAGTAACGCTGTGCGTTATATCGATTGATCTCCGCCAATCTTGGTTCCGGATCTCGCACAATGAAATTCGACAGTGGCACCAATCCGTCGGATGTGCGTACCTTCAAAGTGTCCAATGTCGATAAAACGCGGTATTGATCTGGCAAGCGCACCCTAATCTCAATTTCCTCATCAGAAGTGTCTACGCGCATTGTATCCAGAAGAATACCCCTTGTGATCATCTGCACCATACCCCCAACAGTGGCCACATCGGCACCAAAGCGCCCCGCTTGTTCAACATCCACTTTTATTTCCCAGTCAATACCAGGCAGCGGTAGCGTGTCGTCAATATCAATCACACCAGGTGTATTTTCAAACACCTCCCGCATTTGTGCTGCGGCGTGCTGCAACTCCTCCCAGTTTTCACCTGTCAGTCTCAGATGGATCGGCTTGCCCTGGGCCGGACCGCGATCTTGGGTGGAAAGTTCAAATTTGATACCTGGAAGCGCGCGGAGCTCTTTTAACAGAGTGTCCGCGATTAAATCGCCATCATAACTCGGATCGACCACGCGTTTGGGAACGGTGACGCCAATTAAGGGAATTCTGAACCAGTCTTGAACCACGGTGGGTCGGTCTTCCCAGGGGATCATTTCGATCTGGATTTGACCAATCGTATCACCTGGCACGCCCTCGCTGCCGGCGGGCCCGCCTGTATCCAATCCCCCATCCCCGGCAAAGACAAAGATGTTCTCAACACCGGGCGTGTCCAGCACAATGGCCTCTGCTTTGCGCAATAAGCGATCTTTTTCCTCCAGGCTCAGGTTGCCCCGGGCTCGAATGTAGATAATGGCTTGTTCCGTCTCACTTTCGACAAAGAACTCCACGCCCTTATTGTTTGCGCCATAGTAGGTGAAAACGGATATAACAAAGTAAATCACACATCCGATGGCCACCAGAGGCATGAGTGGATTGCCGACAATAACATGAATCACCCAGCCAAATGCGCTGCGTTGATAGCCAGATGAAACGGAGCTAGGGGATCGTTTCAATGTTACAGAGCCAAGAAGCGTCGACATCACACCAGCGGACACAACAAATAATATGGCTCCGGGAAGGGTTTGTGTTACAGGACTGATGGTCTGTGATATATTGAGGAACCCAAGATACTGGGGGTTGATGGTTTGCAGCGCCGCTGTAAACATCAACCAAGCGCCCAGTACGGTAAGACCAACCCGGGCAAACCAATAGGGGATCATTTTCCGCAGAGCCATCGATCCACGCTCAAACCATCGCGATATGCGGCCCGATACGCCCCCCAACACAGGCAAGTAGATCAGGGCAACCACAAGTGATGCAGACAGTACAAAGATCAATGTGACCGGCAACATTCCCATGAATTCACCCGGCACACCGGGCCAAAACAGCATTGGCAGAAACGCACATAGTGTTGTCGCGGTTGAACTGACAACAGGCCAAAACATCCGCTTGGCGGCGGTTGTGTACGCTTGCATCGGCCCTTTGCCTGCGGCGATTTCCTTGTCGGCGTATTCAACCACCACAATCGCCCCATCAACGAGCATCCCCACCGCAAGAATTAACCCAAACATCACAATGTTAGAGATCGTGATCCCCATCACCGCCAGCAGCGCGAAACAGAGCAAGAACGAGGTTGGGATTGCAAACCCCACCAAAAGTGCAGACCGTGTGCCGAGTGCGGCCAACACCACGATCATCACCAAGGCAATCGCCGTTAGGACCGATCCCTCGAGTTGGCGGACCATGCTTTGAACGGTGCGGCTTTGATCCAGAGTGACAGAGACATCTACCGCTGTTTGTAATTCATCTGGCCATGTCGCAACCTCAGCGGCGAGCGTCTCTCGCACCGCGGCAGCGGTATCCATAATGTTGAATCCTTTGCGTTTGACAACTTGTAAGGCAACTGTCGTCTCTCCATTAAACCGCGCGGTGCTTTCACGATCCTCAAAGGTCAGATTGATCTGCGCCAACTCCCCAAGCGTGATCACACGCTCACCGTTGCGCTTTATTGGAAGATTGTAGATGTCTTGAGTATCTTCAAAAGAGGAGGGGATTTTGACGGGAAAAGCCCCACTTTCCGTCTCGATGGAGCCTGCAGCAACGAGCAAATTGTTTTGTGTCACGGCATTGATCAATTCACCAGCCGTGACATTGTAAACCTCAAGTGCCAGAGGATCGATGATGACTTCCAGCATTTCGTCCCTGTGACCGACAAGGCCTGCCTCAAGTACATCGGGCAAAGCCTCTAAAGCATCTTGTATTTGCTTCGCCAACCGCAACAACGTTCGTTCAGGCGCATTCCCAGACAATGCAACAATAACGATCGGAAATTCGGAAAAATTGATTTCGTTGATTGTATATTGCTCGGCACCTATTGGAAAATTGGCTTCCGCATTGCTCATTTTATCGCGCACGTCCGCGATGGTTGCCGCCTTATCCCAGCCGAACTCAAACTCAAGAAAGACACCCGCATATCCTTCCGCGGCTGTCGCGCTCATGGACTTGAGCCCATCGAGTTCTTGCATTTCTGTCTCAATCGGTTTGACAAGCAGGCGTTCACTGTCTGTGGCGGAAATTCCTGGAAAAGGCACCGATACAAAGAGACCGGGGATGTCGATATCCGGCTCCCCTTCTTTTGGTAAAGACACATAGCTAACGGTTCCAGCCAGCACAGACAGGATAACAAAGGCCATCACCATCCGCGCCCGAGAGGCGGCCCAGTCAATCACTCCGGTCATTGATTTAACTCCTCAAAGCTGACGCGAACCGGCGTGCCATCTGTGACGTACTCTTGTCCAACAAGGATCACAAAAACGCTTTCTGGCAACCCTGACAGCCAGACGCCTTCCGGCGTATCGCGGAGCATTTCGACAACCTGAAAGCGGACAATGTTATTTTGATCGACAACCCTGACACCCAAGCGTCCCGCATCATCCAGTGTCAACACCGATGCAGGCAGAAGATGCCCCTTTTCACTTTGTGCTGAAATAATCACTTCAACAGTCTGTCCATCACGGATATGCATATCCGTGTTTGCAACCAAAACCTCGACCCGAAACGTGCGGGTGAGATCGTCTGCAGAACGTGAGAGAAACGCCACATTCCCCGAAACAATTTTCCCGTTGACAAACCGTCCCTGGGCCGGAGCGCCGACCTGGATCTTGTCAACGTCTGTTTCATTTGCAAACCCAACAAGCTTCATAGGATCGAGTTGCAGTATGGTGGCACAGAGTGCACCAGGCTGCAGAAGTGTGCCTAATTCCGCTGTATCGCTTTCAAGAATGCCTGAAAACGGCGCAAGAATCCGCAGTTTATCAAGCTCTTCTTCCGCTTGCTCCACCTCTGCACGGGCGCTTTCAATTGCCGCTTGCGCACTTTCTAGGCCTGCCTGAACACTTTCCAGGCCGGTTTGCGCGGACACCACCGCCGCTCTGGCTGAACTCAAAGATGCCTCGGTATTGGCCAGACGTGTAGCAGAGGCAAAGCCATCCTCGCTGAGACGGCGGGCGGCTGTTTCGTTGATCAGTGCTTCTTCAAGGCGGGCTTCTGCTTCGGCCACACGTGCCACCGCCTCTGGCACGCGGGCGCGCGCCTCTGGCATGCGCGCGCGGGCCTCAATCAATCGTGCCTGGGCTTCCAAAAGCGTTGCGGCACGGGCACCAGGATCAAGCTCACAAAGCAGGTCGCCGGTCGAAACTGTCGCCCCTTTTCTCAATGGTGTGGAAACAACCACGGCCTGGGTTTCAGCGCGCACGTCGACTTGTCGGTTGGCTTCGGTTTCACCTCGGATTAAAATGCCATTGCTTACCTCTTGGGCTTGGCTCCGGCCTACCAAAACGTGAACCAAGCTTGTATCTAATCTGTCCGGGCGATCATTTTGTTCCAAAGTGTTTTCTGCCGCAGTGGCTTCCGCTGTCGAGCCATTGGCGAACCGCACAAGCGTTTCACGCTGTAAAATTGCGAAAAACAGCACAAGCACAACGATAAAGGCCGTAATAATCGAAAAGATGCGCACAAGCTTGTCTCCTTAGACAAACATAATATAATCATTATGCATACACAGGCAAATTTGAATGTTGGCCTGAACAGTTTAGTGGTGAAGGTCAAGAATTTTATTATCTTCTATTACTTTGCGCAGTTTTTATCGACGCAATCAAGACGCTTGGCATCTATAAAATGTGCATTTATGTAAGCTGTGTTAAGGGGATTGTAGATATATGTCGAGCACTGATAGTTTTGTCGATGAAGTCACCGAAGAATTACGGCGCGAACGGTTGTATAGACTTGGTAAGCGTTATGGCTGGATACCATTAAGTGTGATTATAGTGATTATTGGCGGCGCGGTATGGTATGAGCTTCGTCAAGATCGGATGCGCATATCGGCCGAAGCATTCGGGGACGCAGTATTGAGTGGTTTGTCAGAAGCGAACGCGAACACTAGCCTAGGGCTTATCCGCACTGATACAGATGGACAGGCGCTTCTGCTCCGGCTTATCACAGCGGCGGGAGCGACAACCGACCTGTCATTTGAAGAGATTGGGCCCTATTGGACAGCCGAAGCTGAAAGTGCCAACATCTCTGATCTGTATAGAGATTTGATGTACCTCAAAGGTCAGTTCGCAGGCGGTACAGGGGATGAACAACGCGATCTTGAAATATTAGGACTGCTGTCGCAACCCAATGCGCCTTTCGCGGTACTTGCCTTAGAACAATTGGCAATTCTTCACCTAAAAGCCGGAGATAACACGCAGGCGCTGTCCATTCTCCGTGAAATTCCCGAACGGGCCGACGCAACGCAATTTCAACAAGAAAGAATTCAACAAATGATTGATGCCCTCGGTGGATCAAAGGCGTCTGACGAATGATTATAGAATGGTAATATCAATGAGATACACAACGCCATTATGCACTCTCTTGTGCCTTGTGCTTCTGTCAGCTTGTGGTGAACGCACCGTGGTTTTGCCTGGCAAACGTGAACCCATCAGGCCAGAAGAGATAGGGACATCTTTCATTGCGCCGCCTGAGCTGACGCTGCCTCAGCAACGTCAAATTGAAGACTGGACTACGCGTGCCGGGTTTGCCTCCAACTCAATGCCGCATGCCGCCTTTTCCGATACGCCAAGTCTTTTATGGGCCACACCGATTGGTTCTGGCAACACCCGACGTCAAATCATCACCGCTGATCCCGTTGCCAAGGATGGGAGGATTTTCGTTCGCGACAGCGGTGCGCGTGTCACAGCTGTCAGCACCGATGGTGCGGTATTATGGAGCCGCGATCTCACACCTGCTTTTGAGAAAGAAGATCAGGCCCATGGTGGGGGATTAGGCGTCTTAGGCGATACGCTTTATGCCGCCACTGGATTTGGCGATCTCCACGCCCTTGATGTTGCAACCGGCGCAGAGAAATGGGTACAAAGGCTCGATGCGCCGATGGCCGCACCGACATTCGACGGTCGCCGCCTTTATATCGTCTCTCGTGACAATCGTGCATGGGCGCTTGATGTCGACACAGGTCGGATCATATGGGAACTTCCTGCGTCTCCCACATCAGCGTTCCTGAGTAGCTCACCCGTGCCTGCCGTCACAGATCGGTTTGTGATCTTTCCTTTTGGGTCAGGTGAAATCGTTGCCGCCTTGAAGCGATCCGGTATTCGTATCTGGGGGTCCTCTATTTCCACCGCACGGCCAAGTATCTCATACGGAAACATTTCCGATGTCACAGCCGACCCTGTCATCGACAATGGCGTGGTTTATGTTGGCACATTATCTGGACGTTTGGTTGCCCTTAACGCGCGTTCTGGCCAAAGGGTATGGACAGTGTCTGAAGGTGCACTTGGACCGGTTGTGGCTTCTGGGGGGTCTATTTTCGTGGTCTCCGATACATCTGAACTTTTGCGTATCGATGCACAAACCGGTGTTAAGCTTTGGGAAACAGAACTCCCCTTCTATCGTGCGCGGCGCCCAGATAGGCGCCAGGCCATCACCGCGCACTTTGGCCCTGTTTTGGCCGGAAATAGGCTGTGGTTAGCGTCCAGTGATGGGCTGCTGCGCGGGTTTGAGCCGGAAACTGGTATAGAAAACGTCACGCTGGAACTCCCTTCAGGCGGCGCAACACGCCCCATCATCATGGACGGTGTGATGTATGTTGTCAGCGCACGGGGCGTTTTACATGCTTATCGTTGAGCCGCGCTATGCGTTTTTCCGTTGCAATTATCGGTCGGCCCAATGTTGGGAAATCAACACTTTTCAACCGATTGGTCGGCAAACGCCTTGCCATAGTTGACGACACCCCTGGCGTTACACGTGATTTGCGCGAGGGTGAGGCGCGATTGGCCGATATCCGTTTTACCGTCATGGATACAGCCGGGCTGGAAGAGGCAAAACACAACAGTCTGGAAGATCGGATGCGACGGCTCACAGAGCGCGCGGTTGACATGGCAGATTTATGTTTGTTTGTGATTGACGCGCGTGTTGGCGTGACACAACAAGACACTGTATTCGCAGAGCTCTTACGAAAGTCAGGAAAGCCGCTGTTGGTTGTTGCCAACAAAGCCGAAAGCCAGGCCGCAGACGCCGGCATATTGGAGGCCTATGGTCTGGGACTTGGAGAGCCTATTGCGCTGTCTGCAGAGCATGGCGAAGGTATGGCGGACCTGACAACAGCTTTACGCCCCTATGTCAAAGCGTCAGAAGACACCGAAAGTGATGATGATCTGGAAAAGAACCACCCGGATAAGCCGCTACAGATTGCTGTTGTTGGTCGACCAAACGCAGGAAAGTCGACGCTTATAAATCGGATTATTGGCGATGAGCGCTTATTGACAGGACCAGAGGCTGGGATCACGCGTGATGCCATTGCCCTTAAGTTGAGATGGCATGACACCCCGATGCGCATCTTTGACACGGCAGGTCTGCGCAAACGCGCAAAAGTTACAGAGAAAATCGAAAAGCTATCTGTGTCCGATGGGTTGCGTGCCGTGCGGTTTGCTGAAGTTGTGGTTGTGCTTTTAGATGCGCAAATTCCTTTCGAGACGCAAGATCTTCGTATTGCAGATCTTGCTGCGCAAGAAGGCCGTGCCGTGGTGGTCGCCGTGAATAAGTGGGACCAAGTCACTCAGAAAAGCACAAAGCTCAAAGAGCTTAAAGAGATGTTTGCCCGCTTGTTGCCGCAGCTCAAAGGCGCGAGTTTGGTCACCCTTTCTGCGGCACATGGGCAGGGCTTAGACAGGCTTTATGAGGCGATTATCAAGTCTTATGAAATCTGGAATCGACGCGTGCCCACAGCAGCGTTGAATGCTTGGTTAGAAGGGATGCTTGTAGCGCATCCACCTCCAGCGCCTGGCGGACGCCGAATTAAGTTGCGCTATATGACGCAAGCCAAAACCCGCCCGCCGGGATTTGTGGTGATGTGCTCTGATCCGGAAAGGTTACCCGAGGCTTACACACGTTATTTGATCAATGGTTTGCGCGATCACTTCGATTTACCCGGCACACCGATCAGGCTCCATTTAAGAGGTCAGTCCCAAGCCAATCCCTATAAGAACAAGAAAAAATCAACTCCGTCACGTTTGCGCAAGCACCTCGGCAAACCGTCTCCAAAGGGGTAATATGTGTAATGTAATTTCATAACATAACAGGATCCGTGTTGGATTTATGCTGA
>CAWUJT010000034.1:0-20024 GCA_963922715.1 uncultured Thalassobacter sp.
GCGGCCTGTTCGGTGCGGGAAGTGGACGGTATGTCTCTTGGAAACGTCCCGGGCACGACACAGCAAACTGTTTTCATCGCAACGCAACGGAATACAGAACAAATTGGCGCTCTTTTTGGCCAAGAACGCAGCGACACCCTGCGCTTCGCCGAGGCAACTGTCTCCATCCCGCCGGATCATGAAAGCGGTCAGATCGAGTGGACGTCAAAAACACCCGACCCGGCGTACGAATTTGCGATCACAGGCCTTGAATCTGCCGAGAACGCACGCGCATTCTCACGGCGCGTGCAGGCACAGCAGGACGATCTGCCCGGTGAAACCCTTGTTTTCATCCACGGCTTCAACACAACCGCCGTCGAAGCAATCTTCCGCCTTGCACAAATCCAAGAAGATTTGCGGCTACGCGATCCAGGGGTGCTGTTCACCTGGCCCTCTGCAGCCCTGCCAACGGGATATATTTATGACCGTGACAGTGTGCTGTTTGCACGTGATGATCTTGTGGAAGTCCTGTCTGCGCTAACACAAGATAACAATCGTGTCATTATCGCAGGCCATTCCATGGGCGCGCACCTGACCATGGAGGTCTTGCGTCAGGCCCGGCTTATGGGAAACGACCGCCTGCTTAATCGGATTTCAGCGGTCATTTTGATGTCCCCGGATATTGATATTGATGTTTTTCACCGCCAGGCGGAAGCCATCGGGACATTACCACAACCCTTTGTCGTTCTGGCAGCTGAACAGGACAGGGCACTGAACATCTCCTCTGTCTTGACAGGACGGCCCCGTTTGGGCAGCACCGTCAACTCCAGCGACATCAATCGCATCGATGTCACACTTCTGGATTTTTCAAAGTTTGCTGTTGGAGATCAGTTTGACCATCTTGTCCCCGTCACCTCACCCGGCGCGATTGAGCTTATGCGCGCCCTGATCGACAGTGGCCTCAGCAATGACACTGATTTTGAAGACTTCCTGAATGCGCCATCACCGAACATGACTGCTGGCTAACCAAGCGTTTTTAAGACCTGTGCTGTGAAATCCTCCCCCCGGCGCTCAAAATTGTCGTATTGATCGAAGCTGGCAGCCGCAGGGGCAAGAAGAACCACCTCACCGGGCTGCGCTTCCGCACAGGCTTGTGTCACAGCCCGCTCCATTGTGACGCAAATCTCACGCGGTATCTCGCCCAAAGCCAGCGCAAACGTTTCAGCCTCGCGCCCAATAACGTAGGCTTTGACAACGGTATCGAGATGCGGCCTCAGCACCTTAAGCCCACCATCTTTCATCAACCCTCCACAGATCCAGCGGATCTTCGGAAAGGCGGAAAGCGCTTGGATTGCTGCATCCACATTCGTAGCTTTGCTGTCGTTGACAAAACGAACGCCTGCGGCCTCGGCAATCACTTGGCTGCGGTGTTGTAATCCAGGGTAACTGGCCAAAGCCGGTTCAATCTGACGTGGCCCAAGGCCAAGCGCCCGCGCGGCGGCATAGGCCGCGCAAGCATTTTGATGATTGTGCTGGCCTGGTAGCGCCGCCATCTCGCGCAAATCAATCGCCGCGACTTGACCGCCTTTGCGCCATTCACGCAAAAATCCCTTGCGCGCGGTCACGCTCCACCCCGGACCATCAAGCTTTTGGGTGACAGACATACGGATCACACGATCATCAGATGCACCTTCTTGCAACTGGTTGGCCAGGAAAAGTCCCTCGGGTTGGTCCACACCAATCACAGCGCGATCTGGCCCGCCTTCGGAAAACAAGCGCCGTTTGGCCGCGAAATATCCCCCAAGACCCCCATGACGATCCAGATGATCGGGGGAGAGATTGGTGAACACCGCAATATCAGGGGTCAGCGCACGGGCCAGTTCGATTTGATAGCTCGACAACTCTAGCACGATTACTGCGCCATCCTCGGGCGCGGGCAGATCCAACACGCCACGTCCGATATTGCCCGCCAAATGGGCGGGCCGTCCCACCTCTTGAAGGATGTGATGGAGCAAGGCCGAGGTTGTGGATTTCCCGTTTGAACCGGTAATGGCCACAACCCTGGGGGGCACAGCCATCTCCGCCCACTGGTGCTGACCCAGCGAGCGGAAGAACAGCCCAATATCATTATCCACCGGAAGACCGCGGGCATAGGCCGCAGCGATTATAGGATGAGGTGCGGGATAAAGATGCGGGATCCCAGGCGAGACCACCAGCTGATCCAACTGTGCCAGCGTTTTGTCTTTGCTCAGATCAACAATCTCAAACCCTTCCGCCTCTGCAGCTGCACGACCCCTGTCGCTGTCGTCCCAGCACAGTGGTCGCGCGCCCCCGGCCTGCAGAGCACGGGCCGCCGACAGGCCCGTGCGGCCTAAGCCCAGAACACCGATTGTGCGTGTCTCAAAACCAAGAACAGGGATCATCTTTGCCTATCTTTCAAGGACAGCTTTACCACGGAATTGATTTGCAATCGCGGAAAAACTGACCATTGGGCCCACCGTCAGGCTGCCGCGCGAGCCATAACGCCGTTGCCGCCCCCTCTGGCGGTGTGCGCGGCGCGCCCGCCCCGCCCATATCGGTGTGCACCCAGCCTGGGCACATTGCATTCACCGTCACGCCTTTGGGCAGATCACGGGGCAAAGCATGGGTTAAGGCATTGAGCGCCGCCTTGGCCACGCCATAGGCCCCAGGGCCTGCCAAACCTTCGGCAAAACTGCCCCAACCGGAAGAGAGATTGACAATCCGCCCCCAGCCTTGCGCCGCCATGTGGGGCATCACCGCTCGGATCAACTGTAAGGGACCGCGCACCATAACCTGCAGGGCGTCATCAAAATCACTGTCCTCTGCCAGCAAAGAGGCAGAGCCTAGAATACCTGCGTTGTTGATCAAAACATCCACCTGCATGTCAGCGGCGCGCTGTAAGGTTTCGGGCCGCATCAGGTCAATCTCGACGGCTTCGCCGCCAAGCTCAGCCGCGACCGCTTGTCCTGTGGCGAAGTCTCGCGCCCCCACCAAGACCTGATGATCCTCAGTCAAGCCTTGCGCTATGGCCCTGCCGATCCCGCGGGTTGCGCCTGTTATGAGGGCTCGTTTCATATCGCTTTGCTTCTTTACCTTTGCATTAACGTAGTTTCAACGTGGCCAAGCCAATCAACGCCAACACCAGTGAGATAATCCAAAATCGGATCACGACTTGCGGCTCTGCCCAGCCCTTTTTCTCGAAGTGATGGTGGATGGGGGCCATCAGAAACACCCGTTTGCCAGTGCGTTTGAAATACAGCACCTGGATGATAACAGACAGCGCCTCCATCACGAAAATCCCGCCCACAATGGCCAGAACAAGCTCATGCTTGGTGATGACCGCGATTGCGCCTAAGGCCCCGCCCAAAGCCAGCGATCCTGTATCCCCCATGAAGACAGCGGCAGGCGGGGCGTTGTACCACAAAAATCCCAGGCCGCCGCCGATCAGGGCCGAGGTGAAGATCAGCAATTCGCCGGTGTTTTCGACGTAATGCACGCCAAGATAGCTGGTGAAATCCGTGCGCCCCACCACATAAGCGATGACCCCCAAGGTGCCCGCGGCAATCATCACCGGCATGATCGCCAGCCCGTCTAAGCCGTCGGTGAGGTTCACGGCGTTGGCCGCGCCAACTATCACGATCATGGCGAAGGGGATAAACAACATGCCTAAATTGAGCAGCACGTCTTTGAAAACAGGCAGGGCAAGTTTTTGGCTCAATTCAGGTGTGTGGAGATAGGCAGCCGCCCATCCGGCAATGGCGGCAATCAAAAGGCCCAGCGCGATGCGGAAGCGCCCGGACAAACCTTTGGTGTTGTTTTGGCTGACCTTCCTGTAGTCATCCACAAATCCAATCGCGCCAAAAGAAAAGGTGACATACAGCGTCAGCCACACATAGGGGTTGTCGAGCCTGGCCCACAGCAGGGTTGACACCAAAAGCGCCCCAAGGATCAACACGCCGCCCATCGTGGGTGTGCCAGCCTTGGACATATGGCTTTCAGGACCATCTGCGCGAATGGGTTGGCCATGGATTTGCGTGCGGCGCAACATATTGATGAGCGGCGGACCAAATAGGAAGCCAAAGATCAAGGCCGTGAAAAAAGCCCCTCCAGCGCGGAAAGTGATATAGCGAAAAAGGTTGAAGATATCGCCACCATCAGAGAAGGCGGTTAGCCAGTAAAACATGCCTCGGGGTCCTTAAATGTCTTTGTGTTGTTACATTTGGCCTTGGCCTAATTCTGAAATCGCGTCAACCACATGCGACATGCCCATCGATAAAGAGCCCTTCACCAGCACAATATCGCCAGGCTGGAGCAGATCACGGATAAGGTGTGAAATCTCCTTGGCCTGGGCAACACTTAAACCGCGCTGGTGCTCTGGCAAAGCATTATGGAACTGTTTCATCAACGCACCGACGCAGTGAAATATATCAATCGTCTCTGTATCGGGGTATTGAGAGAGTTCTGTATGCAGTTGTACTTCCTCTGGGCCAAGTTCTTTCATATCGCCAAGGATCGCGATGCGCCGCCCGCCTGTCGAAGGTTGGCTTTGAGCCAAAAGCGTGAGGGCCGCTGTTACCGAGGTTGGATTGGCGTTGTAACTGTCATCAATCACATCAATCCCCACATCAGGGTTTTCAGGATCCAGTCTGATAAACTGCCGCGCGCCGCGCCCCCGAGGTGGGCTCCAGGCGGCGAGATCACGTGCGGCCCGGGAAAGATCGGCGCCCAGGGCATGACAACTGGCCAAAACGGCCAAAGCATTCAGGGCAAAATGTCGTCCCTCTGTTGCTAATGTGAAGGTGATCTTGCCCCAAGGCGTGCTCGCAACACAACAAAGGCCGGTGTCTTCTTTTGCAACCGAGATCAAGCGCCAATCGGCTTGGGCGCTTTCACCAAAACTTTCCGCATTTCCCGCTATGGCGGCCTCTAGGATCGGCGATACATTAAGGTCGGCATTCCACAACGCACAGCCCCGCGGCCCAAGTCCAGAATAAATCGCAGCTTTCTCACGGGCAATGCCCTCTATACCATCTGCAAAGGCCTCCAGATGAACCGGACCAACGGTTGTCACAAGCGCGACATTAGGTTGTGTCATGCGCGCAAGCGGTGCGATCTCCCCTGGATGGTTCATGCCAATTTCAACGACCCCATACTGGGCATTCTGCGGCATACGGGCGAGTGTCAGCGGCACGCCCCAGTGATTGTTGAAACTCTTCTCAGCAGCATGGGTTTTGGCTTGTGCCCTCAGCACATGGGCCGCCATCTCTTTGGTGGAGGTTTTGCCAACGCTGCCGGTGATGGCCAGAACCTTGGCTTGTGTGCGGACCCGCGCTGCGCGTGCTAAGGCCTCTAACCCCTGCTGAACATCTTCAACGATCAGAAGTGGTGCGGTCGGATCAACGCCCTCTGGCAGGCGAGAGACCATGGCGGCGCCCGCGCCTTTTGACAGCGCATCCGCGACAAAATCATGTCCATCACGGGCCGCGCTCAGCGCAATGAACATATCACCGGGGGATAGGCTCCGGCTGTCGATTGAAAGCCCCGTCACATGCCAATCCCCTTGCGCCTGGCCCCGTGTGGCTTGGGCGGCGCTGTCCGAACGCCATAGCGGGTTCATGTCCGATCCCCAGCACGCAGGATTTCAACGGAAATACTCGCTTGTTCGGCGTCATCAAAGGGATAAACTGTGTCTCCGACAGTCTGCCCCGTCTCATGCCCTTTGCCCATTATCAGAAGCGCATCGCCAGGTCCTAGCGCATCCACCCCACGCAGGATTGCCTCGGCCCGATCCCCAACCTCTTGTGCGGCCGGGGCACCGACCAACACTTCGGCACGAATGCGGGCAGCCTCCTCTGTGCGCGGATTGTCATCGGTTACGATCACATGATCGGCATGGTTGGCCGCGGCCTGCCCCATCAAGGGCCGTTTGCCGCGATCTCGGTCACCCCCTGCCCCGATAATAGCCACGATCCGGCCCATGACATGCGGCCTGAGGGCTTGCAGGGCTGTGGCAATGGCATCCGGGGTATGGGCGTAATCCACAAAAACAGCGGCACCATTTGCTTTAACGGCGGCTTTCTCCATCCGCCCCCGGACTGTTTTAAGCTTGGGTAAAACATCGAAGACGGCTTCGGGGTCTTCCCCTGCGCCAATCGCCAAACCCGCCGCCACCAGCACATTCGATGCTTGAAATCCCCCGATCAAATCCAGCAGAACCTGATGCTCTGCCCCTTGCCAGCGGAACAAAAGCTCTTGCCCTGTTGCGATAAACCTTTGACCTAAAAGCTGTAACCGCGCGCTGTCTGCATGACCCACCCCCAGAAGTTCGTGCCCATAGGCCTGGGCCATCTGCGCAAGCTCCAGTCCCTTCGCGTCATCAAGATTGATGACTGCGACACGTCCAGAGGGCAACAGTTCGGTAAAAAGCCGGGCCTTGGCGGCGAAATAGGCGTCAAACGTTTTGTGGTAATCAAGATGATCCTGACTGAAGTTTGTAAAGGCAGCAGCAGCAAGATTGACAGCGTCAAGACGCCGTTGATCCAGACCGTGGGAAGAGGCCTCCATCGCCGCGTGATCAACATCTGCCGCCGCCATCTCGGCCAGGATGCGGTGTAATGTGATCGGCTCTGGCGTGGTGTGTATCCCAGGGGCAGAAAAGCCGCCCTCTACGCCTGTGGTGCCGATATTGGTGGCTTGATACCCTAAGGCTTCCCAGATTTGCCGGGTAAAACTGGCGACAGACGTTTTGCCGTTTGTCCCTGTCACAGCCACCATGGTTTCGGGTTGGGCCCCAAACCAAAGCGCCGCCGCCCCAGACAGAGCCGCGCGGGGATCTTGCACCACAATGAGGGCAGCAGATGTATCGGCCAGAACATCCCCGGCCAATGCTGCACCCGCGGCATCCGTTAACACCGCTGCGGCCTGCATACGCAGCGCGTATGAAATAAATTCGGCCCCATGCACGCGTGTCCCGGGTAATGCGGCAAACAAACTGCCCGCTTGCACCAACCGGCTATCAACGGCGAGACCCATGATCTGTGGATCCCCACCGCGTTGCGCTTTAAGCCCTAAATCCGAAAGACGTTTTTTGAGCATCAGCGCTCCCCTTTTTGAGATACGCTCAATTTGCCGAGAAGGCTATGGCAAGATGAGGGGAGGATGCAATGGCAGGTCGTATCCCAAGTAAAGGTGCGACCCGCCGGATGATTTCTGCCGCGACAGGGACTGCTGTCCAGCCTGCGGTGCGCCGTGGCTCAAGGCCACTGCGATCTTCTGGTTCATCCAGAGTAACCACCAACACATATTGCGGTGCTTCTGCCGGGAAGAAGCTTGCAAAGGTCGTAAGCACTTTGTCGTCGTAATATCCCCCTTCAGGGTTGGGTTTGTCGGCAGTTCCGGTTTTGCCACCGACTGTATAGGCTTTTGTATAAGCGTCCATTCGCGCAAATGAGGCCGTACCCTGCGGTGCGTTGACCGCGTCAACAAGCATATCTTGCATTTGTTCTGAGACACTTTGTGAAATCACACGCACGCCGCTTTGCGGTTCAGACCGCTGAAGAAGCGTAGGGGTGACGCGTGTGCCGCCATTGACCAATGTGGCATAGGCAGCCGCCAGATGCAGCGGTGAAGTCGAAAAACCATGGCCGTAGCTGATCGTCATCGTGTTAATCAAACGCCATGGATCGGGCATAAGAGGACGCACGGATCGCGCTTCCATCATCTCTAGTGCGGTTGGTTGTGCGAGTCCTAACGCCTCTAAGAAGGCACGTTGGCGATCTCCCCCGATTTCCATTGCAATGCGCGCTGTGCCAACATTGGAAGACCGAACCAAAATGTCGTGCACAGAAAGCTCTTGCCCCATGTCGTGAAAGTCGCGGATTGGGGGGCCGCCATCGCGTAAAGGACCCCGGACATCAATGCGGCTTTCCGGCGTATAAAGCCCAAGTTCAATCGCCTGGGCAATCGTGAAAGGTTTGAATGTGGAGCCTAATTCATAAACACCCTGAACGGCACGATTGAAAAGAGGGTCAATAGCCTGTGCCACGCGCGGATGATCGTTTGGATCATAGTCAGGCAAACTGGCCAAGGCAATGACTTCGCCGGTGTGAATGTGCATAAGCACCGCTGTCGCCGCCTGAGCATTCATCAGCTTCATCCCGTCCTCTAACACACGTTCCGTAGCGGCTTGCACACTTAGATCCAGCGAAAGGAACAAGGGCTCGCTTTCCTGAGCAGGATCGCGCAATACATCGTCAAAATAGGCTTCCACACCGCGTCTTCCGACGATTTCTGCGGAATTCACCCCCTCTTCGCCATAGCCGGCACCGCCCAGCACATGCGCAGCAATCGGTCCGTTTGGATAAAGTCGCATGTCGCGTGGACCAAACAGCAATCCTGGCTCTCCCAGATCATGTACCTGCTGCATTTGTTCTGGTGACAGATTGCGACGGACCCAAATAAAGCGTTGTCCAGATGTAAACCGTGCCTGCCAGGTCGCGGCGTCCAAATCAGGGAAGATACGGGCCAACCCTTGCGCTGCAGCCTCTGGGTCAACCATGATGTGAGGTTGTGCATAGAGTGCTTTGGAGGCGAGATTGGTTGCCAAAATACGACCGTTGCGATCCACGATATCGGCGCGCGTATCAACAATCGCAGAGCCGTGGACACTAGCGAAACGTGGCTCTTGTGCGGGTGTCGTTGCAATCCAGATCATGCGGGTCCCAACTGTTATGAAACTCACAAACAGTGCAACCATAACAAATATCAGCCGTGATGTCTCTCTGATGCGCAGCTCTTCATAGGTATTGTCCCAACGGCGCTTGCGCTCTTGTTCTTCTATGGTTTCCGGCGTCGTCCCAAATCGCTCAGCACTGAGAATACGCGCCAAAGGACGCAATGGTCTGCGGCGAAACGTCATGGAAGAAGCTCCGGATCGATCTGTGCTTCGGTTGGTTCTATGATTAGGGTTTTATTCGCACTCCATGTTACACTGGTCTCTTCAATATCCGTTATGTCTAAATCGAACAGGCGACCTTTAGGGTGTTTTTCCGGCTCAGACGGCTTTGGCGAATAAGATATTTGTGAAACTGTTCCAAGTTGTTCTGGCGTCAGTTCCATCAGCCCAAGCTGTTCAAAATTCATCTCCACAAGCGCCCGCAGCCGATCAGGACGGTTGAGATAAGCCCACTCGGCTTGCAAAACATTCAATTCTTGGTGTGCCGCGCCCAACGCGTGTCGGAGCCGTTTGACTTCTCGCATTGCCTCTCGTGTTTGGTAGCCTTGGTGATATGCCCAATAGGCAAGGCCCACGACACCGATCATTGTTATGATGTAAAGAAGCCCTCTCATTGCCGTCTGCCTTGCATGATGGTTTGTGACACGGGGTGATCGTCTTGGCGTAGGGCATGCGCCGGCGCGTCTGTGCGTCTGGCGAGTCTGAGGCGGGCCGAACGTGCCCGGGTATTTGCCAAGACCTCCTGCGCTGTTGGCGCAATTGCGCGCTTTGGTTTGAGGACAAAGCTTGCAGGTTTTGCATCTCTTTCAGGCGCGTGCCGACTGACACCGCCGCTTGTGTCTGCGCGCAACGCGAGAAAACGTTTGACCAGGCGATCCTCCAGGGAGTGGAAGGAGACCACGGCCAACCAACCATGCGGCTTCAAAATCGTCTCAGCGGCAACCAGGCCACGGATCAACTCTCCAAATTCATCGTTGACCGCAATCCTGAGCGCTTGAAAGGTACGCGTGGCGGGATGGCTTTGACCAGGTTTTTTGGGCGGCAGCAGCCGTTGCACAAGATTGGCAAGCTCTGCTGTGGTTTGGAATGGTTTTTTGACACGATCCGTCACGATAGCCTTTGCGATGCGCCGGGCGGCCCGTTCTTCTCCGTAAGCCCAAAAGATTGAAGACAAATCTTTTTCTGTGGCTGTATTCACCAGATCAGCGGCAGAGGGGCCATCTTGGCTCATGCGCATATCAAGAGGACCGTCTTTCCCAAAGGAAAATCCGCGTTCTGCTTTGTCAAGTTGCATGGAGGAGACCCCCAGATCAAGCACGACACCCTCAACCCTGCCAGCATGTCCCGCCATCTCAGAAAACCGCGCCTGCACCAATTTCAGACGCGAGCCGTACCCCCCCGCCCACGCTCTTGCGAGGGTGTGGGCCAGAGGATCACGGTCGATTGCGATGACTTGATCCGCACCGGCGCGCAAAAGGGCGCGCGTGTAGCCCCCTGCCCCCAAGGTACCATCGACCCAACGCCCTGAAACCGGTGCCACCGCTTTGAGGATCGTGTCTAAGAGAACCGGAACATGAGACGTTTTGTCGGTCATGATGGATCATTCGCGCCGTGGCAAAGGGGGAAGAAGTGCGGCCGGATCAAACATCTGATCTTGCTCATCAAGCCAAGATTTTAGATTTTCTTGTGCGGGCAGATCCGCCTCTGGGGCCATAATTTTGAAAGTGTCGCCTGCCGACTTGAACAACGCCTCATCCGTAATGCCGACACGATCTCGTAACTCTTTTGACAAAACCAAACGGCCGCTTTCATCGACGCTCATTTGTACGGCGTTCGCATAAAAGTAATCTTCCAGCCTTTTGCGCTCTACAGACCCACGCGGCATTGCATCAATCTGGGCATCCACTTCATTCATCGCATCCGCAGAATACGCCACAAGCCAGGGGCGCCGATGATCGCCAAAGAGAAGATAAACCGCTGGATTGAGGCCCTCACGCCACTCTGGATCGCAGGCTTCGAGCACACGACGAAAAGAGGCCGGGACAGAGACCCTGCCTTTGGCATCCACTTTGTGTGTAGATGTTCCTCGAAATCGGCGTGTCACACGTCTGCCCTGCGTCCTTCTTACCGCCCCAAGCATTTTCAAAACAAATAAGCGGGCCGAACGATTCTTTTGTTCGACCCGCCTGTAAGATCCCAACCGGGTTCATCCGACTGCGCTGCTGCTTGGGGGGAGTATCTGTGTGCAGCGCGTCGAACTTGTTTTTGAGAGCTTATGGGTGCCTGTATGAACCTGCCGTGTTGGTCCCGAGATCTCCGCCTCGTTATCCATGCTCTATGTTCTTAAGTTATGACCAAAGATGGATGGGATGTCACGGTATTTTATGCCACTTAATGGTATTTTTTACGAATCCACAATTTTCAAAATTTTCTGTCCATATATTGTAAGTATCAGATAGACAGGCACAAAACTTTGAATACTTATCCGCGATAAATATTACGAAACTGAAACATTTTAAGAATTTGTCAGGATTAGCGTATGTATCCCATTAATTCCCGTGTTTTTCCAGCGCGAAATTTGGAGCCATTTGTCAAGCGGCTTATGCCATGCCGCCCGACACAAGACGGGATGCTAAATTTTCAAACGCTCGCGCCACTATGTTTTGTCCCAATGCGATTGGCGTGCCTGCATCAGATGCTAAGCGCGTTTCTATATCGAGGGGTAAAGCGCCAAGATACGGAAGCTGTAGCTGATCAGCCTCTGTCTTCACGCCGTCTTGTCCAAATGGATGGCTTTCATGACCACATTTTGGACAATGATAGACGGCCATGTTTTCGATCAGCCCCAGAATGGGTGTTTTGAGTGTGTGAAACATGTCAATCGCTTTGCGGGCATCTAATAAAGCTACGTCTTGCGGGGTCGATACAATAAGTGCCCCTGTGAGCACCGTTTTGGTACATAATGTGAGTTGAACATCCCCCGTTCCAGGGGGAAGATCAATCAACAGAACATCCAGCTCTCCCCAGGCGACTTGCCCCAGCATCTGTTGTAACGCCCCCATCAGCATTGGACCGCGCCAGATCACAGCCTTTTCCGGGGCCACCATCAAACCCAGCGACATCATTTTCACACCATGCGCCACCAAAGGCTCGATTGTTTTGCCATCCGGGGAGGCGGGCCGCTTTGACACCCCCATCATCCGGGGTTGGGACGGTCCATAGATATCGGCATCCAAAAGCCCAACGCGACGTCCTTGGCGTGCCAAAGCCACCGCGAGATTGGCCGTAACCGTGGACTTCCCAACCCCGCCTTTACCACTGGCAACTGCCAAAATCCGAGAGACGCCGGCCACCGGCGCTGGCCCGGCTTGGGGTTTTGGGTGACCGCCGATCTTTAGGCTCGGCGGGCTTGGCGCAGGCGCACTTGAACCATGCGCGGTAAGCGCTACCTGCACTTCTGCAACCCCAGGCAATTGGGCCACTAATTTTTCAGCTGCCTGTCGCACGCTCTCCATCGACCGCGCTATTTCTGGGCTCGGCGCTTCAATCACAAAGCGGACAGTTCCTTTGTCATATGTTAGGGCCCTAACCATATCCCGCGACACAAGATCGCCTCCATCCGACAAGTTGAGTTTGGCCAAAGCAGATTTTATCGTGTTGATGTCCATTGGTTCCTCCACACCTAAACCATACCTGGTATGCTAGTCTTGAGTTGCAAGTTTCAGAAAGTGCCAAACAGCGCAAAGGAACGCATCAGGGAAAGCTCATTTTTTAGAGCAATCTAGGAATAAACTGCGCTATTGCCGCACAACCTTGAGATAAGGCACGGCTGTCTCTTCGAAACAAAACATTGTGGTTTTATTACCATCATCAAAGGTATCCACTCTACCTTCGCAGAAACAGTAATCCAAAGCTTTAGATTGGCCGCGGATTTCAGGATAGTCAGGGAAAGTAACAGGTGTCAGATGTTGCCGGCGCAATAAGAACCGTTGTGGGGCGTTGCCTGAGGTTCCAAATGTCACCAGAGCCCCCAAAGCCTTTGTCACTTTGTCCTCATGATCGCGCATCGGAAGAACAATCATCCGCCCCGTCAGCGGATATTGATCGTCCCGCGCTGAAATAAGATCCAATTCCAACAAGGCTGGTTTGGTAAAACAGATCTCAACATGCTCCATCAATCGGCGCCGTTCTGTCAAATCGAAAAAGGCGCGCACCGGCATGCCGCGCGCCTCAAACCCGATCAACTCATTTAAGTGATGTCCTGCCACCCGAAACCGTACAATGCCAGGACGCGTCCTGTCGAGAATAAAGACGTTGCTAAGAACATTTTGAATCTTTCGGGGATCCAAGTGTGCACGGGTCGGCACACGTTCATCCTCTCGAATTGAATTCCAATAGTCCATCACCTGAGCCAGCGTTTGGTGATCGCGCATCATGCGTTTTGATATAAAATCAATCGTTTCAGTGTCATTTTCCGTTGTAACACTATCGTCCATATCTTACCCCGCAAGCCCTCTTAATTCACACATTATGATTAACAGTATTTATACATTTATTATCCTTTTATTAATATAATCGTTTTTTTGCCGCATTTCTGCCAAAAAATGACCACAAGGTTAACGCCGCTATCGGTTGCAGGATATACCTGACCAAGCTACACCCTAAGCTCAAGATGTTGCATGGGGGGTGTGCAATCATGATACTGTTCGGGCATAAAGTCCAAGTCCGCGTACAGGTGCAAAATGTCTTATGATGCACAAGCGCCCGAGCGTCGTGGGCTCTTGATCATTCTGTCCTCTGCGTCTGGCACAGGAAAAACAACGCTTGCGCGTAAACTTACAGAGTGGGACCCGACAATCCGGTTTTCCATCTCTGCGACAACACGCCCGCCCCGCCCCGGAGAAACCCATGGACAGGAATATTTCTTCACTGATCGTGCGGGATTTGAAGCCATGGTGGCCGCAGATGACATGCTCGAATATGCAGAGGTTTTTGGACATCTCTATGGCTCTCCGAAAGGTCCCGCTGCAAAAGCCGTGGCGATGGGACATGATGTGATCTTCGATATCGATTGGCAAGGCGGTCAACAAATTCGTTCTTCAAACCTTGCACGCGACGTGGTGTCGATCTTTCTGTTGCCGCCCTCTATAATGGAACTGGAGACACGGCTGCACACACGTGGGCAGGATACTCCAGAGGTTATTGTCAAGCGTATGGCGCAATCTCAGGCAGAAATCAGTCATTGGGCGGAATATGATTATGTCCTGGTCAATGACACATTAGAGAAAAGTTTTGAGAGCTTGAAAACGATTCTCAGTGCCGAACGCCTGCGCCGGGACCGCCAGCCACAGTTGGCAGACCGTGTACGCGCCTTGAACTTGGAGTTTATGCAGAGAAACACATGACTATTTACGCACTCAACGGGATAACACCCACCATCGCCCTTGACGCTTGGGTTGCGCCTGACGCCAATATAATTGGCAAAGTGACACTTGAGCACGAAGCGTCTGTGTGGTTTGGGGCCACTTTGCGCGGGGATAATGAGATGATCACTGTTGGCAAGGGCTCAAACGTGCAAGAAGCGTGTATCCTGCACACAGACATAGGCTATCCACTTGTGATTGGCCCGAATTGCACGGTGGGACATCGGGCTATCCTGCATGGGTGCCAGCTGGAAGAAGGCGTATTGATCGGTATGGGTGCCATCGTCCTGAATGGTGCCGTAATCGGTACAGGCAGCCTTATCGGCGCTGGCGCCTTGGTAACTGAAGGCAAACACATCCCCCCCGGCTCTATGGTGCTGGGCACACCGGGCAAAATTGTGCGCGACATCAGCCCCGAGATGCGGTTGGCCCTGGTAAAATCTGCAGAGAGTTATCAAGCCAATGCCAAACGCTTTCGGGACGGGTTGCAGGCTTAACCGACGGCCCGCTTTGCCCCTTTCCGCATGTCAGAGAGTTCCTCGGCCACCAGAAAGGCCAGCTCAAGTGCCTGGCTGGCATTGAGGCGTGGATCGCACACAGTGTGATAGCGGGAGCTCAGATCCTCTTCCGTTACCGCCCGAACGCCACCGGTGCATTCTGTCACATCTTGACCCGTCATTTCAAAGTGGACACCGCCGGGAATGGTGCCCTCTGCCCGGTGAACCGCGAAGAATTCTTTGACCTCTTGTAAGATCGCGTGGAACTGACGGGTTTTATACCCTGTGTTGGATTTGATCACATTGCCATGCATCGGGTCGCACTGCCAGACGACCTTTGCCCCCATCTCTTCCACAACCTGAATAAGGCGCGGCAGATGGTCTCCGACTTTCCAAGCGCCAAAGCGGGTGATCAGCGTCAGACGCCCTGGATCGTTTTCTGGGTTCAGTCTTTCAATCAGAACTTTGAGGTCTTCGGTGGTCAGCGACGGCCCGCATTTCAAGCCAAGCGGGTTCTGAACGCCACGGCAAAACTCGACGTGCGCACCATCGGGTTGCCGTGTGCGATCCCCGATCCAGATCATATGTCCCGATCCGGCAACCGGTAGACCGGTGGTCGAATCCACCCGCGCTAAGGCCTCTTCATATTCCAGCAACAGCGCTTCATGGCTGGTGTAGAAATCGACGCTGGACAACTGATGGTTCGTGTGCCCCGTCAAACCAGCGGCTGTCATAAAGTCGAGACTGTCTTGGATACGATTGGCCATATCTCTGTAGGCCGTGGCTTTTTCGCCTTGTGTGAACCCAAGCGTCCAAGCATGGACCTGATGAATATCGGCAAATCCACCTGTGGAGAAGGCGCGTAACAGGTTTAATGAGGCTGCCGCCTGAGTATAGGCCTGCAACATGCGTTTGGGATCGGGGATGCGTGCCTGAGGCGTGAAGGCGAGTTCGTTGACAATATCGCCCCGATAGATGGGCAACTCTACCCCGTCCTTAGTTTCCGTTGGTGCAGATCGTGGCTTAGCGAATTGGCCAGCCACGCGGCCCACTTTCACAACAGGCACTTTTGCGCCATAGGTCAACACCATGGCCATCTGCAACAACACCTTGAAAGTATCACGGATGTTGTCGGCTGAAAATTCTGCAAAACTTTCAGCACAATCTCCGCCTTGAAGTAAAAAGGCTTCACCCCGGCTAACGGCTGCCAGTTCATGACGCAGGCGCCGTGCTTCTCCAGCGAAAACAAGTGGGGGATACGTCGACAGTTTCGCTTCAACCTCTGCAAGAGCGACAGTGTCGATATAGTCCGGCATCTGAATGCGGGGCTTCTGTCGCCAAGCTGATTTATGCCAAGGTTGCATGTTCATATTATTCCCTTTCACATCTGTGGCATCATATACCGCCTTGATATACGTCTGACCAGCGGCTTTATTGCTTGAAAGCAGCCGTATTTTGAAAGAACGTCCCTTTGAGATAATCGATCACGAGAGAACATTTTAGATGACCTTGAAACCGCCAACAAAGCAAAGTGCAGTTTCTCCCAAACACTATGTTTTCGTGCTCATGCCCCAATTTTCACTTCTGAGTTTTGCATGTGCAATCGAAGCCCTGCGTTTGGCCAATCGGATGGCGGGAACGACGCTTTATACATGGGAGTTGATTGGAGAAGGCGGGGAGGAGATTACCTGTTCCACAGGCATATCATACCGCCTGGATGGCGATCTCGAAGACGTTAATAGAGATGATACCGTGCTTTTGTGCGGCGGGGTAGATATTCAAAGCGCCACGACAAAACGATTGATAAACTGGCTGCGGCGTGAAGTCCGCAGAGGTGTCACATTGGGGGGACTGTGTACGGCATCTTATACGTTGGCAAAAACGGGACTGCTTGATGGTAAACGCGCGACAATCCACTGGGAAAACCAAGACAGTTTCACAGAGGAGTTCGAAGATGTTGAGTTGACAAAATCCGTCTTTGTGATCGACGGTAATCGCATGACAACGGCAGGGGGCACATCTTCGGTCGACCTGATGCTGAAAATTATCGCACGCGATCACAGCGAGGAACTGGCAAGCCTTGTGGCTGATCAGCTGATCTACAACTCAATTCGTACGGATCAAGACAGCCAACGGCTTTCAATCCCCACGCGCATTGGTGTGCGTCATCCCAAACTTTCCATCGTGATCAAAACGATGGAACAAAACATTGAAGAACCAATCAGTCCATCCCTACTTGCCCAACAGGTTGGTATGTCCACCCGGCAATTGGAAAGACTGTTTCGTCGCTATCTCAACCGTTCCCCCAAGCGTTATTATATGCAATTACGCCTTTCGAAAGCGCGAAATTTGCTAATGCAAACAGATATGAGCGTGATCAACGTGGCGCTGGCCTGTGGATTTACATCACCGTCGCATTTTTCTAAATGTTACAGGGCGCATTATAATACAACCCCGTATCGTGAACGTGGTGCACACGCAGATCATGAAGACTAATCGTTTGATTTATGTTCAAGAACACTTGCAATATGAATGTCCACGTTCCAGTCATTGTTAGCGCCGTTTCGCCGTTATCACTTACGAAACAGAATAATTCTTGTTATCAACGGCAATGTTTCAATAACTTTCGCACTGTAAAACACTTCTAAAGGCCCCACTATGAGACAAACATTCGTAATTTTCTTCATGCTGGCCGCCGGTCAGGTGAATGCCCAATCCGTAGACATGCTGGTGAGCATGTGTAAAAGTCAGACTCAACTTCCTGACGATGTCTGTACCTGTAGTGGCGAAGTCTTGGCGGAAACCGGCTTAACCATGGAAGATGCCGAGGCCGTGATGCAGCAGCTCCATAGAGCTATGGCCTCGGGCACAAAACCTTCTGGAGAGAATATGGGGTCGTTAAATCGGTCACAAGTCCGCGAAAATGCCACATACTACGCTGAGGTCGCTAAAACTTGTATGCAATAGCGAATTTGAACGGTCCTTGGTGCACCTCGTCGGATCGAATGAAAGTTAAATCTGCCTCAGATTGCCCACATTAGCGCGGTATCACAATCACAGCACGCACCCCCCCAAGGCGCGCGCTGTTCTCCAGACGAAATTGTCCGCCATGGCTACGGATAACATCCGTGACGATTGCCAAGCCTAAGCCAACTGACCCGCCAGTTGCCTCTCGGGCTTCATCAAGACGTGTAAAGGGTCTGAGCGCGGCCTCTCTGGCCTCAGGGTCGATACCCGGGCCGTTATCTTCCACAGCGATAACAAGGGTCTTGTCTGATACATCAAGGCTTAAACATACATGCGTTGCGTGATGGATTGCGTTTTTAACGAGATTTTCCAGTGCGCGCGTGAATCCCATGGGGCGTAATGACACCAGCGGCGCATCGGCTGGCAACTGCATTTCAAATTCGTGGCCAAGTCTTTCATAATCTTGAATGATTTTGCGTATGAGTTCTATTGGGTCCACCAGACGGGGGCTCTCCCCACTATTTTCCCGTGCAAACGCTAAAAACATATCGATCATATCTTGCATGTCTTTGACATCGGATAACAGGGCCTGTGCTTCTGCACTATCAATCAAAGACAAACCCAAGCGTAACCGTGTCAGAGGTGTGCGTAAATCATGACTCACACCAGACAGCAAAAGTGTACGCTGTTCGATGTGTCGATCGATACGATTACGCATATCGAGGAATGCCATCCCTGCGGCACGGACTTCTCGCGCACCAGATGGGATAAAGGAAATATTTTGGCCCCGACCAAATGCTTCTGCAACAACGGCCAGGCGACGAATGGGGCGCAACTGATTTCGTAAGAAGATATAAGCCACGCCCGTCATTATAATCGATGTAAAAACCATCAGGACCAGAAGCTGATGAGGGTTTGACGCAGAGACACGGCGCCGGGAAATAATAAGCATTCCGTCAAATTCTGGAAATGACACACGGACCTGCCTTGAATTCGTCGCTAAATCGACAGCGCCGAGGTCTGGGAACGCCTGATGGAGTTCGTATGTGACCACGATGCCAGAGAGATCATAAAAGACACGTGTGTCCTCGATGGGTTTTGGCATCTCTATTCTTCTGATGCCCAACAATGGCAGCAAATCCGGATCTTGGCGCACTAATTTGATATCTCGAATAACGGTTTGTGTCATCTGACGGGTGACATCTTCGAAATGACGTTGCAAAAAGATGATCGACACCACCAATTGTATGATAATAATTGGCAAAATCAAAATGAGCGCGGCACGTCCGTAAAGGCCGCGTGGTAAACTGTATTTGAAAAAGTCATTGAACATAGACATAGTCTAGGCAAGAGTTAAAGGATGGAGCAAGGACAGGTTGTCGACCTAGAACCCGGATTGAAAGTGATTTTAGCCCCAAACCCGTCATCAATGACACATGAGGGGACGCTTACCTATATTTTGGGACACAACCACGAGTTGGCGGTCATCGATCCTGGTCCCGATATACCACAGCACCAATCGGCTATCATGAACGCTGTTGGTTCCCATCAAGCCATTACAACAATTTGTGTCACCCATGCCCACCTCGACCATAGTGCTCTTGCGAACTCTTTGTCCTTAGAGACCGGTGCACCGGTTTATGGGTTTGGCCCCTATGATGCAGGGCGAACAGCGATCATGCAACACTTGGCCGAAACAGGCTTGGCAGAAGGAGGCGAAGGTGTCGATTATCATTTCCATCCCAACAAAGCACTGGCTGAAGGCGCTTTAATTCCTGGAGACGGTTGGACCTTGCGTGCCCACTGGACGCCAGGACATATGGCCAACCATCTGTCATTTGAATGGTGTGAAAGACATGCTTTGTTTTGTGGTGATCTTATAATGGGATGGTCATCTTCTCTGATTTCACCACCAGATGGTAATCTCGAACAATTTTATACCTCTTTGCGAAAGGTTGAAAAGCGCCCTTTGGTGCGTCTTTACCCAGCACACGGCAGCCCGGTGGAAAACCCCAAGAACCGAATAGACTGGCTGAGACAGCACCGCCACTTGCGCAGCGTTCGCATTGCAAATCAGCTGAACACTACGCCACAAAATATTTCGGATTTAACATCTTCGGTCTATTCTGATGTTGCCCCCAAGTATTGGCAGATTGCACAACGTAATTTATTCGCGCATCTTATTTGGATGGTCGAAATCGGCTATGCACAAGCTGTACCAGAGCTGTCTTTCCAAGCAAGCTATCACAAAAAAACCTCACACAAAAAATTTTCTGACTTTTTACTAGACGCAAACATTATGTATTGATACTTAATCTCGGTAATTCCGGCGTAGCTCAGCGGTAGAGCAGTTGACTGTTAATCAATTGGTCGTAGGTTCGATCCCTACCGCCGGAGCCAAAA
>CAWUJT010000035.1:0-19946 GCA_963922715.1 uncultured Thalassobacter sp.
GCGGCGTTGAGGATGTCAGCTCCGGTAGTTACGAGATCTATCAAAACGAGTTCATTATCGTGCGCAATGCCGCTGGATTTACCGGTGATCTCGACCTGGAATACAGCATTGAAGATACATCCTCTGCCTTTGATACGGGGTTTGCCTTTGGAGAGGTTTTGGACACATACGATGGCACGCAGGAAGGCAGCGAAACCCGCGATCTTCTCATCGGTAATGATCGGGACGAAACCATTCATGGTCATGGTGGTGATGACGATATTTTGGCGGGAGAAGGTCAAAACAGCGTTTCCGGAGGCGCAGGTCATGATCTGATCGAGACTGGCAATGATGATGATGTAATCGACGGCGGCCAAGACGATGACACAATCACAGCCTTTGGTGGCGATGACTACATCATTGGCGGTGCAGGGGCCGATAGCATTGACGGTGGAGGCGGTTTTGACACTGTCGATCTCTCCGCATCCAATATCGGGGTGCGGGCAGGTTTAGACACCCGCCTTGGCCAAGGTGGCCATGCAGAGGGCGATGTCTACACTAATATCGAGGCGCTGATTGGCAGTAGCTATGCCGATACTTTGTCAGGCGATGATGCCGACAACACGCTACAAGGCTTGTCTGGCAATGACCGACTGAGCGGCAATGACGGCGCGGATAGGCTCGAAGGTGGTTTGGGCGACGATGTGTTTGAAGGCGGTGACGGT
This sequence comes from uncultured Thalassobacter sp., assembly GCA_963922715.1. Lineage (GTDB taxonomy): Bacteria > Pseudomonadota > Alphaproteobacteria > Rhodobacterales > Rhodobacteraceae > CAWUJT01. The sequence goes on from CAWUJT010000035.1 coordinate 705, forward strand.
GCTGACACTATAGATGGTGGTGAAGGATCAGACACGGCAGATTACTTTCTGTCGTCGAATACAGCCGGTATTACGGTCAACCTGCGTGATGGAATTGCGTCAGGCGAAGAGGCCGATGGCGATGTCTTGATCTCGATCGAAAACGTGGTTGGGACGGATTTTGCCGATGATATCACAGGCGATGAGGAGGCGAATATTCTCTTTGGTGGGCGGGGCGCTGATACCCTGATCGGCCTGGATGGCGATGACATCTTGCGCGGTGGGGCAGGTGCAGATCATCTCTTTGGTGGCGCAGGGATTGATATCGCCGATTACACGCTCTCGGTGAGTGGCGTCTCTGTGAACCTGGCCGATGGCGCTGCGGGCGGTGGTGATGCCGCAGGCGATGTCTTTGACGATATTGAGATTGTCAGCGGCTCTTACCACGATGACACGATCATTGGGGATGCGGGCGACAATATCATTCGGGGCAATTATGGCGCAGATGTTATTGACGGGGGCGCAGGCTTTGACACAGCCGATTATTCAAAGGCCACAGAAGGCGTTCATGTTGACTTGGCTTCGGGGCAGGGCCTTGCCGGGGAAGCTCAGGGTGATCTTCTGAGCAATATAGAAAAACTTGTCGGATCGAATTATGCAGATTATTTGACCGGTTCCACAGCGGATGAGGTCTTTGATGGCGGCCGCGGCAATGATACCGCCACAGGGGGGGCAGGCTCGGATACGTATCTCATTGGCTTTGGCAGCGCCCAGGATGAAATTATCGAGATCGGTACAGAAGACGATACCGACCGTATCGTTTTTGCACCGGATTTAGCTACCAAGGATGTTTCAGTCAGACAAGAAAACAACGATCTGATCGTTGAACTCGAAAGCGGGGGTGGGGTGATCTACGACACCGTGACAGTGCGTGATCATTTCTTGGGTTCTGGGACAGGGATTGAAGAAATTGTATTTGTCGACGGGACGGTTTGGGACCGCGACACGATCCAAAGTCTTCTGCGCGTCGGAAGTTTTAACGCTCAGGATGATTTGATCCGCAACCAATATGAAGACGAATTGGTTGTGATCGACCCCAGTGTTTTGTTTGAGAATGACGCAACCGAAGGTGTCGAAAGGCTGACGCTTGTCTCCGTCACTGGCCTTAACGGCGCCACCGCTTCGGTAAATGAAGACGGGTTGATCGAATTTTTTGGACCACAAGACTTTAACGGCGATGCCTTCTTTGAATATACGGTCCAGGACGAATTTGGACGTCAGTCGACGGCCGAGGTTGAGGTCAATCTCTTACCTGTGAATGATGCGCCTGTCGCGGCAGATGATGTTGGTTTTGTCGGGTACGAAGATCAAATCCTTGAAATTCTTGTTGCGGATTTGATCGCGAATGATTCAGATATTGATGGCGATAGTCTTTTCATCAGCGATATAAGTGATCTTATAAGTTCAGACGGTAGCAACATCACATATGGCAAAGCATTTGTCTCTGGAAACACAGTAAGGTTTGAACCAAACGTTGATTATTTCGGTTCTGCGGGGTTCACTTACACGCTTTCAGATGGAAACGGTGGAACTGATACCGCGACGGTTGAGCTCTTTATCGAGCCTGTGAATGATGCGCCGCGTTCTGGCTCTGACAAAAAACAAGTGCGGTTGACGCAATCGGCGACGTTCACAGTAGAAGAATTGCTGAGCAACGATTATGACCCCGAAGGTGATGCAATTACCTTTTTAGGTGTCCATTCACCTGATGGCGGTGAGTTAAGTTATGATGGTCAAGAGGGATCTGTCATCACATTCACGCCCGATGCGCTTGGTGACTCCTTCTTCACCTATGATGTGATCGACAGCAAAGGGGCAACAGCAAGCCATGTGGTCACAATCAAGACCATCCCGCTCAACGATCCACCAACAGCGCGCGATGACAGTTTTGATATTTTTGAAGACGAGGTGTTGATCATTGACCCGGCCGATCTCTTGGCCAATGACAGTGATCCAAATGGGGATACTTTAACAGTGACTGGGTTGGATCCTTTCCCAACAAACGGTTCCGTTGAGTTTCTGGAAGATGGGCGGATTGCCTTTACACCCCGGTCTGATTTCAACGGTAATGCCGGGTTTGAGTATGAGATCTCCGATGGCGAGGGCGGCACAGACATAGGTTATGTCTCTATTTCAATTGCTCCGCGCAATGATGGCCCGATCCTCTTTGATGATGTGGCTTATCAATTTGAGGACGTTTTGAATATCCTCTTGCCAGGCGAGGCCTTTGGCAACGATATCGAGCCCGATGGCGATGTGATTTTCTTTGATGAAACAACATTTGTCGGTATCGTTACGGGCAATCGGATCGTCGATGAAGGTGTTTCTTTCGCGGATGCGATGACATCACAAGGACTTGTGGCCTCCGCGATGCTCGCAGATGGCGAACCACTTCCCGAAGGTTTGATTTTTGATCCGTCACAAGTAGCCTTCTATATCACAGAGCTTGAAGCAGATGAAGACGGTTCCGAACCCCCCGACTTTTATGATATTGACATAACAATCATCGATCCTGCCTCTGGCGAAGCTTTCGTGGATCGTGTGCGTTTGACCCCCGATGAAATCGGTTTGAATGGCGTAAAACGGTATTTTTATGGCAGCGATCTTGAGGTTATTTCTGCTCAAAGCGGATCTTTCGTAATCAGCCACCCCAATGGCGATGCACTTCCAGCAGGGTGGTTGTTTGATAGTGCAACAAACACATTGTCGATAGATCCAGATTTTGACTTTGGCGATGTTTCTCAACCTCAAGATATCCGGCTTTCTTATGTGCGCGATGAATTGGCACCAGAGGACTTCGACAGCACGTACGCCTATGAAGCCGAATTTGCCTTTAATATCTCCCTTGCACCAAATGCGAACCAAGCAGTCTTCGATGAGCTCAAAGTTCTATTAGATGACGTTGAACTTATTGACGGGTCTGGATTGATTGTCCTGGAGGAAGCGACTCTGACTGCCTTTGAGCAATTGAACAGCGCAGGTTCTGAACCGACCCTGGTTACGGATATCACACCTCGCGATCAGGATGTCTCTTTGTTGGGTCAAGGGTATACCATCAAGACAGTTGAACAAGAAGATGGCGCGGCCCTGCCGTCTTGGCTGACTTATGACGCTGATCGTCAAGAATTCTTTGGTGTAATGCCAGAAAATCAGTCCGATCCGATCACGATTAGACTGACATATGCTGATGCCGCGCAGAATGTTATGCACAATCAAACAATCACGTTTGAACCAAGTGACGCTGCCGCGCTTGTTTCCGGCATATCTGTGACGCCTGATCTGGTGGTAATTGATGCCGATGCCTATGGCGATGTTCCAGCCGCCGGAGCGCCGTATGGTTTCACGGTGACAGCACAGCTTCAAGGTCAACGTCCGTTGCCCGAGTGGTTGGATTTCAATGCCGAGACAGTCGCATTGGAAATGTCCGGTATTCCACCAGCAGAGGATGCAGTGCCAGCTCGCGTTCAATTTGTATTCACGTCGAATGCGGTGTCTGATCCGGCGACAGACTTCAATGATTTCAAGCTTGAGTTCATGATTGATCCAACACTTGGGGTGGATCCAAGCGTGAATGAGGCCCTTCAGACAACAGATTATTTCGCCAACAAAGGGCAGTTTGCCGTTTCCCTTGCGGATGCGACATCCATAACCGCGACACAGGAAAATTTCACACCACTCCCTGAGTGGCTGCACTTTGATCCAGACACGCTTAGCTTCATAGGCCAAGCGCCGAAAGGCTATGTTGGCTCCGTCCCTGTCCGCATCAATATCGATGGACCTCAGCCCTTTAGCATCATTCAGCATATTGTGATTGATGATGGTTATACGATCACCCCGAGTGAGAATTTCTCGGTCACGAATGATGGTGAGTATGTCTATCTTGATGCACAGGAAGATTTCGTTGGCACCTATGCGTTTGATTACACCGCTGTGGATGAGAAAGGCGCAGTATCTGAAGACAGTGCCCGTGTCTTTATGAATGTCGAAGCCTCTGCCGAGAAACCGGACGCTGTTGCAGACGTATTCTATGGAACTGAAAACGAAGTGGTTCACTTTACCTTAGATGAACTGCTGGTAAATGACTTTGATCGTGATGGCCATGATTTCCGCCTCATCAGTATTGATGCACCGCGCTATGCCGGCAGTGATTATGAATATATTGTCGATATCTTTGATCACATCACGCCTGTTGAAGATGCAACCTATGAAGTAATGCTTTCGGATGGTTCAGAACTGCCCGATTGGATCGACTTTAATACTGAGAGTGGGTTGTTGACCGTGGTGGTCCCGCAGGAACCAGATGAAGGTCCGAACCCTGACGAAGAAATCACCTTTAAAGTGGTTCAAACACTGCCAGCAGAAGTCAATGACGCGGATGCCTCGGAAGAGTTCAATGCATTGGTTGAAGCTGCCGAAAATGGTGGCTCACGGACCTTCTCCCTGGATGCGAAAGAGTACTTTACCCATGAAGAGGGGGCGACTTATACCGCCACATTGGCGGATGGATCGTTGATCCGCGCTTGGATGTCGATGGATGCAGAGACCGGTATACTGACCGGAGAAATCCCAGAAGGGTTCACGGATCAACCGGGTATTCTGTTCATGCAAACGCTTGTGCCTGTTGAAAACGACGTCACCTTCTCAGAAGCCTTCTATGATGGCGCTTTGATCACGCATCTCAATGAAGTTGTGATTGATGGGGCGGTGGAATTTGCCATGGTTGAGGCAGGCGATGTATTTTCCGCCGAATTGGCCAATGGCGATGCGTTGCCGGAATGGATGGTGCTGGATACAGCCACTGGTCAGATTACGGCTCAGGTTCCTCTGGATATCTTAGAGACATATAACATCACCTTCACAAAATCCGATTTGGCGGAAGGTGTTGAAACGGCAAATGTTGAGGTCTTTTTGGACGGCAATGAGGGTGTCACCTTCGACTATATTCCCGAGCAAGATATGAACGGGGATATTGAAATTGAATATACGATCACAGATGACTTTGCAGAGGCAGTTCAGGGCGAAAATACAGGACTTGTGACGATCTCCTTGGCACCAATAAATTCTGCACCTGTTGCCAGAGATGACGTATTCTTTGGCCAAGAAGACACCCCGCTTTTCTTCACCGTCGAGGAAATCCTGCAAAATGACACCGATGCCGATGGCGATATATTGTCGATCGAGATCGGCGATGTCTCCAATGGTGTTCTTGAAGAAGAGGACGGCGTTTACACCTTCATACCCGATCTGAATTATGCGGGCACGACCACGATTGAGTATGAACTCTCCGATGGGAATGGTAAAACCGATATCGGGACGATTGAGTTGCATATCGCCAGCACGAATGTGGCGCCGGTCACATCAAATCTAAGCTATTCGGGAACAGAAGATACGCCTATTGAGATCTTGATAGATGATATCTTGGCTCAAGTGAGCGATGTGAATTCTGAAGACACTCTGCAGCTTTTGAGCATCACCCCCAATTCCGTCTCTGCCAGTGCCAGCCAAACACAGAACGGTTCTTGGCTGATTACGCCAAATGATGATTTCAACGGGGAAGTGACATTTTCTTACGCAGTGAGTGATGGGCGACTCACATCCATGGGCGAGATATCTATTGATTTTGCACCTGTAAATGACGGACCAAAAGTTTATGACGATGGGCCGTACGAGGTTTATGAAGACCAAGTTCTGAGGATCCCTTTGGCGACGTTGATGGCCAATGATGTTGATATCGAAGGCGATGCGTTCTCAATTGTTTCAATTTATGATGGTCAAAATGGTACAGCTGACCTTGATGGGGATCACGCTGTCTTCACGCCGCGCTTTGATTATTTCGGCAATGCCGGGTTCAAATATATCGCGGAAGATGAATTCGGGGCACAATCCATCGGCACGGTCAATGTCACTGTTCTGCCCGTCGATGACGTCCCTGTGATTGGCGCGGATCCGACCCTGACGATGGATGAAGACAAGACTTTGATCATTGATGGTAATCTCTTGATTGCCAACGATACTGACCCGGATAATGGGGTTTTAACATTAGGCGGTGTGTTTGGTGACAATCTGACCGACCTTGGCAATGGGGTTTATGAGTTCACACCTGACGCGGATGCAAACGGTCGCTTCAATTTCACCTATGCGGTCGTCAATCAATATGGCGTCTCCAGCACGGGTACATTCTTTGTCGATGTTCTGCCGATCAATGATGCCCCGGTGGCCAACGATGACGCCTATACAAGTCCAGAAGACCTGGAATTTGAATTTCTCATCAGTGACTTGCTTGGAAATGATGTTGATGTTGATGGCGATACGCTTCAGGTGACCAGCCTGGAGGCATCACCAGGGCTACAGGTTGTCAACAATGGTGATGGAACTTTGACGGTTACACCGGATGCGAACTTTGTAGGCGAGACAGGCTTTAACTACACTGTCAGTGATGGCAACGGTGAGTCAGATACCGGCTATGTGACCATCACACTCACGGACGTGAATGATGCGCCTGTGATCGCCCCGCTTGATGATTTGCTTGTCACAGAAGACGAGACTTTCTTGTTGCAGATCCCAACCTCTGCCATTGCAGATATAGATGGAAATCCACTGACAATTGATCTGACGCGTTCAGGCGGCATTGAACTGCCGGAGTGGGTGGATTTTGACCCTGAAACATTGACAGTTTCTGGCATGCCTCCGCAGGATTTCAATGGCACAATTGCGCTGGAACTTTCCGTTTCAGACGGACAAAAGACCACAATTGCGCCAATCAATCTGGTTGTTGCTCCGGTCAACGATGCCCCACGCATCCTAGCACCGTTGTCGGATCGTTTAGCGACAGAGGATCAACCCTTCAGCATTCAATTGGACGCAAATTTCTTTGACGATGTGGATGGCGATCCGCTGACATATGATCTGAAATCAGCCGATGGATCTGCTTTGCCAGAGTGGATTGCATTTGATCCAGAGACATTGACATTTTCTGGCACACCAGAAGAGAATTTTGCTGGTAATGTCGCTTTGCGGCTTTATGTCTCTGACGGCTCCGAAACGGTGTCTGATGACTTCAACTTGATCGTGACACCTGTGGATGATGCGCCTGAACTGGTAAGGGAATTGTCAGACCGGGCAACTGATGAGGACGGCAACACAATTGTCACAGGATTAGCTTTCGTTGTTGCCGCAGAACTAGATGCCTTCCAAGATCCCGATGGGGATGTGCTGCAATTTGCAGCGACACGATCAGATGGATCGCCGCTACCAAGCTGGTTGGAGTTCGACGGCACCAATTTTTATGGTATGGCCCCTAAATCCGAAGCGGGAGACCACGAGATCACGCTTTATGCGTCAGATGGCACAACGGAGGTGTCCGATACGTTTGTGATAACTCTGGAAGAGCGGAACTCTGCGCCCGTTGCCAATGACGATGGCCCGTTTGATGTTAACATTGTCAATCGTTTAGCGATCGACGCTGAAGTTCTACTGGCCAATGATAGTGACTTCGATGGGGATACATTGGCCATTACAGGCGTTCAAGATGGTATCGGCGGCACAGTGACTTATGATGGTGAACAGGTTGTCTATAAACCTTTCTTGAGTTTTAAAGGGGAAGATCAATTTACCTATACAATCTCTGATGGTGAGGATACTGCCACAGCAACGGTAACAGTCAATGTTATCAACGCTTTCGACAGAACACGTATTGACGATGATGGCAGCAATGGTATGTGGGCCAGTCGCAATTACTATAGTGATTTGATGTCAGGCGAAGGTGGTGCGGACCGTCTGATGGGCCGACGCGGGGATGACGCACTCTTTGGTGGTCAAGGTAACGATACTGTCGTGGGCGGTCATGGCGATGACACCTTGGATGGCGGTGAGGACAATGATTTCCTCAAAGGTGGATATGGACGGGATATACTCAATGGTGGTGCAGGAGACGATGTGCTCACGGGGGGAAGGGGCGTTGATACCTTTATGTACAACGGCGGGTATGATGTTATTACCGATTTCCAAGTAAGCCGACAGGGCTACAGGAAGTTTTTCGAGGGCGATAAGATCACTATTAGTATTGATGGTGTGGACAGTTTCGAAGCGCTCATGGCGCTTGGTCAAGAGACAGAAGGAGGTGTCTTGTTCGACTTTGGCGATCAAGATGCGCTCTTCCTCAAAAACACCCAGCTGGCTGCCCTGGACGAGGATCAATTCTCGTTCTATTGAGTGTAGCGATAAAATTCTGAGGCGCTGAGATGCAGCAAAAGACAAGCTATGGCAGCGCAAAAGCACGGCTGCGGCAGGTTTTTGTCGCAGTAGGTCTTTTTAGTGCGTTTGTGAATATCCTTATGCTCACAGGCCCTATGTTTATGTTGCAGGTCTATGATCGTGTCTTGAGCAGTGGCTCCCTCCAGACCTTGATTGGGCTTTTTGTCATCGTCGTGTTGCTCTTTGCCTTTTTGGGATTTTTTGACTTTCTGCGCACGCGAATCCTGTCCAGAGCAGCCTTCCGATTGGATCAAGACATCAGCCATCAGGTTTATGGACTTTGGATCAAGGCTGGATCCGGCCAGATTAAGATCCTAGGGCGACCTTTGAACGATCTTGCTGTGGTGCGTGGGTTTCTCTCAAGTCCGGCAATCCTTGGGTTTTTCGATCTGCCTTGGGTGCCGTTTTACTTGCTTATCATCGCGCTTGTACACCCTTGGCTTGGGATATTAGCCATTGCTGGGGCGGTTGTTGTCGGTGTGATCGCCTATGTCAATCAGCTCACAACCAAAGACCCTTTGGCCCGCGCTATGGCGATGGATGCCACAGAAACATCTTTTGTGGAACAATCTCACCTTCAGGCGGATACAATTTTACCCCTTGGCATGGGGAAATCTGTTGAAGGCTTTTGGGCTGAGATGCACCGCAAAGGATTGGCTGTGGGACAAGTGGGAAATGATCGTGGAGAAGGGTTTTCCACAAGCTCAAAGGCATTTCGGTTGTTATTGCAATCCGCCATCCTGGCCATGGGCGGCTATTTGGCCGTCATGCAGGAGATCTCGGCCGGTATGATTGTTGCGGCCTCCATCATTACCGGGCGGGCCCTTGCGCCCATTGATCAGGTGATCGGGCAATGGAAGAGCGTGGTGCGCGCCCGCGAAGCCAATCGACGCTTAGACCAAGCTTTTGCAAAGGTACCCGCCGCAGAAGCGCAAGAAGTTGATCTCCCTGCGCCGCAAGGTAAGGTCAGTGTACGTAATGTCACGAAATATCCTTTAGGGTCTGAACACAACGCTGATGCAAAGCCTATTCTGAGCAATGTGAGTTTTGAACTGCCCGCAGGCAGCTCGGTTGGGATTATCGGCCCAAGTGCAAGCGGCAAAACCACTCTTGCAAAACTCCTGGTAGGTGGGTGGCAGCCGGATCAGGGCTCTGTAAGATTGGATGGAGCATCTCTAACGCAATGGGACCAAGAAAAACTTGGCCGCTATATTGGATACCTTCCACAACGGCTGGATCTTTTGTCGGGAAGCATCCGCGATAACATCGCACGTTTTGATCCTGACGCAAAAGATGAGGACGTAATCGCAGCCGCCGAAAAAGCTTTCGCGCATGAGATGATCGTCGGATTGCCGGATGGATATATGACGAAGGTTGGCTATTCAGAACTCCCTCTTTCAGGCGGTCAAGTTCAACGCATTGGTTTGGCACGGGCGTTATATGGTGCACCAAAGCTGATTGTCCTCGATGAACCCAATTCAAACTTGGATACACAGGGTGATGAAGCCCTAGGGCAGGCGATAAAAACGATCAGTGCCAGCGGATCAACGATCATTGTGATTGCCCATCGTCCCAGTGCTATCGCTGCTGTTGACAACCTTATTTTGCTGCAATCAGGTCAGATCGCAGATTTTGGACCAAAAGACGTAGTTTTAAAACGTATGATGCAGGTCGCATCACCTGTCACACAAAATGAGAAAGCCAAGGTCTCATGATCGGTGACGAGCCCAACTTGAAAACGGGAATTTCTTGGACCGCAAGACTTGGTTTTCTTGCGGTAGGTGCCTTGTTTTTGACTTTGGCTGTTTGGGCCACTGTGACCCAAATCAACGGTGCCGTGATTGCTGTGGGAACAGTTGTCGTGACAGGCAACCCCAAACAGGTCCAGCATTTTGATGGGGGCGTGATTGACGAAATTCTTGTCACAGAAGGTGATTTTGTCACAGAAAACGATATACTCGTGCGATTAGATAAAACATTGCTTGAGGCCAATCTGATGATTTACAAGGCGCGTCTTGCGGACTTGATTGCGCGCAAATCTCGACTGCGGGCCGAGCAAAACAGCGATACCGAGATTGAATTTGAGCGGTTTCCAGAGGTTCTAACGGGTGTTGACGCAACAGATGCTTTCCAAGGTCAGATCGAGATTTTCAATGCAAGGCGGGGTTTGCAAGACGGCAAAGAAGAACGACTTCTCGAGAAAATCGCCCAACTTGAAAACCAGATCATAGGCGTTGAGGGGGTGCTCGCCGCGAAAAAACGACAATTGGAGTTGATCTCTGAAGAGTTAGCAGCCAAAGTTGAACTGGCAGATAAAGGCCTGATCGCAGCCCCACAAGTGGCCTCGATCGAACGGGCCAAGGCTGATATTGAAGGCCAAATTTCTGAACACATATCAGAGATCGCGGGGATCAAAAACGCAATCCAAGAAGCGCGCATTGAAATGCTATTAGATGACCGCGATTTTACAGAAAGCATTGTAGAAGAGCAAAGTCAGATCACGACGCAAATTGGTGAATTGATCCAACAAACACTCTCTACGGAAAAACAGCTCGACCGTGTTGCCTTACGTGCTCCGGTCTCCGGTGTTGTCCATGAGATGCAAGTCTTTACCATTGGCGGTGTGGTGCCGCCGGGTGGCACTGTCTTGCAAATTGTGCCCCAAGGGGAAAACCTCTCCTTCGAAGTGCAGATTGATCCAGTCTCCATCGATCAAGTCGCTCTCGATCAAAATGTCCGACTGGTCTTTTCGGCCTTCAATCAACGCACCACGCCAGAACTCCTGGGCACAGTGTCGAGACTATCGCCAACCAGCATTACGGATCAAAATTCTGGCCTGAGTTATTTCAAAGGGGAAATCTCAATTCCAAACGATGAACTTAAGAAACTTGAGGGCTTGGCTTTAGTGCCCGGTATGCCCTTTGAAGCATTTATCCAAACCGGAGAGCGATCTGTTCTCAATTACCTCATACGGCCCCTGATGGATCATCTTCAAAGAGCATTTAGAGAGGAATAATTAAGTTGGACGTGTCGCGGAATTGTTCCGGCCCTTTGATTTGGCATGCAGAAGCGGTTAAGATATTGATTTTTTTTGCTTCTGGTCATTCGGACGCGTTATGTTCATATTCCCACATTCTGGAGGAAGGTTATGCTTCTTGAACAAACGCGGATTGATGAGCAGCGTTTCAGGCCCACTGAGTGATCTTGAGATTCACGTGTTTTTCACCCTAAATCCTGAGGGGATGGCCGCCGTTTGTGATCACCGTGGGAAAGCGGAACCGGCTTGATCTGGCCTTGCACCTATGCGTTGTGAAGATGACCGGTCGTACGGATCTTCTTTTCGGCTGAATACTGTTTGCGTGCCGCACGGAGGATGTCTTTGATGACCGTCTCGCCGTGGCTCTTTGGTGGTCTGGGGGTCTGGCACCTGTCTACTTCTTGGCGATTACGATGTGCCAGTCCCCGCTTATCAAATCCACCTTACCTGTCCTATGGATGCGGCCATCAGATACATGGCACAGAAAAATTGTCGAAGGGCGGTGATATCACCACAGCCTATATGACCCTATCCAAGTTCACGCTGTTCCGCACACGTCGCAGAGGTCAACATTCTTCAGAAATTTAATCGTGGTGGCATTTCTGTATTTACTGCAACTACTTTTGCTGTAGTGATACTTTTATTAACAAAAGTTAACGCTGTGGGGGAAACAATGGCGATCTTCAAAAGAACAGAAAACTCTTCAGAAACACTAGACGATACGACAATTGAATCAAAAGAAAACTCTTCTGAATCGCAAGACAACGCGACAGTTGAAAGCGAGCAAGCTGCCGATCCAGAAGGTTGGCTTTTCAGGTTCCTTGCGGGTTTTGATGTTATCACGGGTGATAGGGGGCCTGGCATTCTTATTGACAGACCCGTCTTTGAACAGAGACTGTTTCCACTCTTTAGAGATCCGATAGCGCTGGATACAATCGATTTGGCGGAGGAAGAGTTAGACGAAGACGGTGCATATGAAGTCGATGATCCAGTTACGACGAGGTACGACATTACCGGAACTGATGGCGCTGACGACGTTACGACGGGCACTAAAAATGACACAATAAGCGGAAACGAGGAGGCAGACACTATCAACGGCGCAAGTGGTGATGACCTTATTTTTGGCAACCAATCTTTCGATGAAGATTTGGATGAATTAGACGAAGACAGCGAAATTTTCACTGCTGAAGATGGAGAAAATAATATCGAAGGCGGTATTGGAGACGACACCATATATGGTGCGGGTTCAGGTGACACTTTGTCGGGCGGTGATGGCGATGATTTGCTTTATGGCGGCAACGGAAACGACTTCATAGATGGTGGATATGGCCTTGACACAATTGATGGCGGACAAGGCAACGATGTTATCGACGGACAAGAACGCAGTGACTTTATATTTGGTGGCAGTGGTCAGGATTTTATCGATGGGGGCGCTGGCCGTGACACAATTGATGGTGGCATTGGTGATGACACGATTAATGGCGAACAACATAGAGATCAGATTAACGGCAATGACGGAGATGACTCTTTAAGTGGAGGCGATGATGATGACACCATTAACGGCGGGATCGGCAATGACACAATTCAAGGTGGAGCTGACTCAGATTTATTATCAGGTGAGGATGGCGACGATTTAATTAACGCCGGCTCAGGAAGCGACGTAGTAGAAGGAGGTTCTGGATCAGATACCCTAAATGGCAATGCAGGAAGCGACTCAATAAATGGAGGCGCAGACAATGACAGTATTTCTGGGGGAGCCGATGAAGACACTCTTAATGGCGGCGCCGGTGATGACAGTATTTCAGGCGAAGAGGGAGAGGATAATCTTTTTGGCGGTGACGGAAATGACGTGCTTGATGGCGGAACAAGGGCTGATCGCATTGACGGCGGACAAGGTAGCGATACGATTTATGCGGATGAGCGTGACGTCATCACCATCGAGAGCTCTGACACGGAAGACTCTGATTTGATTTTTGGTTTCGTTGGCGCGGAAGATAACAATAATAATTATACACAAATTGATTTAAGTGGCACAGACATAGACGATTTTGATGATCTTCTGGACAATGCAATTGAGATCGAACTTGACGATGACGACGACGATGGTCGTGTCGGTCCCCGTGATGAAACGTCTGTCCAGATAACGCACAGTGAAGACGACACCGTGGTTCTCGCCGGCGTATCGATTGACGATTTAAATGAAGACAATTTTATATTCGGCGGACCCACCGGTGCTGACGATTTTAGATTGGACTTTCTTCCCGTTTTTGAAAGGGAAAGGGAACAAGAAAACTACGATGATGAAGAAGACGAAGATTCAGACCTCTTTATCTTCTGATTAGGTCAAAGTTATAGCATGACTTTTTTGGGGGCTCTGTTGCAAGCATTATGTTCGATTGCAATATCCCCCTAATCTTTATCTTTAGACATACGCCTGCTGCACACTGGGTTTCTGTGACGGTTATGGCCTCTGACAGAGTGTACGGGCCAACACAGAAGACCCGCGCTGTGATGTACTTTTCGCCAATAATATAGCGGGTTAGATTGAATACCTTGGCATGACCATGGCGCAGCGCCTGCGTTGGCGGCCACCTCGAACTGGTGGTGGTTGGCCGCTGACTCTCGACCCCTCTAAATTCAGTATAGCTGACATTTCGTGTATTTGGGTTGACAGACTCGGTTTTGGCAATTACCTCCGCAACATTCTGAAAGGTAAACACCTTTCGGTCCTAAAATATTAAAAGGATCGCCCCCCACCAGCGCGAAGCGCCCGTGGGGGCCGAACTATTTGGAGATATCGATTGCGACTTGCGCAAACAAAAGGTGATAAGGCTTATGTTTGAAACGCTCTCAGAACGGCTTTCAGGCGTCTTTGACCGCCTGACAAGGCAAGGCGCGCTGAGTGAGGAGGACGTGCGCACCGCAATGCGCGAAGTGCGGGTGGCGCTATTGGAGGCAGATGTTTCACTGCCTGTTGTGCGGAGTTTCGTCAAGGCCGTGACGGCCAAAGCCACGGGTGCGGCGGTGACGAAATCCGTCACGCCGGGCCAGATGGTGATCAAGATTGTCCATGATGAGATGGTGCGGGTTTTGGAAGGGGAGGATGATCCCGGCGCACTGAAGGTCGATAACCCGCCGGCCCCTATTTTGATGGTTGGCCTGCAAGGGTCGGGGAAAACAACCACGACTGGCAAAATCGCCAAACGATTGACAGAGCGTGATGGCAAGCGGGTGTTGATGGCGTCTTTGGACGTCTACCGTCCGGCGGCAATGGAACAACTTAAGATACTGGGGCAACAAATCGGCGTGGATGTGCTGCCCATTGTGCCCGATCAAACACCTGTCGATATTGCCAAGCGGGCGAAGCAGCAGGCCTCTCTGGGCGGCTACGATGTCTATCTGTTGGATACGGCAGGGCGTCTTCAAATCGACGCAACGCTGATGCAGGAGGTGGCCGACGTACGCGCGGCAGTCCTGCCGCGTGAGACGCTTTTGGTGGTTGATGGTTTGACCGGCCAGGTGGCGGTCGAAGTGGCGGAAGAGTTCGACGCCAAAGTCGGGGTGACGGGTGTTGTCCTGACCCGGATGGATGGCGATGGTCGTGGCGGGGCCGCGTTCTCAATGCGGGCTGTGACGGGCAAACCGATCCGCTTTGTGGGTTTAGGGGAGAAGTTGGAGGCGCTGGAGACGTTTGAGCCCAGCCGTATCGCGGGCCGTATCCTCGGCATGGGGGACATCGTCTCCTTAGTGGAAAAAGCCCAAGAAACGATGGAAGTCGAAGCCCAAGAGCGCATGATGAGACGCTTCCAAAAGGGGCTTTTCAGCATGAATGACATGCGCAACCAGTTGCAGCAAATGCAAAAGATGGGCGGTATGGAAGGCTTGATGGGACTGATGCCGGGCATGGGCAAAATGTCCAAACAGATGGCGGCAGCAGGGATGGATGATAAAGTGCTCGCCCGTCAGGTTGCCTTGATCAATTCAATGACCAAAAGGGAACGCGCAAACCCGGCCATTTTGCAAGCCAGCCGCAAGAAACGCATCGCCAAGGGTGCGGGCCTTGAAGTGTCAGAGCTGAATAAGCTTTTGAAAATGCACCGCCAAATGGCGGATATGATGAAAAAGATGGGCAAGGGCGGGATGCTCAAACAGGCCATGGGGGGGATGGGGGGCCAAGGTCTGCCCGATCCATCACAAATGGATCCCGCCGCCCTGCAAGCCGCAGCAAAAAGCATGGGTGGCCTGCCCGGCCTTGGCGGTGGTGCGCTTCCGCCGGGTCTTTCCGGTTTGGGCAAAAAGAAATGAAACTGCCCTTACATATATCGACGACGCGTTTGTCGCTGCGCCCGTTTGAGATGCGCGATCTTGAAGGTTATGTCACCTATTATATAGGTCCCCGTAGTGCAGGGCGTCATATCGTACAAGATCGGGATCGTGTGGTTGAGCGGTTCTTTGCAATGGCTGGCCAATGGGCGTTGCGTGGATACGGGCGTTACGCGATCACGCAAGGTGGGGTTGGCTTTGGTCATGTCGGTGTTTTGCATATGAACAGAGTCCCCGAGATCACCTGGTCCTTGTGGGATGCAGCCTATGAAGGCCAAGGCCTCGCGTCTGAAGCCGCGCGCGCTGTGCTGGAGGCTTGGGTGGCGGCAAACGGTGGCCCACTGGTCGCAGAGATTGATCCAGCAAACACACGCTCTTTGCGCGTAGCCGAACGACTAGGGCTTGTCGAAGATGCCCAAACACCAACAGACAACGCGCCCCCAAGGGTCAAAGTGTTCACAACCGCGCAGATGGTCGCATGAGGGGCTATACCACCTTTGCCACGACACTGTGCTTGCCACAGCGCACAGAGGCACCTTTGCTTGAAACGGGCAACCTTCTTCTGCGCCACCATATCTTGGCGGATTTCGATGCGTTTTGGGCGTTTTATCAAACGGACCGTGCGCGCTATATGCCGATACCAAAAACACGAACACATCTGTGGTACGGTCTGAGTTCAGAGATTGTTTCCTGGCACCTTCGTGGGTTCGGCACTTGGGCGCTCGAGGTTGAAGGGCAATTGGCGGGACAGATTAGTTTGATGCACCCGCCACATTATCCAGAGATCGAACTTGGCTGGACGCTCTTTGAAGGCTTTGAAGGGCGCGGGGTCGCCTTTACCGCTGCAGCCTTAGCGCGGGAGTGGTTTTGGTCCCAGAGCGATCTTCCCAGCCTTGTCAGTTATATTCACCCCGACAACACCCGCTCGCGCGCTTTGGCGGAGCGCCTGGGCGCAAAGCTTGACCCTGCGGCTCTGTTGCCCGCAGGTGAAGCCCCGGGCGAAACCGTTGTGTACCGCCATGAGAGGCCCGCCTGATGATCCCGACCTTAGTGACAGACCGTCTGATCCTGCGTGGCCCGGTGGAGAGCGACTTTGAGGCTCATGCCGCCTTCTTCACCCATGAAAACTCCCGTTGGATCGGCGGCCCAGCGCCAGATCGTTTCACTGCGTGGAAAGGGTTTCTGGCGCAAATCGGGCACTGGGCGCTCCGTGGATATGGTTTATGGGTCATTGCGCAGAAAGACACCAACATGCCCATAGGGCGTGTTGGGTTTATGTTTTCCGAAGGTTGGGATGAGCCGGAACTCGGCTGGCATATTTATCCCGACTGGGAAGGGAAGGGCCTTGCCTATGAGGCTGCTCTGGCAGCCCGCACGTATGGTCCGAATTTCGGGCTGAATGGTGTGATCTCTTACATCAATCCTGAAAACACCCGCTCCCTTGCGCTTGCAAACCGGCTTGGCGCAACAATCGAGGATGAGCGGATGTTTCTGGGCAAACCCGCTTTAGTCCATCGTCATCCAAAAGTTGCAGGAAGTCGCTAATGGGTCACCGAGACATTCCCGTGCTGCAAACGCGGCGTCTACAGTTGCGCGGGCCACAGCCTGAGGATTATCCCAACTTCAAGGCCACCTTCACCAGCTATCGCGCGCGCTACATGGGTGGGCCCTTGAATGATTATGAGGCCTGGATGCTCTATGCCGCCGAAATCGGGCATTGGGAAATCCGGGGCTTTGGCATGTGGATGATGCATGACCGCGAGACCGACAAAACCCTTGGCATGGCCGGCGCCTGGCAGCCTGCAAAATGGCCCGAAGCCGAGATCGCTTGGATCATCTGGCCCGAGGTGCAGGGGCATGGATATGCGTTAGAAGCCACCTATGCGGCGCGCCGATACTTTTACACAGAGAAAAACTGGCAAGGCGCTGTGTCTTACCTTGATCCAAAGAACCTCGATTCAATTCGTTTGGCAGAACGTCTCGGCGCCAAGAAAGACAAGAAAGCGCAATCGGTTGATGGCAACGACGTGGTCTACCGCCATCCAAGCCCTGCGGCGCTTCAAGATACCCAGCTGTCCCATGGGATCGAAATGGAAATCGCCCATTACGCCGATCCGCTGTTCAAACCGAAAGGCTTTGCTCTTGACTGATGATGTCGTGCTCCAAACGACGGAACTGCTAAAGCAGCACCGTGACAGTATCGACCGGCTCGATGCAATCCTTGTTTACACCCTTGGGGAGCGCTTCAAGCACACTCAGGCCGTGGGACGGCTCAAGGCCCTGAACAACCTACCGCCGTCCGATCCCGCGCGTGAGGCGGCGCAAATCGCACGGCTAGAGGATCTGGCGCAGCGAGCAGACCTGGACCCTGAGTTTGCCAAAAAATTCCTGAAATTCGTCATCCGCGAAGTCATCCGCCATCACGAAACTTATCAATCTAAATATCCCGCCATGCAAAGGAGATCACAAAATGGCAATTAAAATCCGCTTGGCCCGTGGGGGCTCTAAGAAACGTCCGTTCTATCGTATCGTGGCCGCAGATAGCCGTATGCCACGTGACGGTCGTTTCATCGAAAAGCTCGGCACTTATAATCCGCTTTTGCCCAAAGACAGCGAAGATCGGGTGAAAATGGATCTAGAGCGTGTGCAAGACTGGTTGTCAAAAGGTGCACAGCCCACCGATCGCGTGGCCCGTTTCCTAGAGGCCGCAGGGGTGCGCGAAAAGGCCGTGCGCAACAATCCAAACAAGGCTGAGCCTGGCAAGAAAGCCAAGGAACGTGCCGAAGAGAAAGCGGCAAAAATCGCTGCGGCTGCCGAGGCACCAGAGCAAGAGGCGGCTGAGGCCTAAGCGACATGCCGTCAAGGGCAGAGCGTATTGTTCTCGGCGCCGTCGCGGGCGGCCACGGGGTTCATGGCGATGTGCGGCTCAAAAGCTTTTGCGCTGAGCCGTCGGACATCGCCAACTATGGTCCCGTTGAAGACGAGCACGGCAACAGCTACACCGTCACCCTGCTGCGCCCGATCAAAGGCGGCTATGTCGCGCGGCTATCTGGTGTGACGGGCAAAGAGGCCGCAGATCGGTTGCGGGGGCACACGCTGTCGGTTTCCCGCGTGTGCTTTCCTGATCTGGCGGAAGATGAGTTC
Organism: uncultured Thalassobacter sp.; assembly: GCA_963922715.1. Taxonomy (GTDB): domain Bacteria; phylum Pseudomonadota; class Alphaproteobacteria; order Rhodobacterales; family Rhodobacteraceae; genus CAWUJT01. The sequence goes on from CAWUJT010000035.1 coordinate 19,501, forward strand.
TACCATGTGGATCTGATTGGGCTTGAGGCCGTCGATACAGGCGGAGCACCCCTGGGTCGGATTCACGCTGTGCACGATCATGGGGCGGGCGATATTCTTGAAGTGCGCCAGACGGGGGCAAATGTTCTGGTCCCATTCACACGGGCCGTTGTGCCCACTGTTGACATCAAGAAAGGCCGTGTGGTGATCGATCCGCCAGAGGGATTATTCCCAGAGTAATGCTGAAACCGCTGGCAAAATTCCACCGGCGTCTCAAGGTGCAGCTCAGCTCAACGCCACAGTCGCTCATAGACAAACTATCCCGGTTGCAAGGGACTTTTGGGCGAGCAAGGTCATTACGCTGGTCCCTAAAGCGCTTGCTGGTTTGCTGGACTGCAGTTTGACAGAATAAAACCAAATCAAAGTAAAACCACAGGGTTTTTAATAAAGCTAAAAATCCTGATGAA